>DATIXH010000075.1:0-3038 GCA_035518775.1 Candidatus Acidiferrum sp.
AGCGACTCTCGATACGCCGTTTGTAGGGGCGCGCTGCGCGCGCCCGTCGACCGATGAAATCCGGACTGCCGCGGAACTGCGCCACCGGCGCGCGCAGCGGGCCCCTACAACCCTCCGCGCCTCCGCGTGAACAGAGCGGCCGGCTCGACGGCGTAGCGGCGCTACAAAATGGGGTCAAAGTGGACTTACGCCTCGCGCTGTCATAGATTGTGCGGCACCGATGGAGGCAGCAATGTCCGCAACGCGGTTCGCGTTCAGCCACAGCAAGGAGGAAGACTTCGCCGGCGGCGGCCTGCGCTCCTACGCGCGCTACCGCGATCTCGGCATCGCCGCGGCCACCGACGGTCTCGCCGTCGCGCACGTCATCCGCTTCCTGCCGCCCTGCACCGACGAGGTGCGCCAATGGCACACCCACGATATCCAGTTCCAGATGGTCTACGTCCTCAAAGGTTGGATACGGACCGAGATGGACGGCCATCCCGCCGAGACCATGCGCGTCGGCAGCGCCTGGCTGCAGCCGCCCAAGATCCGCCACCGCGTCCTCGACTACTCCGACGATTGCGAAGTGCTCGAAGTGGTTCTGCCGGCCGAATTCGAGACGAAGATGGGGTGAGCGGCGAGCGCAGTCATCTTGCAGACATGCCGGCGTGGGGCGCCGCCGCGGTAGCGCGCGACGTACGGCTGGTCTAAGCTCGGCCGATTGTCGGCGTTGCCCGTCGATACGGCTTTTCCATGGAACGCAGGCTTGCCGCCATCCTTGCCGCCGATGTAGTCGGCTACAGCCGACTCATGGAACAGGACGAGGCTGGCACGTTCGAGCGCCTGCGCGCGCATCGGAAGGAGCTGTTCGAGCCGGAGATCGAGAAGCATCACGGCCGCGTCTTCAAGCTGATGGGCGACGGGATGCTGGCCGAATTCGGCAGCGTGGTCGACGCGGTCGAGTGCGCCGTCGCCCTCCAGCGGGGCATAGGCGACCGCAACAGCGGCGTCGCTGACAGCCGACGAATCGAAGTGCGGATCGGCGTGAACCTAGGCGATGTCATCGTCGAGGGCGACGATCGCTACGGCGACGGCGTCAACGTCGCGGCGAGACTGCAGCAGCTCGCCGAGCCCGGCAGCATCTACGTCTCCGGCAAGGTCGCGAAGGAAGTCGAGCGACGGCTCGTCCTGACCTTCGAGCCGATGGGCGAGCAGAAGATGAAGAATCTCGCCGAACCGGTGCAGGTCTACCGCGTGGTCGCCGACGGCTCGCCGGCGCCGGTGCGGTCCGCCGTCAAACAGAGGCGTCAGGCATCGACCGCAACAATAGTCGCCGCCGCTGCGCTTCTGTTGCTGCTCGCAGGCGGCATCGCGGCCTGGCTGCGCCCCTGGGAGCAGGGGCCTGCGCTGGTGCCGTCACCGGCGATCCAGGCCGAGGCGCCGCCGCTGCCGGATAAGCCGTCGGTCGCCGTGCTGCCCTTCGCCAACCTCAGCAATGATCAGGAGCAGGCCTATTTCGCCGATGGCCTCGCGGAGGACCTGATGACGGGTCTCTCGCGCCTGTCCGGCTTGTTCGTTATCGCCCGCCACTCAGCCTTCGCCTACAAGGATCAGCAGCTGGATCTGCGGAAGGTCGGCCGCGAGCTGGGGGTTCGCTACATCGTTGAAGGCAGCGTCCAGCGCACCGGCGAGCAGGTGCGCATCAATATCCAGCTCGTCGACGTCGCCACCTTGGCCCATCTGTGGGCCGAGAAGTATGACGGCTCGATGTCCGACATCTTTGCGCTCCAGGACCGTGTGACCCAGAGCGTGGTCGACGCCCTGGCCCTGAAACTCACCTCCAGTGATCAGCAGGCGCTGGCCGGCCAGCATGAGACCGCCGTGCCCGCCGCCTATGACGCGTTCCTGCGCGGCTGGGACCACTATCAGCGCACGACGCCGGCGGATTTCGTTGCGGCAGTCCCATGCTTCGAGCAGGCAATCTCGCTCGATCCTTCCTACTCCCGGGCGGAGGCCGCGCTCGCATTGGTCTACTTCCGCAGCTACGACCAGGGTTGGGCGGGCAGCCTCGGCATGACCGCGGATGCGGCCTTCGACAGAGCGCGCGAACATCTGGAGCTGGCGAGCGCTCGCCCCACCTCGACCTCACATCAGGTGGCCGGGAACATCTCCCGCGATCGCGGCTGGTACGACGACGCCATCAAGGAGTTCCAAGCCGCCATCGCGCTCGATCCGAGCGATTCCTGGAGCTACGCCTATCTCGCCTATTCCTTGATCTATGCCGGTAGGGCGGCCGAGGCGGAGACGCAGCTCGAGATCGGCCGGCGGCTCGACCCTCACTTTCCCCCTTTATTCGTTTTCTATCGGGGATTGGCGCAGTTCGAGCAGAACCGAATCGCCGAAGCCGCCGTCACCTTGCAGGAGGCCGTACAGCGTAACCCGGACGACCCTTGGCCGTTCGCCTACCTCGCCGCAAGCTACGCCTATCTCGGGCGCGAAAAGGAGGCGACGGATGCCATCACCTCGATGAACGCTGCTCGCGTGAGAGCCGGCGGAGCGCCGTTCGTGATGAGGGAACTGACGAACGTCGGGTATGCGTCGCTTGTGCCGCCGCCGGGGTCTCCCCTCATTCGCGGGCTGCTCCTCCTGCAGATACCGACGGACTACTACTCCTCCGCATTCGACCCGGTAAGGTTGAAGGCGCCCGAAATCGAAGCGCTGTTCATTGGGCATCGCATGCATGGCCGTTCTCTGCGAGACGGCCAGGAGTACGGCATCTCCGTCGCGATGGACGGGACCGCCGTGAGATCCGGCAATTGGGGCAGTGGTGCCAGCGGCGGCGCCGGCACCGCGCAGATCGATGGCGATCGTTTCTGCATCGTGTTGACTACGACGACGGCATGCGGACGCATCTTCCGCAACCCTGGAGGAACCAGGGCGAAGGAGAACGAGTACATCTGGTTCATCGGCGGTTGGGTGAGGACGTTCTCGCAAGTCGAGTAGGAAATGGGGCGCGACCGAACGTCACCTCCGCCGCAGAGTCGAAGTCCCCCGGGATG
>DATIXH010000076.1:0-6592 GCA_035518775.1 Candidatus Acidiferrum sp.
GCTCCTGCTATCTGTAGCTTCCTGCTATCCGCGTTCACGCAATCCTATCATCGGGATTGCCGGCCCTGATCCGCGCGCTCGATTAAATTTTGTTCACGTTGCGCAGAAGACTGCGCACGGTATGGCTTCCTAAGCCCTTGCGCTCGAAAGAGGCGGGAACGGTCCCATGTGTCGATGGAGCACCGACCCGGGTCTGCGAAGCTACCCCCAAAAAGACATCTCCCGGAGCTGCGGTCCCCAAAACCGCTGCTCCGGGAGATGCCAAACTGGAAGAATGTGAAGTCGGGCGCGAAGAGCGCCGCGACGACGACGACTACTTCTTCTTCGCCGTCTTGCGGACCGACCGCTTGCGGGCCGGGGCTGCCTTCTTCGCACGCTTCTTGGTCGACTTCTTCTTCATAGCCATAGTGGGCTCCTAACGTTTGTGGTCCTGCGCGGCGGCGCGATGGCACCGCCACGGCATTTCCAGTACGCCCAGAAGATTAATAAATGTTTACTGCGGTGCGAGAATTCCAACGGGAAGATGGGCTTCGCGGCGATCGTTGCGGCGACGCCGAAGCTGGTTCTGCAACCGGCGCGAGCGGTTTACAGTCAGATGACAGGTTGATAATGTCCGCGCGCCTTGGCGGACCGGCGGCGCGCGAGGGGCGGTGCCGCGGCATTGGGGTGGCGTGCATGAAAATCCTCACCGGCAACAGCAATCGGCCGCTGGCCGAGGCAATGGCCGCCTATCTGAACCTGCCGCTCACGCAGGCCAGCATCCGCCGCTTCTCCGACATGGAGGTGTTCGTCGAGATCCAGGAGAACATCCGCGGCGAGGACGTGTTCGTCGTGCAGTCCACCTCCTACCCCGCCAACGACAACCTGATGGAGCTGCTGGTCTGCATCGACGCGCTGCGGCGCAGCTCGGCCCACCGCATCACCGCCGTGCTACCCTACTACGGCTATGCACGCCAGGACCGCAAATCCGGCCCGCGCACGCCGATCTCGGCCAAGCTGGTGGCGAACCTTATCACGGTCGCCGGCGCCAACCGCGTGCTCACCCTCGATCTCCACGCCGGCCAGATCCAGGGCTTCTTCGATATCCCGACCGACAACCTGTTCGCTTCGCCTGTCCTGTCCAAGGACATCCAGGAGAAACTCGGCAACAGCAACCTTACCATCGTCTCGCCGGACGTCGGCGGCGTGGTGCGAGCACGCGCCATCGCCAAGCGGCTGGAGGCCGACCTCGCCATCATCGACAAGCGGCGCGAGCGCGCCGGCGTCTCCGAGGTGATGAACATCATCGGCGACGTCGAGGGCCGCCGTTGCATCCTGGTCGACGACATCGTGGATTCCGCCGGCACACTGTGCAACGCCGCCGTCGCGCTCAAGGAGCAGGGCGCCACGTCGGTCGCCGCCTACGTGACCCACGGCGTGCTCTCGGGCGGCGCCGTCGCCCGCGTCGCCGCCTCGCCGATCGACTCGCTGGTGATCACCGACAGCATTGCCGCCACCGAGGCGGTGCGCGTCTCCCAGAAGATCCGCCAGCTCACCATCGCCCCGCTCATGGCCGAGGCCATGCATCGCATCAGCGAGGAGCGCTCTGTCTCCAGCCTGTTCGACTGAGGCCGAAGCCGGAGAAACAGTCTTGCAGGGGCGACCGGCAGGTCGCTCGCATCGGTTGGCGCTTAGCCCGGTGACAATCTCACGGATGGCCGGGCGACCTGCCGGTCGCCCCTACGGCGCCGCATTGAACCCAGCGATGTCGTAGCCGTATTCGAGGGCCGCGTCGGTCAGCCACTCCCAGACGCTGAGGGCGAAGCTGCGCATGGCGTAGAGTTCGTAACGGTCGGCGCCCGCGCGATGGATCAGAATCGGCGTGTGGTGCAGGCCGGTGAGCGCCGCCTCGCCGACGCGGAACACGTCTGGATCGAAATCGAGCGGAATGGCCTTGCGCAGCACGTCGCGGGCGCAAGCACCGTCGATGACGATGCGCGTGCGGCTGTGGGAGAGCGAGGTGACTGCGCCGATGGCCGCGGGAATCACCTGCCGCAGTTGCGCCTCCGCGCCGTCGCCATCGTTGGACGGGCCGACGATCCAGAACTGCTCCGGTCCGGTGCGGAAGACGCGGCCGCCGCCCACGGCCACGGTATCGCGCAGCGTCTGCGGCAGCGCCACGCCCAGGACGGGGAGGAGCGCGCGCTCGACCTCCGCGATCGTCGCGGGGAAACCGGCCACCTGCAGCAGCACCTGTCCGCGCAGCTCGCCGAGACGGCAGCGGCGCTTGCCGTCGGCGCCGTCGCGGCCGCCCTTCTCCAGCGCGTTCGCCAGGGCCGATCGCGACTCAAACATGGAGGCGCTCGTTCTTGGGGTCGACGAAGTGCGGCGCCACGATACGCGCCCGCACCTGCTCGCTCTTCAGCGGAAAGGCGCAGACGATTTCCTCCCCCGCATGCTTGAGGCCGCCCTGATAGAGGCCAAGGGCGATGTATTTCCCCAACTCCGTCGACCATGTGACCGACGTGATGTAACCGCGGCCGTGGCCCTTGATCTCGTCGGTGCCGGCGAACAGAACCGCGCCGCCCCGCAGCCGCTTGTCCGCCTCCAGGCATTCCAGGCCGACCAGGCTCCAGCGCTCGGGTGACTGCATGTCTGCCCGCTGCCGCAGCGCGCGGCCGATATAGGGCTTGTCCTTGCTCGCCATCTTGCCCAGGCCGAGATCGTCGAGGCTGGTGCGGTGATCGAGCTCGAGGCCGGCGACGTGACCCTTCTCGACTCGCAGCGAGGCCAGCGCCTCGAGCCCGTAGGGCTTGATGCCGAACGAGCCGCCGGCGATGAGCATGTGCTCCCACAGCGCGATACCCTCGTCGGCCGGCACATACACCTCGTAGGCCAGCTCGCCGGAGAAGCTGAGGCGGATGATGCGGATGGGGATGCCCTCGAGCGCGATCTCCAGGCAGCCCATATGCGGCAACCGCTCATTGCCGAAGTCGTGACCCGGAAACGCGACGTTGAGCACATCGCGCGCCTTCGGACCGGAAAGCGCCATGGCGGCCCATTCGTCGCTGAGCGAGCTGACATGCACGCGCAGGTCGGGCCAGGCCGCCTGCAGCAAAAACTCCAGCCATGACATCACCTCGCCGGCCTGCGCCGTCGTCGTGGTCATGAAGTAGCGCGTCTCCGAGAGCCGCGTGGTCGTGCCGTCGTCGAGCACGAGGCCGTCGTCGTTCAGCATCACGCCATAGCGCGCCTTCCCGACCGGCAGCTTGGCGAAGCCGTTGACATAGACACGGTTGAGGAGCTCGGCCGCGTCCGGTCCCTGCACGTCGATCTTGCCGAGGGTGGAAACGTCGGCAAGGCCGACGCCCTTGCGCACCAGCTTCATCTCCTCGACGTACGCCTTGGCCGGGTCGTCGCCCGCCCATTTGTAGTACCAGGCGCGCAGCCACGGCCCGGCCTCGATCATCGTGCCGCCGTTGGCGATGTGCCAGTCGTGCAGCGGCGAGCGGCGGATCGGCCGGAAATGGAGGCCGACGCTGCGCCCGGCCAGCGCGCCGACGGCGACCGGCGTATAGGGCGGCCGGAAGGTTGTGGTGCCGGCCGCGGGAATCTCGATCCCGCGCAAGCCCGCCATGATCGCGAGCGCGTTGATATTCGACGTCTTGCCCTGGTCGGTGCCCATGCCGAGCGTGGTGTAGCGCTTCAGGTGCTCGACGGACTCGTAGCCCTCGCGATGGGCGAGATGCACGTCCTTGGCCGTGACGTCGTTCTGGAAGTCGACGAAGGCCTTGCCGCCACGCCGCGGCGCCACCTCCCAGATCGGCTCGATTGCGTGGCCGACAGGCTCCAGTTCCGGGAGCGGCAGTTCGCTCGCCGGCGTGTCGTGGCCGGCATAGGCGGCGGCACGCCGCCCGGCCTCGAAGCCGCCGCGGACGCCCTCGGCGAACCCGAAGCCGCCGACGATGGCGCCGGCGCCGAAATGCCCGGCCGCGAAGCCGCCGGGCACGAACGCGGCGATCGCCGCCTCGTAGCGCGGCTTTATGCCGGTGTGCGAAGTCAGATGCACTGCCGGCGACCAGCCGCCGGACATGCAGACGACGTCGCAGCTCTGCAATGCCCCCGTGTCGTCGCTGCCGACCGCGGCCAGCATCGCGCCATACACGCCGCCACGCCCCGCGACGTCCACGACGGCAGTGCCCGCGCGCAACTCGATCCCGGTGGCCTGCGTGCGCTCGCGCAACCCTGCGTCGACCTCGCGCCTGAGATCGGCGAGCGTCACCGCGAGGCCGGCCTGTGCCAGATCGAAGGCCGCGGGATAGGCGCTGTCGTTGTTGGTTGCGACGACCGCGCGCCTGCCCGGCGACACCGCAAAATGGTTCAGATAGGTTCGCACGGCGCCGGCCAGCATCACGCCCGGGCGGTCGTTGTTGCTGAACACCAGCGGCCGCTCGAGCGCGCCAGCGGCGATGACGACGGCCTTCGCGCGCAGGGTGACGGCCACCTGCCGCGCCTCGCCCTTGGCCGGATCGGGCCGTCGATAGTCGCGACGCTCGATGAGGACGACGGTGCTGCCGTCATAGAGCCCGGCCGCCGTCGTGCGCGTCAGCACGCGGACGTTGCCGAGCGACTCCAGCTCCGCGACGCGCTCGGACAGCCACACATCGACCGGACCGCCGAGCGGCTCGGACAACAGCGAGCCGCCGAGCCGCGAGTCCTGCTCGACCAAGGTCACCCGCGCGCCGGTGCGGCCGGCGGCGATGGCGGCCGCGAGCCCCGCAGGGCCGCTGCCCACGACCAGCACGTCCGTGAAGTCGTGGCGACCCTCGTAGCGATCGGGGTCACGCTCGAACGTGCCCTTGCCCAGGCCGGCCGCGCGCCGGATGAACGGCTCGTAGAACATCCAGCTGCCGCGCGTCGGCCCCATGAAGGTCTTGTAGTAGAAGCCGGCGGCGAACAGGGGCGCCGCCAGCGAATTGACAGCCCCCAGATCGAAGCGCACCGAGGGCCAGCGGTTCTGCGTCTCCGCGACGATACCCTCGACCAGCTCCGTCGTGGTCGCGGGAATGTTCGGCTCGCGCCGGCCGCCTTGGCCGAGCGTGAGCAGTGCGTTCGGCTCCTCGACGCCAGCGCTCATGATGCCACGCGGACGGTGGTACTTGAATCCGCGGCCAACCACGGACACACCGTTGGCCAGCAGCGCCGAGGCGAGCGTATCGCCGGCGCAGCCCGTGATCGTCCGGCCGTCGAGCGCGAACGACACCGGCTGCGCCCGATCGATGCGGCCACCGCTCGGCAGACGATGGAAAGGCGAGCGTCTCATCGATAGCCCTCGCGCGCGGGTCGCGACGGCCCGACCTCGTTGGTGGCCGTGTTGCGCTCCAGCACCAGCCACTGCCGGCAGCCCAGCACATGCTGCCAGAACTCGCGATGCGGTCCCTTCGGGTTGTCGAACAGGAAGATGTAGTCGTGCCACGTCTTCAGGTCGCCGGCGCCGTGCGCCGGCCGCGCCTTCGAGGCGTCGCTGCCGTAGCGGAACTCCGTGTAGTCGCGCTCGCCGCACCAGGGGCAGGTGATCCGCAGCATGACTCCGACCCTATTGTTTGTAGGTCCAGTTGCCCGAGCCGTGCTCGTCCAGCTCGCCGCCGCGCTCAAAACGCTCGAGGCTGAAGCAGCGGTTCAGCTCGTGCTCGTCGTCGTGGGCGATGGTGTGGGCGAAGCACCAGCCGGAGGCCGGCGCGGCCTTGAAGCCCTGATAGCACCAGCCGCCGTTGAGATAGAGGTTCGGCACGAGCGTCCTGCAAATGAAGGGGCTGCCATCCGGCGTCATGTCCATGATGCCGCCCCAGTGCCGCACCAGGCGCAGGCGCGAGATGCAGGGCATGAGCGCCACCGCGCATTCGGCCACCGTCTGCACCTTCGGGAACTGGCCGCGCTGCGTGTAGGTGTTGAAGCCGTCGATATGCCCGCCGAACACCAGCCCGCCCTTGTCCGACTGCGAGATGTAAAAGAGCTCGGCGCCGAACGAGAGCACGTGATCGACCAGCGGCTTGATCGGCTCCGACACGAAGGCCTGCAGGATGTGGCTCTCGACCGGCAGCCGCAGACCCGCCATGGCCGCGACATGCGAGCTGTGGCCGGCCACCGCGATGCCCGTGCGGCCCGCGAGGATCCGCCCGCGCGTGGTCTCGACGCCGCCGACGCGGCCGTTCTCCATCACGAAGCCGTTCACCTCGCAGTTCTCGATGATGTCGACGCCCAGCGAATCGGCGGCGCGCGCATATCCCCAGGCCACCGCATCGTGCCGCACGGTGCCGGCGCGGCGCTGCAGGAGCGCACCATAGATGGGGAAGCGCGCCTCCTTGGAATAATCGAGATAGGGAACGAGCTTCATGAGGTCGCCGCGGTCGAGCAGCTCGGCGTCGATGCCGTTCAGCCGCATGATGTTGCCGCGGCGCGCCACGGCGTCGAGCTGGCCCGGACCGTGGGCGAACACGATCTGCCCGCGCTGCGACAGCATGACGTTGAAGTTGAGGGCGTGCGACAATCCCTCCCACAGCTGCAGCGAGAATTCGAAGAACGCGGTGTTGCCGCCGATCATGTAGTTCGAGCG
>DATIXH010000077.1:0-9242 GCA_035518775.1 Candidatus Acidiferrum sp.
GAAGGCGAACAGCTCGCCTGAGCTGAAGGCGGCCACCACCACGCCGCCGGCCACCGCCGGCGTCGAGCCGCCGAGCAGGCCGGCGTCCTGGGCGATGGCGGTGTAGTCCCAGAGCCGGCGGCCATCGTCCTGGGCGAGCGCGAACAGCTGGTTGTCGGTCGTCACCACGAACACACGCCCGCCGCTCGCGGCCGGCGCCGACCGCAGCGGTCCGCTCAGCTTGATCTGCCAGAGCACCTTGCCCGACGCGGTATCGAGCGCCGCCACCTCGCCATAGGGCGTAGTCGCAAACAGCCGTCCGCCGTCGATCGCCAGCCCGCCGCCGAACAGGTCGTCGTTCTCGTCCGCCGGAGTCAGGTCGACCCGCCAAGCCTGGCCGCCGCTCTGGGCGTCGAACGCCGTCACGGTGTCGCCGGCATCCACGGCGTAGATGCGGCCGCCGGCGACCACGGGCTGGGCCAGGATGAAGCGGTCGTCGCCCGACCCCTGCCCGACCGACGAGGCCCACGCCTTGTTGAGACTCTCCGGCGCCGCCAGGTGCTGCATGGCGTGGGTCGAAAAGCCGCCCGGTTGCGGCCATTCGGTGTTGGCATAGGGTTCCGGAAGCCGCACGCGCAAGTCCGACAAGGCCGGATCCGGGACCAGGGTACGGTTGAGGCGCAGCACGGAGATGCGCTCGCCCGGCAGCGGCGGCCCGTCGCTCTCGCCGAACAAGGTATCGCAGGCCGTCAGACTGAACGCCGCGGCGAGCAGCGCCGCCATCGAAAGCCCCTTGTGCATGCGGTCGCTATCCCTTCAAGGCGTGCAGCATTTCGGTCACGCGTTGCCGCAGCGCCTGCGGCGCGTTCAGATCGTCGGCCAGACCGGTCAGAGTTTGCTCGGCCTTGGCATTGTCGCCCGCCCGCCGCGCCAGGACGGCGGTCAGCTCCAGCGCCGAAAAGCGCCACGGATTGGTCGCCGCCGTCAGCGGCTGGAGGCGCTGGGTCAACTGATCCGGCGGCGCCGTGTCGGCGGTATGCAGGGCGAGGAGGATGAGCGCGAGGTTGCGCATGGACTGATCCATGGCGCTATCCGCTGTCATCTTCTCGTAGATGGCGACGGCGCCGGCAGTGTCGCCTGTCTTGGCCTTGAGCGCCGCCTCCTGCAGTTCCGCGAGCGCCGCGTAGCCGTCATCGCCGTTCGCGATGGTCTGCAGCGCCGCCGGCGCGCCCGGGTCGGCGGCGGTGACTAGCGCCAGCGCAGCCTCATACTGCCGCGCCCGTCCCTCCCGCTGGCCCGCCGTGTAATGCTGCCACTGGAAGTAGGCCGCCACCCCCACTATGATCAATGCCGCCAAGCCCAGCGCATAGCTGCCGTATTTGCGCCAGAGCTTTTCGAAGTTCTCGCGGCGAAGCTCCTCGTCGACTTCGCGGATGATGTCGCTCACGTCACCGCCCTCTGCAAAAGCGGCGCTACCATATAGGGACGACTCCGCGATAGCAAACCACGGTCGGCGCGACAGTTCGTCGTCGAACGACAGTCGGCGGGAATCTCCGGTCGCCGCTCGAACTTGGCGGGAGCCCCTTTGCAGCCACCGATTCGCGGGTCGGGTCGGGGCAATTGCCGGCAATGCCGCGAGAGCGGGGCAGCATGAGGATATGCCCCACCCAATCCATCGCAGATCTCGGCGATTTGTTGGCTCTATGTTCTCGAATCTTAACCCTTTAAGAGGCCTTGGCCCGGCGCTGAGGCGACTGGCGGCAAGAGGCGATTCTTATGCTTGCGTTACAATATGTGGTAGGATCATAGTAGCCCCTGACCCTACATATCGTTTGACTGACCAATGAGAGATGGCCATGGGATGGACTGAGGAACGCATCGAATTGTTGCAGCGGCTATGGCTCCAAGGACAGACGGCCAGCCAGATCGCGGAGCAATTGGGCGGTGGCGTCACCCGCAATGCCGTCATCGGCAAGGCGCACCGTCTCGGCCTGTCCGGCCGCCCGGCGCCGGTGAAACCGGTCGTGAAGGCGGAGGAGCCGCGGCGCCCGGTGGCTGCCGGTCCGTCTGGACGGGCCTGCATGTGGCCGGTCGGCGATCCGAAAGCGCCCGAGTTTCACTTCTGCGGCGCCCTGACGGAGCCCGGCCGACCGTATTGCGCGACCCATTGCGCCGCCGCCTATCAGAAGCGGGCGGACGTCGCGGCCTGACGCCGCGCTGGCGGCTAGGATTGCAGCGCGGGAAAGAGGCGGAAGAACTCGCGATTCACCGGCTCCCAGTCCGTGCCGACGAGCAGCATATCGGCGATGGTGCCGTGGGTTGAGAGCGGTAGCGCCGCGCGCTCGTAGCGCAGTCCATTGCCGTCGGTTGTGTACTGGATGCGCCGGATACTGGCTTCGCCGGAGATCGCGGCCTCGCGATAGGCTCGCAGAACCGCGATGCGGTAGAATTCCGGCAGCAGTTCGTGAGCCCATCGTCCGGTCAGGCCGCGATGGCCGGTGGCTTCGATGCGTGAGCCGACCAGCCGGAAGCGGAACGTCGGATCCGACGCCTCGGTCACTGCGCTCGGCCAGTGGATGTCGACCAGCATGATCTGCGCCAGCGCGAAGGCCATCTCTTCCGGCTTCAACTCGCAGCGCGCCGGCATCGGCCGGCCGCCGCGCAACGCGTCCCAATAGCCGACGAGGCGGCGCAGCATCGGGCTGCGCAGCTCCGCGCGCTCGATGCGGCGGTCGCCGCTGTCCGGGATGGACTGCGTGATCAGCGAATGGCTCGCGCGCTCGACGATGGGAAGATAGACCGACATGCGGCAAACATTAGCACCGCATCCGTTAAGTCCGGATTTAGCAAAGCGGCGGAGCACACGCTTTCGAAGCGCCCCGGAAGCAACGAAGCCTTAAGGCTAACGCTTCGTTACTCCCACTCGATGGTGCCAGGCGGCTTCGAGGTGATGTCGTAGACGACGCGGTTGATGCCGCGCACCTCGTTGATGATGCGGGTGGCGACGCGGCCGAGGAAGTCGTGCGGGAACGGGAAGTAGTCGGCGGTCATGCCGTCGCTCGAGGTCACGGCGCGCAGGGCGCAGACGTGATCGTAAGTGCGGGCATCGCCCATGACGCCGACAGTGCGCACCGGCAACAGCACGGCGAAAGCCTGCCAGATGGCGTCGTAGAGGCCGGCCTGCTCGATCTCCTCGAGATAGATGACGTCGGCCTTGCGCAGGATGGCGAGCTTCTCCGGCGTGATCTCGCCGGGCACGCGGATGGCGAGGCCGGGGCCGGGGAACGGATGGCGCCGGATCATGCGCTCGGGCAGGCCGAGTTCGCGGCCGAGGGCGCGCACTTCGTCTTTGAACAGCTCGCGCAGCGGCTCGACCAGCCTCAGCCGCATGCGCTCCGGCAACCCGCCGACATTGTGATGCGACTTGATGGTGACGCTGGGGCCGCCGGTGAAAGACACGGACTCGATGACGTCGGGATAGAGGGTGCCCTGCGCGAGGAAATCGGCGCCGCCGAGCTTCCTGGCCTCCTGCTCGAACACGTCGATGAAGAGCGCGCCGATGATCTTGCGCTTGTCTTCGGGATCGACGACGCCGGCCAGGCGGCCCAGGAAGAGATCGGCGGCGTCCCGATGCACCAGCGGAATGTTGTAGTGGTCGCGGAACAGCGCGACGACCTTGTCGCCCTCGGCATGACGCAGCAGGCCGTGGTCGACGAAGATGCAGTGGAGCTGATCGCCGATCGCCTCATGGATGAGCACGGCGGCGACCGCCGAATCGACGCCGCCAGAGAGGCCGCAGATCACGCGCCCCTTGCCCACCTGACGGCGGATGCGCTCGATCGCCTGGGCCTTGAAGGCGGCCATGGTCCAGTCGCCGGCGCAGCCCGCGACATGGCGTACGAAGTTGCCGAGCAGCCTGCCGCCCTGCGGCGTGTGCACGACCTCCGGATGGAACATCACGCCGTAGTAGCGCCGCTTATCGTCGGCACAGACGGCGAAGGGCGCGCCGTCGCTGACGCCGACCGCGCGGAAGCCCGGCGGCAGCCGCACGACGCGGTCGCCATGGCTCATCCACACCTGCTCGCGGTCGCCCGGCTTCCATAGCCCCTCGAACAGCACGCAGTCGCCGGTGACTTCGAGGAAGGCGCGGCCGAATTCGCGATGGTCGGAGCCCTGCACCTCGCCGCCGAGCTGCGCGCACATCGCCTGCTGGCCGTAGCAGATGCCGAGCAGCGGCACGCCCATCTCGAACACGATCTGCGGCGCGCGCGGCGACGCGCCCTCGGTCACCGAGGCGGGACCGCCCGAGAGGATGATCGCCTTCGGCGCGAATTCCCTGATCCGCTGGGGCTCCGCGTTGAAGGGCCAGATCTCGCTGTAGACCCCCTGCTCGCGCACGCGCCGCGCGATCAGCTGGGTAACCTGCGAGCCGAAATCGAGGATGAGGATGCGGTCGGTCATGGAGGAGGCGCACCAGTCACATGAGGGATGAGTTGTACGCGGGGGCGCGGGCTAGCCGCGATCATCGCGCAAGCCCTCGCAGGATTTCGGCAGCATGGACAAGTCCGGCCAGCCATAGGCGACCTCGTGGACGACAGTGCCCCACAGCCGCTCGTCGCGCTCGCTGATGCGCTTGCCGCCCATCGCCTGGTAGAAGAAGCGCGAGGGATTGTCGGCCAGCACCCAGAGATAAGCCGCTGCGATCTCGGCTGCGTTCAACAGGCGCAGGCAGCCGCACAGAAGGGCGCGGCCGATGCCCCGCTCCTGCCAGTCCGGCAGCACGTAGAGCGTGTGGATCTCGCCGTCGAAATCGGGCATGCCCTCCGGCCCGGCTGCTCCGCAGCTGGCGAAGCCGACGATGCTGCCGTCGTCGACCTCGGCGACGATCACGGCATCGACGGCATCCTGGCGCTGGATCAGCTGGCGCCAGGCCGCGGCCTTGTCGTCCACCGACATCTGCACCATGACGCGGTCGGGCAGGATGCCGGCGTAGGCCGAGCGCCAGGTCTCGACATGCACGCGGGCGATGCCGCGGGCGTCGCCGGGCACGGCGCGGCGGATGCGGCAGGTGGCGCTCACGCGGCGGCGTCCCTGGCGACGTCGGCCGAGCGCTCGAGGACGGCGACGAAGAAGCCGTCGGTTTCATGCGCGGCCGGGGTCAATTGCAGCGACCGGTCGGCGGCGGGCGCTGGGACGCTCTCGGGCATCCGCCCGATCGTGTCCGCCCACACCTCGGCGACCGGGCGCTGGGTGAATTCCGGATGGTCTTTGACGAACGACGTCACTTGGGCAGCGTTCTCCAACGGCAACAAGGAGCAGGTGGCATAGATGAGCCGCCCGCCCGGCTTAACAAGCCGGGCGGCGCTGTCAAGGATGCGGCGCTGCAGCTCGATTACCGCTGTCAGGTCCTCGCGCCCGAACCGCCACTTGGCGTCGGGGTTGCGGCGCCAGGTGCCGACGCCGCTGCAGGGCGCATCGACCAGCACACGGTCGAAGCTGCGGGCATGACGCTTGACCCAGGGATCGCGCTCGGTCGAGAGGCCGCGGCGCTCCACGTTGTGGACGCCGGCGCGTGCGAGGCGCGTCGCCGCGCGGTCGACGCGGCCGCGCAGCACGTCGCAGGCGACGATGTGCCCCTTGTTGCCCATGGCCGCCGCCATGGCCAGGGTCTTGCCGCCGGCGCCGGCGCAGAAATCGACCACGCGCATGCCCGGCCGCGCATCGGCCAGCAGCGCCACGATCTGCGATCCCTCGTCCTGCACCTCGATCAGGCCGTCGCGGAAGCAGGGCAGCGTGGCCAGCGGCGGCCGCCCCCGCACGCGCAGCCCGATCGGCGAGAGCAGTGTCGGCTCCGCGGCAACGCGGGACTCGGCGAGCGCGGCGACGGCGTCAGCCCGCGTCGCCTTCAGCGTGTTGACGCGCAGGTCGAGGGGCGCCTCGACGCCGAGCGCCGCCATTTCCGCCTCGAAGCGCGGGCCGAGGAGATTGCGCAGCTGGTGGTCGAGCCAGTGCGGATATTCCAGCCGCACCCAATCCGGCTGCTCCGGATGATCGATGCGCTTGCCCGCGAGCTTCTGCGCAACCTCGCGCTCGCGCCGGTCGAGCGGCGCCGGCCGATACTGGCCGCCGTCGAAGGCACCGGCGATGCGATCGGCCGGCCAGCCTTCGAGCAGCGCCAGGGCAGCGATCATGCGCCATCGGTCGGTAGTCGGTCCCTCGCCTGCCGCGCGCGCCAGCCACCATTCCAGCCGGGCGCGGTGGCGCAGGACCGCGTAGACGCGGTCGATGATGTCGCGCCGGTCCTGGCCGCCGATGTAGCGACGGCCACGGAAATAGGCGGCTGCCGCCCGATCCGCCGGAGCGCTGCCCTCGTGGATGGCGGCCAGCAGCTCGATCGCCGCCTGCAGGCGCGCACCCGGAGTCATCCTGTCGATCTCAGTGGAGGTTGCGCCGTCGGCCGGCGGCGTGCGTCACATCTCGCGTCGATAATTGGGTGCCTCGCGGGTCACCGTGACGTCATGCACATGGCTCTCGCGCCAGCCGGCGGAGGTGATGCGCTGGAAGCTGCACTTGCGCTGCATGTCCGTGATCGTCGCGTTGCCGGTATAGCCCATGGCCGCTCGCAGGCCACCGACCAGCTGGTGAATGACGTTTGCCACCGGCCCCTTGTAGGGAACGCGTCCCTCCACTCCCTCCGGCACCAGCTTCAAGGAGTCCGAGACTTCCTGCTGGAAGTAGCGGTCGGCCGATCCGCGCGCCATGGCGCCGAGCGAACCCATGCCGCGATAGGACTTGTAGGAGCGACCCTCGTAGAGAAACACCTCGCCTGGACTCTCGTCGGTTCCCGCCAGCAGCGAGCCGATCATGACGCAATCGGCGCCGGCGGCGATAGCCTTGGCGAGATCGCCGGAATATCGGATGCCGCCGTCGGAGATGACCGGCACGTTCTTTTGGCGCGCCACCTCCACGGCATCGAGAACCGCCGTCAGCTGCGGCACGCCGACGCCGGCCACGATGCGGGTCGTGCAAATGGAGCCGGGGCCGATGCCGACCTTGATCGCGTCGGCACCGGAGTCGATGAGCGCTCTTGCACCCTCGCCGGTCGCGATGTTGCCGGCCACGACCTGGCACGCGTTGCTGAGGCGCTTGACGTCCTGCACCGCCTTCAGCACCCCGCGCGAATGGCCGTGGGCCGTGTCCACGACGACGATGTCGACTTCGGCCTCGAGGAGAGCCTCGACGCGGCGCAGTCCGTCGGCGCCCACGCCCACGGCCGCGGCCGTGCGCAGCCGGCCCTTCTCGTCCTTGCAGGCGTTGGGAAAGGCCTGCGCCTTCTCGATGTCCTTGACGGTGATGAGGCCGATGCAGCGGTAGGCGGCGTCGACGACCAGCAGCTTCTCGATCCGATGCTGGTGCAGCAGGCGCTTGGCCTCGTCGCGGTCGACGGTCTCGCCCACGGTGACCAGGCGGTCCTTGGTCATGAGATTGCGGACCTGCTCGGCCTTGTTGTCGGCGAAGCGCACGTCACGGTTGGTCAGGATGCCCACGAGCTTGCCGCTGCCGCGCTCGACCACGGGAATGCCGGAGATCTGGTGCTCCCGCATCAGGCCCAGCGCATCGGCGAGCGTCTGCTCGGGATGGATGGTCACGGGATTGATGACCATGCCCGACTCGAACTTCTTGACCTTGCGCACCTCGTCGGCCTGGCGCGCCGGGTCGAGGTTCTTGTGGATGACGCCGATACCGCCGGCTTGAGCCATGGCGATCGCCAGTCGGTGCTCGGTCACCGTATCCATGGCCGCCGACAGCAGGGGGATGCCGAGCTCGATCGAGCGCGTGAGGCGGGTGCGGGTGTCGGTGTGGGCGGGCAAGACTGCCGATTCCGCCGGCCGCAGCAACACATCGTCGAACGACAGGGCCTCGCGGAATTCCATGCCACTCCTCCGGTTTCGCCCGGCAGATAATGGCGCGCCATCATACACATCGTTTGCTCAAAGCCAAGGTCAATACATTAGGGATTTGTCGCACTTGAACTGGAGAGCCAAGAGGGCACATGATTCGAGAGACCACTTCGCGCATCAGGGGATGCGGCTGTGCCATTGCCGGTTTGCGGCAAGCGGCATTCGGCAAGGAGGTCTATCGATGCAAAAGAAAGTGACGTGGATCCTGGTGGCCGATGGCGCGCGGGCCCGGGTGCTGATGAACGACGGCGTCGGCAAGGGACTGCAACCGGCGCTCAACGGCGAGATGGTGCATGCGTTGCCGCCGACGCGGGAAATGGGCACCGACCGGCCCGGGCGCTCGCAACAGCGCAATACCGCCGGGCGGCATGCCATCCAGCCGCATGTGGACTGGCATCGATTCGAGAAGGAGAAGTTCAGCAAGGAGATGGCGGTGCTGCTCGACTCGGCGGCTGAGCGCGGCGCCTTCCACCGGCTGGTCCTGATCGCGCCGCCGCGCAGCCTCGGCGACTTGCGGGCGGCGCTGGGTTCGAAGGCGCGCTCGCTCATCCATGCCGAGATCGACAAGGACCTCACGCACGTGACCATCCGGGAGCTGCCCGACCATCTGACCAGGGTTGTGGCCCTGTAGGGTCAGCGCGCGCGGAAGCCCTGCGCGACCAGATAGACTTCCGACGAATCGGCGCGGCTCGCCGGCGGCTTGACGTGGCGCACCTCGGCGAAATCGCGCTTCAGCGCCGCGAGCAGGTCGCCCTGCGCGCCACCCTGCAGGACCTTGCAGACGAACGTGCCGCCGGACGCCAGCAGCTCATGCGCGCTCTCATGCGCGATCTCGGCCAGGGCGACGATGCGCAAGTGGTCGGTCTGGGCGTGACCGGTGGCGGCCGGCGCCATGTCGCTCAGCACGAGGTCAGCGGGGCCGCCGAGCGCCTGCTTCGCCGCCGCGATCGTGGCGGCCTCGCGGCAGTCGCCCTGCAGGACGATCGCGCCGGGCACGGGGTCCATGGGCGAGATATCGACGGCGACGACGCGGCCTTGCGCCTTGCCGGGCGGCGCCACGCGGCCGACGGCCAGTTGGGTCCAGCCGCCGGGGGCGGCGCCAAGATCGACGACGCGCTTGCCGGGCGCCAGCAGGTGGAAGCGCTCGTCCAGCTGCATCAGCTTGAAGGCGGCGCGCGAGCGGAAGCCGAGGCGGCGGGCCTCGCTGACATAGGGGTCGTTCAGCTGGCGCTCCAGCCAGCGTGTCGAGGAGGGGCGGCGGCGGCCGGCGGTCTTGACCCGGACGGTCTTGCCGCGACCGCC
>DATIXH010000078.1:0-28219 GCA_035518775.1 Candidatus Acidiferrum sp.
GCGCCCTATGCCGGCACGGCCGCGACCGAGCAATCGGCGGCGACGTGCTGCAAGGTCTGCACGGCGAGTAAGGCCTGCGGCGACAGCTGCATCAGCAAGACGAAGAGCTGCCGCAAGGCGAAGGGGTGCGCGTGCGATGCGCACTGAGGGTGCCGGCTGTCTCTCGCTTGTGGTTTTTGCGGCGCTTGCCCTCTGGCTGCTCCTCGGCGAGCCACGCGTCGCGATTGCGAATTGGCTTTGGCCTGAGAGACCTGCACCGTGGGAAGACGTGGACGCCGTCTACTATCCTGACCGCGGGAACCTTCTCGTCGAGATTTCCGCACCCCACGTTGGTACGGTTGAGGCATGCCGCGAATGGGTCTACGAGCGGGCCGCCGCCAACTCCGATCCGACCCTTGCGCGCGGCGACTATGAGTGCGGGGTTGGGTTTCTCAGGAATGAAGGGCCGCTGCGAATCTACCGCCTCACCGTCCGCTGAGATCGCAAATCGCGCCGCGTGCTTCCCCGTTGCTTCCCCGAAACAATCAGGAAGTCGCGTACTCCTGCTAAGTGTTTGATTTAGTGGTCGGGAGGACTGGATTCGAACCAGCGGCCTCCTGCTCCCGAAGCAGGCGCTCTACCAGGCTGAGCTACCCCCCGATCAGGGATGTGTCGCGGCACGCATGCGCGTGCCGGTGAAGCGCGTCCGGCCGGTATGCTCCGACATCGGGAAGGGCGCTTGACGGCGTTGCCGCCTGCCAAACGCACCCTGTCGGGCCGAACGGCGCTTCGAGGACGGGCGGTTATACAGCCATCGCGGGGGTCCCGCAAGCGCGGACCCGCCGAAGCGATGGATTCGTGATGGCGATCATAGTCTTGCGTGCGATCCGGCCGGTAGAAGCCCCGGGTCCGAGGGCTGTTCGCGCGGAACCCGAGCGGCTATCATCGGCGCATCGGCTCGCCCAGTATCCAGGATCGCGCCCATCATGCAGCGCAAGCTTGCCGCCATCTTCGCAGCCGACGTCGTCGGATACAGCCGCTTGGTGACCGAGAACGAGGCGGGCACGCTGGAGGCGCTCAAGGCGCGACGGAAGAACGTGCTCGAGCCGCTGGTCGCCAAATATCGCGGGCGCATCTTCAAGCTGATGGGTGATGGCGTCTTCGTCGAATTCGCCAGCGCCGTGAGCGCGGTCGAATGCGCCGTCGACCTGCAGAAGGGCATGGCCGACAGCAACAGCGGCGGGCCACCCCTGCAGCTGCGCGTCGGCATCAATCTCGGCGAAGTGGTCGTGGAAGACGGCGACCTCTACGGCGACGGCGTCAATCTGGCGATGCGGCTGCAGGAGCTGGCGGAGCCCGGCGGCATCTGCGTTTCGGCCAAAGTGCACGCAGAGGTCGCGCGCAAGCTCGACCTTGCCTACCAGGACCTCGGCCCGCGCACCCTCAAAAACATCGCCGAGCCCATACAGGTGTTCCGTATCGGCCCTGCCGGCGCGGGCCTGGCGCCTCAACAGGCGGCCGCTCCATCCTTGCCGGCAAAGCCCTCGATCGTCGTGCTGCCGTTCGTGAACATGAGCGGCGACGCCGACCAGGAGTTCTTCGCCGACGGCCTGACCGAGGACATCCTGACCGAGCTGTCGCGCTTCCGCGACCTGTTCGTCATCTCCCGCAATTCCTCGTTCAAGTACAAGGGCAAGGCGGTGCACGTGCAGCAGGTCGCCAAAGAGCTGGGCGTGCAGTACGTGGCCGAGGGTAGCGTACGCAAGGCGGGAAATAGGGTGCGCGTGACCGTGCAGCTCATCGATGCCGAGACCGACCGGCACATCTGGGCCGAGCGCTACGACCGCCAGCTCGACGACATCTTCGCCATCCAGGATGAGGTGACCTCGGCGATCGTGGCGACGCTGCCGGGTCGCGTCGAGGCCGCGACCCGCGATCGCGCCGTTCACAAGCCTACGGCCAACATGGCCGCCTACGAATGCGTGCTGGCCGGCAAGACGCTGCACCATCGCAGCAACAAGGCGGACAACACCGAGGCGCTGCGCCTGATCGAACGGGCGATCGAACTCGATCCCCGATATGCCCATGCCCATGCCTGGCGGGCGTGCATCATCGGCCAAGCCTGGGTCTATGGCTGGCGCACGGATCGCGATGCCACCTGGAACGAGGTCGTGGGATCGCTGCAGACGGCGCTATCGCTCGACGAGAACGACAGCGACGTGCACCGCATCCTTGCGGCCGTGCACGTGGCGGGCGACAACCTGGATAAAGCCATATACCACCAGGAGCGCGCGCTCAGCCTCAATCCCAATGATGATCTCATCGTGGTCCAGCAAGGTGAGGTCCTGACCTGGCTCGGCCGGCCGGAGGAGGGGATCGACTGGATCGCCAAGGCCATGCGCCTCAACCCGTATCACCCCGAGCGCTTCTGGAGCCACCTGGGGCGCGCCTACTTCGCTGCCCGGCGTTATGGCGATGCAGTCGCGGCTCTCAAGCGCATCACGACGCCTGACTCTCTGCATCATGGCGCGCTGGCGGCCTGTCACGCCTACCTCGGCAACGACGAGACGGCGCGCCGCCACGTGCGCGAGGCGCAGAAGCTGCAGCCGGACCTGCGGGTCGAGACTTACCTGGCCACCCTGCACTACAAGCGGGATGTCGACCGCGAGCATTGCCGCCAAGGCCTGCTGAAGGCCGGTCTTCCGGAGTGAGGCGCGCGGGCCGCGGCGCGCCCGAGATCAGTGGGCGCGGTCGATCGAGAAATCGATGGCCTCGAGGAAAGCGCGCTTCTCCGGGCTGTCCGGGAAGATGCCGAGCGCGTCGCGCGCGATGGCGCCGTAGTGGCCGGCGCGGGCGATGGTGTCGCGCAGGGCGCCGTGGCGGTCGAGCAGGGCGATGGCGCGCTCGAGGTCCTCGTCGCGCTGCTGCAGGTCCTCCAGGCACCGGCGCCAGAACGCCCGCTCGGTCTCGTCGCCGCGCCGGAAGGCGAGGATGACCGGCAGCGTGATCTTGCCGTCGCGGAAATCGTCGCCGATCGATTTGCCCAGCTCCGCCTGCTTGGCGGAGTAGTCGAGCACGTCGTCGATGAGCTGGAAGGCGATGCCGAGGTTGAGGCCGAAACTCTGCAGTGCTTCCTCCTCCACCTTTGGGCGGTTGGCGATCACGGCGCCGATGCAACAGGCGGCGGCGAACAGTGCCGCGGTCTTGCAACGGATGACGTCCAGGTAGGATTGCTCGCTGGTCTCTGTGTCGTTGCTGGTGACGAGCTGCAGCACCTCGCCCTCGGCGATCACGGCCGAGGCCTGCGAGAGGATCTCCAGCACTTTGAGCGAGCCGTCGGCGACCATGAGCTGGAAGGCGCGGCTGAACAGGAAATCACCGACCAGCACGCTGGCCTTGTTGCCCCAGACGGCGTTGGCGGTGGCGCGTCCGCGCCGCAGCCCGCTCTCGTCGACGACGTCGTCGTGGAGCAGGGTGGCCGTGTGGATGAACTCGACGCAGGCGGCGAGCGAGACGTGGCGGTCGCCGCGATAGCCGCAGAGCCGCGCCGCGGCCAGCGTCAGCATCGGCCGCAGCCGCTTGCCGCCGGCGGCGATGATGTGTCCGGCGAGCTGCGGTATCAGCGCGACCGGGCTGTGCATATGCTGGAGGATCCGGCTGTTGACGGCCTCAAGATCGTCGCCGACCAGCGCCGACAAGGCGTTCAGCGAGGGCTTGCGCGGTTTGCCCCGCCCGTCCTCGAGGTTGACGACGATTGCCACGGTCGCTGCGATCCTGTTTTCTTGACGCTGCGCGATGCCGAAGCGAGCATAGATCGCCGCCGGGGTCGGTCAAGCCCGGCCGTCCCTGCCGACAGTAGCGCGATGGCGGCAAAGCGGAGCAAAGGCCGTGCGAGAACTGTTGCGAACCAACGATCCCGTGCGCATCGCGCATGTGCGAGCGCTGCTCGACGACCAGGGCATCACAACGTTCCTGTTCGATACGCATCTCAGCATGGCCTTTGCGGGGGCGCTGGACCTGCTGGGGCAGCGGCTGATGGTGCCCGACGACGACTACCGGCAGGCGCGCCGCATCCTCGCGGAGTTCGGCGAGGCGCTGCCCGATGAGTGAGCCCGAGAAGGCGCTGGCCACCACCGACGACCGCCTGCTCGGCGGGCGCCTGCAACTGATCCAGCCGCAGGAGGGCTATCGCGTCGCCATCGATCCCGTGTTCCTGGCGGCGTCGGTGCCGGCCGCCCCCGGCGACCTCGTCCTCGACGTCGGCGCCGGGGTTGGGGCAGCCGCTCTCTGCCTCGCTTGGCGCGAGCAGGCCTGCCAGGTGCGCGGCATCGAGATGCAGCGCGAGCTCGTGAGGCTGGCGGCGCGGAACATCGATCTGAACGGCTTCGCCGGCCGGGTCGAGATCATGGTGGGCGACCTGCTGCGGCCGCCGCCACGGCTGGCGCCGAGCTCCTTCCATCACGTCATGGCGAATCCCCCGTTTCTGCCGGCCGACGCCGCCACGCCGCCCCCGCAGCGCGGGCGCGCCATCGCCCATGTCGAGGGCGAGGCGGATCTCGCCGACTGGGTGCGCTTCTGCGTGACGATGGCGCGGCCCAAGGGCACGGTGACCTTCATCCATCGTGCCGACCGGCTGGAGGCGCTGCTGGCGGAGCTGCGGTCGCGCGCCGGGGAGATCGTGGTGTTTCCGTTGTGGCCGGGCGGCAGCCGGCCGGCCAGCCGGGTGGTAGTGCGGGCGCGCAAGGAGGTCGGCGCGCCGACGCGGCTGGCGGCGGGGCTCGTGCTGCACGAGCCCGACGGCCGCTACACGCCGGCGGCCGAGGCGATCCTGCGCGACGGCGTCGGGTTGATGCTGTGATGTCCTGGATCGCGCGGCTGCGCGGCCAGCCGATCGTCGCAGTGGTCCGGCTCAGCGGCGTCATCGGGCCGCTCGGGCCGCTGCGCGGAGGGTTGTCGCTCGCCGGCCTGGCGCCGACGCTGGAGCGCGCCTTCTCCCTGCGCGGCCTGAAGGCGGTGGCGTTGGCGGTGAACTCGCCGGGCGGCTCGCCCGTGCAGTCCTCGCTGATCGCCAGGCGCATCCGCGCGCTGGCGGCCGAGAAGAAGCTGCCCGTGTTCGCCTTCGCCGAGGACGTGGCGGCCTCCGGCGGCTACTGGCTGGCTACCGCCGGCGACGAGATCTTCGCCGACGAGTCCTCCGTCGTCGGGTCGATCGGCGTCATCAGCGCAGGCTTCGGTTTCCAGGAGCTGCTGCAGCGCACCGGCATCGAGCGTCGCATCCACACCTCCGGCGCGCGCAAATCCATGCTCGATCCCTTCCGGCCAGAGAATGCCGAGGACGTCGCCCGGCTGGAAGCGCTCCAGCGCGAGATCCACGACAGCTTCAAGGTGCAGGTGCGTGCCAGCCGCGGTGCCCGCCTCAAGGGCGACGACGACACGCTCTTCAGCGGCGAGTTCTGGACCGGCCGGCGCGCCCTCGAACTCGGCCTCATCGACGGCATCGGCGACCTGCGCACGGTCATGCGGGCGCGCTTCGGCGAGAAGGTGCGCCTGCGCGTCGTCGGCGCGCCGACCGGCTGGCTGCGGCGGCGCCTGGGCCTGGCGGCGCCGGATGACTGGGCCCGCGGCCTGCTGGCCGCCGCCGAGGAGCGCGCCCTGTGGGCACGGTTCGGGCTGTAGACGCCGCGGCCTTTCCTTGACCCGGCTCATCCATAATCGCTAAATCGCGGGATGTTCGGTTTTCCAAGCCCGACCAAGCTCCTCGTCCTCATCGCGGTCATCAGCGCCATCTGGTTCGGGCTTCGCCTGCTGAGCCAGATCGAGCGCGGCCGTCGTGAGGCGGAGCGGCGAGAGAAAGAGCAGGGGCGCGTGCAGCCAAAGGCCTCGCACCAAGTCGCAGACATGGTTAAATGCAGGGTTTGCGGAGCTTTCACGGCGCCCGGCAGCAAATCCTGCGGCAAGGCTGGCTGCCCGTTCTGACGGCGCCTTGCTTGACCCCCTGGGGGGTGGCCGATATGTTGCGCCGCACCCAAGACGCCGTCACCCGAGCATGCGGACCGTCCCGCGATGGCCCCGACGCCTAATCCCGACACTTGTTTCCAGCGGTTGATCCTGAAGCTGCAGGACTATTGGGCGCGCCAGGGTTGCGTCATCCTGCAGCCCTACGACATGGAGGTGGGCGCCGGCACCTTTCATCCAGCGACCACGCTGCGGGCGCTCGGGCCGCAACCCTGGAACGCCGCCTACGTGCAACCCTCGCGGCGGCCGAAGGACGGCCGCTACGGCGAGAATCCCAACAGGCTGCAGCACTACTACCAATTCCAGGTGATCATGAAGCCGTCGCCGCCCGACAGCCAGGATCTCTATCTCGGCAGCCTGCGCGCCCTCGGCATCGATCTCGAGGCCCACGACATCCGCTTCGTCGAGGACGACTGGGAGAGCCCGACGCTCGGCGCCTGGGGCCTCGGCTGGGAAGTCTGGCTCGACGGCATGGAGGTTAGCCAGTTCACCTATTTCCAGCAGGTCGGCGGCATCGAGTGCGATCCGGTCTCGACCGAGCTTACCTACGGGCTCGAGCGGCTTGCCATGTATGTGCAGGGCGTCGAGAACGTCTACGACCTCGACTGGAACGGTCGGCCGCGCGGCCAGGGCGGCATGAGCTACGGCGACGTCTACCTCCAGGCCGAGCGCGAATTCTCCGCCTTCAATTTCGAGCAGGCCACGACGGAGAAGCTGTTGCGTCATTTCGTCGACGCGGAGGAGGAGTGCCGCAAGCTGTTGGCGATCGATGGTAGCGCCAACCGCGCGCCCCTGGCGCTGCCCGCCTACGACCAGTGCATGAAGGCGAGCCACATCTTCAACCTGCTCGATGCGCGCGGCGTCATCTCCGTGACCGAGCGGCAGGCCTATATCGGTCGCGTGCGCGCCCTCGCCAAGGGCTGCTGCGAGGCTTGGCTGGCGAGCCAGCAGGGCCGCGCCTGACATGGCGGAGCTCTTCATCGAACTCTTCTCCGAGGAGATCCCCGCGCGCATGCAGGGGCGTGCGGGCGAGGACCTGAAGCGCCTCGTCATGGAGAAGCTGAAGGAAGCCGGCCTCACCTTCACGAGCGCTGCCGCCTACGCGACGCCTCGCCGCCTCGCCCTCGCCGTCGACGGCCTGCCGACGGCGCAGCCGGACGTGACCGAGGAGAAGCGCGGCCCGCGCGTGGGGGCGCCGGAGCAAGCAGTTCAGGGCTTCCTCAAATCGGCTGGGCTCGCGAGCCTCGACCAGTGCGAGAAGCGCGACACCGGCAAGGGCGAATTCTGGTTCGCGATCGTGAAGAAGAAGGGCGTGAAGACCGCGGCCCTGCTGCCAGCCCTGCTGGCCGGGTCCTTCGCGGCGCTGCCCTGGCCGAAGTCGATGCGGTGGGCCGGCCATCAGTATCGCTGGGTACGGCCACTGCATTCGATCCTGGCGACGTTCGATGGCAAGCCGCTCGACGGCGCCGTCGATCTCGGCGGCTCGTCCGTGAAATTCGGCTGCACGACCCGAGGCCATCGCTTCCTCGATCCGAGCGAGATCAAAGTTGCGGGCTATGGCGACTACAAGACGAAGCTGCGCGAGGGTTACGTCATCGTCGATCCGGCCGAGCGACGCGCTGCGATCAAGGAGCAGGCGGACAAGCTCGCCGCGTCGGCAGGTCTGACGGTCAAGCCCGACGATGCGCTGCTCGACGAGGTCACCGGCCTGGTCGAATGGCCGGTCGCCCTCATTGGGCGCATCGACGAGCAGTTCATGGACATTCCGCCGGAGGTGCTGACCACCTCGATGCGCGTCAACCAGAAGTACTTCTCGCTGCTCGACAAGGGCGGCAAGCTGGCGCCGCGGTTCATCGTCGTCGCGAACATCGCGACGAAGGACGGGGGCAAGGCGATCCTGGCCGGCAACGAGCGCGTGTTGCGGGCGCGCCTCTCCGACGCCAAGTTCTTCTGGGACCAGGACCGCAAGGTGAAGCTGGAAGAGCGCGTGCCCGCGCTCAAGGACATCGTCTTCCATGCCAGGCTCGGCACCGTCGCGGACAAGGTCTCGCGCATGCAGACGCTGGGAGCGGAACTCGTGCCCTATATTCCTGGCGCTGATGTCGACCAGGTGCGCAGCGCCGCACTGCTCGCGAAGGCCGATCTCACCTCCGGCATGGTCGGGGAATTCCCGGAACTCCAGGGCGTGATGGGCCGTTACTACGCCATGCACGAGGGGGAGAAGATGGCAGTGGCCGAAGCCATCGCCGAGCACTATGCGCCGCTGGGTCCCGCCGATCGCTGTCCGACTTCCCCGATCAGCGTCGCCGTCGCGCTCGCCGACAAGATCGATTCGCTCGTCGGCTTCTTCGCCATCGACGAGAAGCCCACAGGCTCGAAGGATCCGTTCGCGCTCAGACGGGCGGCGCTTGGCGTTGTCAGGCTGATCGTCGAGAACAAGCTGCGACTGTCTCTGAGCAGGGTATTTCTTGCCGCGCATCAACTCTATGCAGCGCAGAAGGAGGGACTTGGCGCGCTCAAACCGAGCGAGCTGCTCGACTTCTTCGCGGATCGCCTGAAGGTGGCGCTGCGCGAGAAGGGCGTGCGGCATGATTTGATCTCGGCGGTGTTCTCGCTCGGCGGCGAGGATGATCTCGTGCGCTTGCTGGCCCGCGTCGATGCCCTCAAGAGATTCCTGGACAGCGAGGACGGCGCCAACCTGCTGGTGGCCTATCGTCGGGCGAGCAACATCGTGCGCATCGAAGAGAAGAAGGACGGCAAGGCCTACAACAGCGGCATCGACGGTGCGCTGCTGGGGCAGGAGGAGGAGAAGGCCCTGTATCGGGCGCTCGCCGCCGGCGGCGAGGCCGGCGGCCGCGCGCTCGAGCAGGAGGATTTCACCGGCGCCATGGCCGCGCTCGCCGAGTTGCGCGCGCCCGTCGATGCCTTCTTCGACAAGGTGACGGTGAACAGCGACGAGGCCGCTTTGCGCGCCAACCGCCTGCGCCTGCTGTCGGAAATCCGCGCTACGCTCAACCGCGTCGCCGACTTCTCGCAGATCGAGGGATGAGGGTCGCGATGGTCCTGCTTTCGTCGCATCCCCAGGCTGCCATCGCCGGGCTGGTCCGGTTCGGCATGACGCGCGCCGCAGCGTGTCGTAGGGGCGGGCTGCGCCCGCCCGCGACAGGGACTCCCTCCGACATAGTGGCCGTGGCAATGCGGGCGCGCGCAGCGCGCCCCTACAAGAGGCTGACTGATCAGCACGCACTGGATCAGGAGGTGACCCCGTCATGAGCTCTGCACAGCAAAAGACCTCGGCAAAGCCCGCCCGTGCCGCCAACAACGCGCGCACTGCAGCCTCGACGCCCAAATGGGTCTATCGCTTCGGCGGCGGCCAGGCGGAAGGACGTGCCGACCTGCGCAACCTGCTGGGCGGCAAGGGCGCCGGCCTCGCGGAGATGAGCAATCTCGGGCTGCCAGTGCCGCCCGGCTTCACCATCACGACCGAGGTCTGCACGCATTTCTATGCCAGCGGCAAGAGCTACCCGGCCGACCTCAAGGCGCAGGTCGAGCAGGGGCTGAAGCACATCGAGTCGACCGTCGGCGCGAAGTTCGGCGATGCCGCCAACCCGCTGCTGGTGTCCGTGCGCTCGGGCGCGCGCGTGTCGATGCCGGGCATGATGGATACGGTGCTCAATCTCGGCCTCAACGACGTCACGGTGGAAGGGCTGGCGAAGCGCTCGAACGACCCGCGCTTCGCCTACGACAGCTACCGCCGCTTCATCCAGATGTACGGCAACGTCGTGCTCGGCGTTGATCACCACCATTTCGAGGAGCTGCTCGAGCTGCACAAGGAGGATCGCGGACTCAGCCTCGACACCGAGCTGATGGCCGGCGATTGGAAGAAGCTGGTGCAGGCCTACAAGGCCAAGGTCGTGGAGGAGCTTGGCAAGCCCTTCCCGCAAGATCCTCTGGAGCAGCTGTGGGGCGCCATCGCTGCGGTGTTCGGGAGCTGGAATACGCAGCGCGCCGTCACCTATCGCAAGCTGCACAAGATCCCGGAGGACTGGGGCACCGCCGTCAACGTCCAGGCCATGGTGTTCGGCAACATGGGCGAGGACTGCGCCACCGGCGTCGCCTTCACGCGCAATCCCTCCACCGGCGCCAACGAATTCTACGGCGAGTATCTCGTCAATGCCCAGGGCGAGGACGTGGTGGCCGGCATCCGCACGCCGCAGCATTTGAGCATCGCCGGCAAGACGGCCAACAAGTCGGCCCTGCCGGCGATGGAAGAGGTGATGCCGCAGCTCTACCGCGAGCTCGATGGGGTGCGCCGCAAGCTCGAGGCCCACTACCGCGATATGCAGGACATCGAGTTCACGGTGCAGCAGGGCCGTCTCTGGATGTTGCAGACGCGCAGCGGCAAGCGCACCGCGGCCGCAGCGCTGAAAGTCGCGGTCGACATGGTGGGCGAGGGCCTGATCGACCGCCGCGAGGCGATCCGCCGCGTCGATCCCGGCTCCCTCGATCAGTTGCTGCACCCGACGCTCGATCCGAAGGCGCCACGCCAAGTCATCGCGCGCGGCCTGCCGGCCTCGCCGGGCGCCGCCGCCGGGCGCGTCGCCTTCTCCGCCGACGAGGCCGAGCATCGCGCCTCCAAGGGCGACCGCGTGATCCTTGTGCGCCTCGAGACCAGCCCGGAGGACATCCACGGAATGCACGCCGCTGCCGGCATCCTGACCGCGCGCGGCGGCATGACCAGCCACGCCGCCGTCGTGGCGCGCGGCATGGGCCGGCCCTGCGTGTCCGGCGCCAGCGACCTGCGCATCGACAGCCACGCGCGCACCATGAGCGTCCGCGGCACGGTCGTGAAGGACGGGGACCTGCTCACCATCGATGGCGGCACCGGCGAGGTCATGCTGGGCGAGGTGCCCACCGTGCAGCCAGAACTGTCGGGCGATTTTGCCACCCTCATGCAGTGGGCCGATGAGGCGCGCAAGCTCAAGGTGCGTGCCAATGCCGAGACGCCCGCCGACGCCCGCACCGCCCGGCGGTTCGGCGCCGAGGGCATCGGGCTCTGCCGCACCGAGCACATGTTCTTCGACAACGGCCGTATCGTCGCCATGCGCGAGATGATCATGGCCGAGGATACGGCCGGGCGGCGGGCGGCATTGGCCAAGATCCTGCCGATGCAACGCAACGACTTCATCGAGCTGTTCCGCATCATGCGCGGCCTGCCGGTGACCATCCGTCTGCTCGATCCGCCGCTGCACGAGTTCCTGCCGCACTCGGCGGCAGAGATGGCCGACGTGGCGAAAGCGGCCGGCGTCGACATCGAGACCGTGCGCCACCGCGCCGCCATGCTCAAGGAAGCCAACCCGATGCTCGGCCACCGCGGCTGCCGGCTCGGCATCACCTTCCCCGAGATCTACGAGATGCAGGTGCGCGCCATCTTCGAGGCGGCAGCGGCCGTGCACAAGGAAAGCGGCGAGACCGCCGAACCGGAGGTGATGATTCCGCTGGTCGCTTGGTCGCGCGAGTTCGCCATCCTGAAGGAGCTGGTCGATCGCGTGGCCGGCGAGGTGGCGGCCGCCACCGGTTTCAAGACGCCGTATCTGGCCGGCACGATGATCGAGCTGCCGCGCGCCGCCCTGCGAGCCGACCGGATCGCGGAGCATGCCGAGTTCTTCAGCTTCGGCACCAACGACTTGACGCAGACGACCTACGGCATCAGCCGCGACGACGCCGGCCGCTTCCTCGTGGCCTACGAGCGCGCGGGCATCATTCAGCAGGATCCGTTCGTCAGCCTGGATGTGACGGGCGTCGGCGAACTCGTGCGTATCGCGGCCGAGCGCGGGCGGCGCACGCGGCCCAGCCTCAAGCTCGGCATCTGCGGCGAGCATGGCGGCGATCCTGCCTCGATCCGCTTCTGCGCCGAGGTTGGTCTCGACTACGTCTCGTGTTCGCCTTATCGCGTGCCGATCGCGCGGCTCGCCGCCGCCCAGGCGGCCCTCGTCGGCCCCAGGGAAGGCGCCCCCGGCCAGGACTGAGGTCCAGCCGCCGCCCGGATTGTGCCCCTGCGGCCCCTGGCGGAATCTCGCGATCGCCGGGATTTGTCATGGATTCGCCGCGCATTCTAGCGATCTTCTAAGCGTAATCGCCTCTTAATCCGATGAGGCGATAACGGTTCCTAACTTGCGAGGAGTCTTCGGCGCCTAGAGGCTTGGGCGCTTGGCGTTGCGAGGTCCGAGTCCACGACCATGCCCTATTCCTGGGACGCAGAATGCGACCTGTGCACGCACCCTCTCGGCGGGCGATGTGTCAGCCCGCCCGCGGGGCGGCCGTGACCGCCGCCATCCTGCGCGCGCTCAGGGACCAGCGTCCGGCCCTGCCGGCGTTCGCGACCGCTGTCGCGGGCGCGCTCCTGTCCGTCGCCGGCTTCTTCTACATCCGCGCCGCGGACCATGGCTGGCTCGTCTATCTACCACGGGGTATGGCGTCGAACGGCGAACATTCCTGGCTGCCGGCGATCGCCCTGGCCGGCGGGTTCGCGCTGACGGCGTTGGCGTCGCATGCTGTGCTGACCGCCGCCCGCCTGGGGCGCGCCCTCGATGAACAGAAAAAGACCGAGCAGGCTCTGCGCGAGAGCGAAGCGCGGTTGAATCGCGCGCAGCGCATCGCCAAGCTGGGGTCGTGGGAATGGATTCCGGAGCGCGACTGCCTGCGCTGGTCGCAAGAGGGGCTGCGCATCTTCGGCTACACCGACGGCGTGACCGACCGGCCGCCGCGCGAGTGGCGAGAACGTCTCCATCCCGACGATCGCGCGGCCACGATCGCGATTCTCGAGGCCAACAAGGACAAGGGCGTTCCCTACGAGATGATCTATCGCATCGTGCTGCCCGACGGCCGGGTGCGTGTGATCCACGAGCAGATCGAGCCGGTCGTGGACGAGGCCGGGAACATCATCGGGGAGCCCGGCATCATCCAGGATATCACCGAGGCGGATCAGGCCCAGCGAGCGCTGCGCGAGAGCGAGGCGCGCTTCCGCAGCTTCCTCGACCATGCCCCCTTCGGCATGCTGGTGAAGGGCCTGGACGGCCGCTATCTGACGGTCAATCGCGGCATCGAGGAGCTGTGGGGCAGGTCCGCCGACGAGCTGCTCGGTCATCGCCCCTCCGACCTTTCGCGCGACGGCGATATCGCGATCATCGAGACCATGGATCGTGAGGTCGCGCAGACCGGCCAGGCCGTGACGCGGGAAATCAGTCTTGAGGGCGGGGCGGAGCGCTGGGTATACGGCGTCAAGTTCCCGATCAAGGAGTCCAGCGGCCGCACCGTGGCCATCGGCGGCATTTTCATCGACATCAGCGATCGCAAGAAGGCCGAGCTGGCGTTGCAGGAAAGCGAGGCGCGCTTCCGCAGCTTCATGGAGAACGCGCCGCTGGAGATGGTGGTCAAGGACCTGGACGGGCGCTTCCTGATGGTCAGCCACGCAGTCGAGCAGATCTGGCAGCGGAAGGCCGCGGAACTCCTCGGCCGCCGCACCTGCGACATCACCGACAGCGCCGGGGTCGCCGCCGTCGAGGAGATGGACCGCGAGGTCATGGAGACCGGGCGCAGCGTGGCGCGGGAGGTGCATTTCCCCGGCTGGGAGGAGGACTGGGCCTACGCGGTCAAGTTCCCGATCAGGGATGCGGCCGGGCGGCTGGTGGCGATCGGCAGCGTGGTGCTGAACATCAGCGATCAAAAGCACGCCGAGCAGGAGCTGATCCGGGCCAAGGAGCAGGCCGAGATCGCCAACCGCGCCAAGAGCCAGTTCCTGGCCAACATGAGCCACGAGCTGCGAACGCCGCTCAACGCCGTCATCGGATTCTCCGACATCATCTGCGATCAGCTGTTCGGCCCGGTCGGATCGCGGAAGTACCTCGAATACGCGCGGGATATCAGGGACAGCGGCACGCACTTGCTGGGCATAGTCAACAGCATCCTCGATACCTCGAAGATCGAGGCCGGCAGCTTCGAGCTCTATGACGAACCCTGCGACGTCGCCGACATGATCGACGGCGCGCTGCGCATGGTCGCAGACCGCGCGCAGGAAGCTGGGGTGACGCTGGAGCGGCAGGTGGCGCCGGGCCTGCGCGCTGTCACGGCCGACGAGCGCGTCTGCAAGCAGATTCTGCTCAACTTGTTGAGCAACGCCGTGAAGTTCACGCCGGCGCATGGCCGCGTCGTCGTCGAGGCCGGGGAGGCGCCGGACGGCGGCCTCCTGATCAAGGTCGTCGACAGCGGCATCGGCATCGGGCCCGAGCATTTGAGCCAGGTTTTCGATCGCTTCAACCAGGTCGACGGCTCCTATGCGCGCCAGTATGGCGGCACGGGCTTGGGGCTGCATCTGACCAAGAAGCTGGTCGAGTTGCATGGCGGCTCGATCCACATCGACAGCAAGCTCGGTGCCGGCACGACGGCCAGCATCACCCTGCCGGCCTGGCGCTGGTGCGACGACCGCAAGCTGCGCGCCGCCACCGGGTGACGAGCGGCCACCTGTCGGTCTAGGAGCTCCGTCTCCCATACTTCCGCATCGCGGCGGACAGGCGGTCGTGCGGCAGGGCGTGGACGGTGTGCCCCTGGAAGCCGGTCATGGTCTCGGCCGCCACGAGTGCGTTCAGGATCGCCTCCTCCGTCGCCTCGGCGGCGGCCTGGAAGAGCGGCGTGATCTGATCGGGCGCGATCATCCGGACATCCGCGATCTTGGTGCCGCGCGGCACGCGATTGCCGGTGGCGAACGCGAGGAAGATGTCGCCGCTGCCGTTGCTGCCGATGCCGCCGACCCAGGCGAGGCCGGTGGTGGCGCGCCGCGCCAGCCGCTTGCACTGGATCGGCAGCAGTGGCGCGTCTGTCGCGAGAATGACGATGATGGAGCCGCCGGGGCTGGCGAGGTCGCGGTGGTGCGGCACGACGTCCGGACCGATCTCGCGGCCGACGGGTACTCCGTCGACGCGCAGCAGGGCGCGCTCGCCGTAGTTCGCCTGCACCAGCGCGCCAACCGTGTAGCGGTCCCCCGCCGTGCTCACGGTGCGCGACGCCGTGCCGATGCCGCCCTTGAAGGCGTGGCAGATCATGCCTGTGCCGCCGCCGACGTTGCCCTCGGCCACCGGCCCCGAGGCGGCCGCGTCGAGCGCGGCGAAGGCATGGGCCTGCGTGACCGGGAAGCTCTCGGCGTCGCTGAGCCACCCGTCATAGGTTTCGGCCGTCACCGGCAGGTGCCACTCCTGCGGCACCTTGTTCTTCACAGCATAGGCGACGAGCGCGTCGCGCACCACGCCGACCGAATGCGTGTTCGTGATGCAGAAGGGCGCCGCGAGCAGGCCCTGCTCCTCGATCCAGATGGTGCCGGTCATCTCGCCGTTGCCGTTGAACGAGTGATAGCCGGCGAACACTGCGCGCTGCCAGGTATCGTCGCCGCCGGGCCAGATCGCCGTCACGCCGGTCCGCGCCGTCGACGGCGTGTCATGAATGACAGTGGCATGTCCGACGCGCACGCCCGCGACGTCCGTGATGGCGTTGTGGCGGCCGGGCGGCAACTGCCCGACGGTGATGCCGAGATCGCGAAGGCGCGCGCCTCCCATGACGTAACTCCCCTCAATTCGATGCGTAGGTCGCGCAGGTTATGCCGTCGTCACCGACGGCACCATAGCGACCCGTTGGACCTGCTGCTGGTGCTGCTTGGGGATGAAACTGGGCGGTCGAGTCACGCAGACCAGATCTCGGCTACCACCTCAGGAACATGCCGACATTGCCGGGCATTCCCCCGGGGTAGTCGAGGATCTCGACACGAAGCTTGTAGCCGAGCGGTTTGAGCTCCTTCTCGTAGTAGGCATAGGCCCGCTTTGCGAAGCCTTCGAGAGAAGCCGGCCAGTCCGGTTCGGCGTTGTTGATCCGGCGGCCGCCGTCATTCGTGTAGCTCGCTGGAAAGGTGATGACCTGAAGCTCGTGGTTCCCCTGCTCGGCGGCCCGGCGAATGGCCGCGTTGACGCGATCTTTGACCTCGGGATGGACGTCTCTCTCCATGAACGCTTCGCGCAGGCCCTTTTGTTCCTCTTCCTGCTTCTTCGCCCGGTTCATGTACTCCTGGGCCTTCGCCATCTCGGCATCGTTGCTGATCTTCTTGAGATCCTGCGGTCGCATCAGATCGGCCATTGACCTACCTCACGGGATGAAGGTGAACATCGAACCTGTTCGCAGAAACATCGGGCGGCACCCGAACGCTGAGGACGCATGCCTGTCAGCCGTCGCCGGCGCGCCGCCTAGTCCTTGCCTTTGGCCTCCGTCCAGCTGCTGTCGGGATTGTAGTCCTGGATGGCGGCGGCGTTGACTTCCGTCTTCTCGCCCAGGTCCTTCTGATACACCCGTCCGTTCTGGTTGACGATGAAGGTCATGACGCCGGAATTGCCGTAGTCCGCCGGCCACGCGATCATCGCGAATCCGGCAATCATGTTGCCGTTGATCACGTAGTCGTAACGGCCGCCCGGTGCATTTTCGCCTTGGCGGGTGATGATCCGGTAGTAGTAGCCCATGAAGGGATCGCCGGGCTCGCGGTCGGACAGGTATGCGGCTTTCTCCGCGACGAAGGGGCCGAAGGGGCTCGCCTCTTCTCCCGAGCCGGCGGGCACCTCCCAGTACAGGCCGTCCTTCTTGCCTGGCGTGCTGTTGATCTTCTGCGCGTATTCCAGGACATCGTCGCCGTCGCGGTCCTCGCTGGCATACTGGACTTGCGCGTCGACATAGGCATTCAGGTTGTCGATGGTGGCCAATTCGTCGGCGCCGATGCGGCGCGCCAGGATCTCGTCGGCGCCTGCTCCGACGTCGAAGGACCATCCTTTGTCGCCCTTCACGATGGGTATGGGCATCGGCCAAGCCTCCTTGCCGATGACCATGACCCGCGTCTTGTCGTCGTCGGCGCGCAGCTGGAGCGCTTCCTTCGCCCCGGCAACGACGCGCCGGCGATTCTCGCGCTCCTGCGCCTCGTCGGGATTCTCGATCTGGTCGCGGAACGCGTCGCCGAGAACGGCCCAGATGGCGTCCTTGTCGTCGCTGGCCGCGGCATCCAGAAGCGCTTTGGCCGCTTCTTCGGGTGTCGCGAAGACCTTCGGGTCCGTGGCCATGGCCGGCAACGGCCTGAGCACAACAGCTGCGCCCATCAATACCAATGCGACTCCCAGTACCCGGACGTTGGCCCACTTCATGACAGGGTATCTCCTTCTTCGCGCATCGTGACGATCACCGGCGACGGCCACCGCCACCGCCGCCGCCGCGGCTCGGCGGCGGCCGGCCCGAAGACCGGAAGCTGCTGTTGCCGCGGCTGCTCTGCCGCCTGGCGTTCGATCCGCCGCCGCCGTAGCCGCCGAAGGCGCCGGCGTTCGACCTGGATCGATTCTGGTTCGAGAATTGTCCGCTGCCCTGCCGCGACCTCTGGTTCTGCAGGTTCTGCCCACCGCCCTGGCGCGACTTCTGATTCTGCAGGCTCTGCTTGCCTTGCCGGCCGGCCTTGTTGGCGTCGCGGTTGCTTCCGTAGTTGCCGAGGGAGGAGGCATTCCCCCGCTTCGACTGCATGTCGCCAGGCCGCTGTTTCTGCCCTGCGCCGGCGCCCCTGCCGGGTTGGGTCGCGGCGCCGCCGCCCCGTCGCGAGTTCGAAGGCAACGTCCCTGCCTGGTTGCGGCCGCCGGCGCGCTGCCGTCCGGTCGCCTGCTTCTGACGGGCCTTGTTGCCGTTCCACTTCATCGAGTCGCGCCCGTTCCCGCGCTGCCGGTCCGCGTTGAAGCGGTCGCTTGTGCGGTGGTCGACCCGGTTGCCGCTGCCGATGTTCACGTCGTTGCCGATATTGACGTTGCCGCCGCCGCAGCAGCCGCTGCCGTAGTTGATGTCGATGTCGCCGCCGCCCCAGTTGAAACCATAGCCGAAGGCGGCGCCCACGAAGGCCCCGGCGAAGAACGTGGCGGCCGGCGACCAATAGTAGGGATAGGGCGCCGCATAGTAGGGCGGCGGGTAGGAATAGTAGGGCCCGTGGTCGACGTAGACCACCTGCGGGTCGTACTGCGGCACGTAGATGTATTGTGGGTCGGCCGACTGGATGACGATGGTCTCCTTCTCCTGGACCACCGTCTGCTTCTCGTTCGATTTCAGGTAGCCGCCCGCGTAGGTCTCCGACCGGATCTGCTGGATCATGTCCATGACGTCTTTTTGCTGGTCGATGACCGCATTGCCCAGCGACTGCGTCCAATCCAGGTCGGCATTGAGCTTCGCGACGACTTCGGGGTAGTTGATCAGCGCCAGAATCGCCGGGTCCCACTCGGAGTTGGGTTGCAGCTTCTCGTCCGCCTTGCGCTTGTCCAGGAAGCGCTGCGCCTGCACGACCTGCAGCGGGATTGTCGAGGCCGGAAGGACGATCGCAAGCAGGTCGTCGGGATAGAGCGCCACGGGCGCGACCAGCTTGCGCAATTCTTCGGGTCCGAGCAGCTGCGGCGCCGGAGCTGCCGCGGCCTCCTGCGGGGCTGCGTTCTCCTGTGCGCGAACGGGCAGTGCGGCGGAAAGGACGAAGACAGCACACGCGGCGACGCAACAAATCACAAGCGCCATGTCGGACGCCGCATGGTTCCGCGCGTTCACAAATCGCCTCCCGCCAAAAAGCCCGATGTGCCGATCAAGGCGGCATTCTCTTTCGATTCTCGTACCCGACCGCCTGACCGTCCATTGGCCTTTGGTCCAATTCCGGCAACCGTGATTTGTCGTTAGGCAGGGTTCATGTCCCCCGCCATGGCGATGCAGGCGGGGGGTGGGATAGCTCGGCTCAGTGCGGGGGAGCGAAGCGATGGGCGGGAAACAAAAGGCAAAGAATAGGAATGACAAGGAGGAGGTCACGGGCTCCTCCGAGAAGCTTGGGGGCAAGGACTACCTGCGCGAACTCAAGCGGCTGCACATAGAGCTCGTCAAGCTGCAGGAATGGGTCAAGAGCGAGGGTGCGAAGATCTGCGTCATCTTCGAGGGCCGCGACGGGGCCGGCAAGGGCGGCACGATCAAGGCCATCACCGAGCGGGTCAGCCCGCGCGTCTTCCGCGTGATCGCCTTGCCCTCGCCGACCGAGCGCGAAAAATCGCAGATGTACGTGCAGCGCTACATCCCGCACCTGCCGGCGGCTGGCGAGATCGTGATCTTCGACCGCAGCTGGTACAACCGCGCCGGCGTCGAACGCGTCATGGGCTTCTGCACGGAGGAGCAGGTGCGCTGGTTCCTGAAGGTGGTGCCGGCCGTCGAGAAGGCCATGGTCGACTCCGGCATCACGCTCCTGAAGTATTGGCTCGAGGTGAGCCCGGATGAGCAGACGCGCCGCCTCGAGGCCCGCATCCACGATGGGCGCAAGATCTGGAAGCTGTCCCCGATGGACCTGAAGTCCTACAGCCGCTGGTACGACTACTCGCGCGCGCGCGACGACATGTTCCAGGCGACGGACAGTTCCTGGGCGCCCTGGTTCGTGGCCCACTCCGACGACAAGAAGCGCGCGCGCCTGAACATCATCAGCCACTTCCTCGGCAAGATCCCCTACAAGGACGTCTCGCGCCCGAAGGTGAAGCTGCCGAAGCGCCAGAAGCGCGGTAGTTACAAGGAACCAGACTACCCTTACAAGCTGGTGCCAGAGAAGTTCTGACCAGCGCTTTCAGGGGACGGGAGATTTCGATGCCAATAGCACCACTTCGCTGGAGGGGCGCCGCTGCGTTGATGGCGGCGGCAATGCTCGCGCTTGCCGCCGGCCCGCCCGCGGCTCGGGCGGCCGACAAGGTCGTCGTCGCCGTCACCGCGATCGATGACCATCCCGCCCTCGTCGCCTGCCGCAACGGCATCCGCGACGCGCTCAAGGCCGCCGGTTACGAGGAGGGCAAGAACCTGACGCTCGTCTATGAGAGCGCCAAGGGCGACCCAGCGGCGGCCGAGCGGATCGCGCGCAAGTTCGCGAAGAGCAAACCCAACGTCATCGTGCCGATCTCCACGCCGTCGGCGCTCGCGGTCTTCAGGGCGACCACAGGAACCCCCATCGTCTTCGCGGCCGTCACCGATCCGCTCGGCGCCAACCTGGTGCGGGACATGCATGAGCCCGGCGGCAACGTCACGGGCGTCAGCGATCTGTCGCCGGTCAGGGCTCACATCAACCTGATCGAGGCGATCACGCCGGGAGCGCGCACGATCGGCGTGCTGTTCAATCCGCGCGAGAGCAATTCCCATACGCTCGTCTACCTGATGAAGAAGACGGCGCCGGGCGTGAACATGCGCATCGTGGAGGCCCCGGCGCAGACAGAGTCGGCCGTGCCGGCAGCCGCGCAAGGCTTGGTCGGCAAGGCGGACGTGATCTTCGTGCCGACCGACAACACAGTCGCGGCAAGGCTGGATGACATCATCAAGGTCGGCGTCGACAACGGCATGCCAGTCTATGCGGGCGACCTCGACGCCGTGAAACGCGGCGCCATCGCCGCGATCGGCCTCGACTACTACAATGTCGGTTGGCAGGCCGGGAATATGGTCGTTCGCATTCTGGGGGGCGCGCAACCGGGCAAGATGCCGGTCGTGGTCGCCGACAAGACGAAACTTTACGTCAATCCGACGATCGCAAAGGAGATGGGCCTGACGATCCCCGAGGACGTCGTCTCGCAGGCGGATGAGGTCGTCAAGTAGGGATCGCGCCGGCTCGCGGCCCGTCCGCCTGCTAGAGATTCAGCCAGTCTGGCCGGCGCGGTTTGAGGCGGCTGTCGCCGCAGCGCAAGGTGGCCTCGAGATGCTCGAGCCGCAGCAGCGCGAGCCCCAGCCCGGCGACGCCGCTGCGCATCTCGCCGGCCTCCTGGTCGCCGGCCATGACGGTCGTACCGGGGGCGGGCAGGGGCCCCTCGATCTCGACCGGCAGCAGGCGCTTGCGCACAAGGCCGCGGTATTTCGTGCGGGCCGTCAGCTCCTGCCCCATGTAGCAGCCCTTCTGCCAGTCGATCGCATGGAGCTCGTCGAAGCCGTTCTCGAGCAGGATGGCCTTCTCGACCGGCAGATCGCGGCTCCCATCGGGAACGCCGAGCGAGAGGCGCAGACGCTCATAGTCGGCTGCTTTGCCGGGAACCAGGCCGGCCCGGGCCAGGATCTCGCCGGCCTGGGCGCGCGGCAGGATCGCGCGGGCGCCCATCTCGGCCAGGCGCGGATCCACGTAGACCACGCCACCCTCCCACGGCTTCGCCGCTCCAGGCTCGTCAGGGAGACCGAATCGCGTCCTCAGCTCGGGACCGGACAGAAGCGCGACGACGAAGTCGGCGCCCGCGTCGGCGAGCGTGACTTTGGAGCGCAGCCGGTAGATCGACAAGCGCCGGCGCAGATCGTCGCGCCGCGCAGCCTCGCAATCGAGATAGAGCGTCTCGCCAATCGCAGCGATGAAGAAATCATGCAGATATCGGCCTTGCGGCGTCAGCAATGCCGCATAGACGGCGCGATCGGGCGCAACGCTGCGGACGTCGTTGGACACGAGCCCTTGCAGGAAGGCGGTGCGGTCCTCGCCGGCGACCGCGACGAGGCCGCGTTCTTCGGCGATGAAATAGGACGGCTGCTGCATGCGTGCCATGATAGCCCGAACGGTGCCCCTACTGTAGCGGCGGGTCCTCGACCGAGCCATGCGCCGGGCGTGGGTCCGAGGTCCAAGGAGCGTCCGGGCAGGGTGGTCCGGCCGTGGCCTCGGGAGGCTGGTTGTGGTCGCGTTGCCGGGGCAACTGATCCGTCGAAATATGGCAGCGTACCGTGTGCCGGCTGTTCAAGGCCGTGACGCCCGGGACCTGCTCCTCGCAGATGGCGCCGAGCTTCCGCGGACAGCGCGTATGGAACACGCATCCGCTGGGCGGCCTCACGGCGCTCGGAATTTCGCCGGCAAGCTTCAGCCGCGCGGAATGCCGGCCGTCGATTGCCGGCACCGAGGACAGCAAGGCCTCCGTGTACGGATGATGCGGCCCGGAGAAGACCTCCTCCGCCGGCCCGACTTCCATCAGCCGCCCGAGGTAGAGCACGGCGATGCGGTCCGACAAGTACCGCACGACGCCGAGATCGTGGGAGATGAAAACGTAGCTCACCTGCTTCGATCGCTGCAGCTCGAGGAGCAGGTTGAGGATGGCCGCCTGGACGGACACATCGAGCGCCGAGGTCGGCTCGTCGCAGACCACGATCCGCGGGTCGCCGGCGAAGGCGCGCGCGATGGCGACGCGCTGCTTCATCCCCCCTGACAGCTGCCGCGGCCGCGAACCGAGGTACCGCTCCGCCAGCCGGACGGCCTTGGCCAGTTCCAGGATGCGGCTCGCACGCGCCTCCTTGGCAAGCCCCGTCAGCATGGCAATCGTGCGGCCGATCATTCGGCGCGCCGAGTGCGACCGGTTGAGCGCAGAATCGGGATTCTGAAACACGATCTGGATCGATTTCACCTGCTCCCGCGTCCGGCCCGCAAGCACGGCGGCGACGGGCTGGCCGTCGAACAGGATGGCGCTCTCGGGATCAGGCCGCACCAAGCCGAGAACGCTGCGGGCGAGCGTCGTTTTGCCGCTGCCGGACTCGCCGACGAGTCCAAGCGTCTCGCCGGCGCGCAGCTCGACCGACACATCGCTCAGCGCCTTGAAGGAGTAGGGCCGGCGACCGTAGCTCTTGGTCACCCCTTGCAGCTGCAGGATCGGGCGACCGGGCTCTGACGACGGGTTGTGCGGAATCGCAGCGCGGTCGTCCGCGGGAACGTCGCCCGCGCGGTCGTGATAGTGGCACTTGCTGGAACGGCCTCCGAGATCGACGAGCGCGGGCTCGACCGTGCGGCAGGTGCGGTCGGCGAGGGCGCAGCGGTCGGCGAAGACGCAGCCCTGTACGCGCGCGCCCACCTCGGGCAGGAACCCCGGGATGGTCGCGAGCGGCGCGACGTCCTTGCTGCGGCCGCGCTGCGGCAGGCAGCGCAACAGGCCGACCGTATAGGGATGGCGCGGGTCGCGGAAGATGTCCTCGGTCCGCCCCTGCTCGACCAGGCGGCCGGCGTAGAGCACGCCCACGCGCTCGCACATCTTGGCGATGACCGCCAGGTTGTGACTGATGAAGAGGATCGAGGTCGAGAATTCGCGCCGCAGCTGGACGATCAGGTCGAGGACCTCGGCCTCCACGGTGGCGTCGAGTCCGGTCGTAGGCTCGTCGAGCACGAGCAGCGCCGGCTCGCTGGCCAATGCCATGGCGATCGCCACCCGCTGCTGCATGCCACCCGAGAGCTGGTGCGGATAACGCTGCATCACCCGGGCCGGATCGCTGATGCGCACCCGCGCCAGCATCTCCGCGGCCCGTTGCGCCCGTTCGCCGCGGGCGACTCCCCCCAGCTCATAGACCTCTTCGACCTGACGGCCGATACGCAGCGACGGATTGAGCGCCTTGCCCGGATCCTGATAGACCATCGCCAGCGTCTTGCGCCGCATCTCCCGCAGCCGGTCGCCGTCGAGCGCCAGCAGGTCCGTGCCATTGATCAGGATGCGCCCGCTGCTGACAGAGCCGTTCCTCGGCAGATAGCGCAGCACGGCGAAGGCGACCGTCGACTTGCCGCAGCCGGACTCCCCGACCAGCCCGTAGGACTCGCCGCGGCCGATCTCCAGGTCGATCTCGTGCAGCACCCGGCGCGCCGCGCCGCGCACCCGGTACTCGACGGCGAGGCGTTGCAGCGCGAGCGCCGGCGGTGTGACGTCAATCATCGAGCGTGCTCTGGATGCCGTCGGCCATGAGATTGACGCCGATGACGAGCGAGGCGATCGCCAGGCTGTCGAACAGCACCGTCCACCAATAGCCGCCGCCGATGAGACCGTAGTTGGAGGAGATCGAAAGCCCCCAATCCGGCGACGGTGGCTGGATTCCGAAGCCGATGAAGCTGAGGGTCGCGACCGTGAAGATCGCATAGCCGAGGCGCACGGTCGCCTCGACCAGGATCGGACCCGTCACGTTCGGCAGGATCTCCACGAACAGGATATAGAGGCGGCTCTCGCGCCGCAGCTCCGCGGCGGCCACATAGTCGAGCCCCCGCTCCGCCAGCACGCTGGCGCGGACGGTGCGCGCGATGATCGGTGCGAAGGTGAAGCCGATCACGACGAGCACGGTGACCGTCGAGGTGCCGAGCGCCGTGAGCGCGAGCAGGGCGACGACCACGGTAGGAAGCGCCAGGACGGCATCGACGAGGCGGCTGAGGATCTCGTCGACGAGGCCGCCGAAATATCCCATGGCGAGCCCGAGCGCGGTCCCCAGGACAGTGCTCATGATGGTGGCGAGCGGCGCTACGGTGAGAATGTCGCGGGCGCCGGCAATGACGCGCGAAAACACGTCGCGGCCGAGCTGATCGGTGCCGAACCAATGCTCCGCGTCCGGCGGCGCCAGGGCGTTCAGCATGTCGTCCGCGAACGGATCGTAAGGCACCAAAGCGCGCCCGAAGAGCGCGCAGCCCACCCAGAACAGAACGATGCAGAACCCCACCACGAAGGCGGCCGAGCCGAGCACTCGTCGCGCGTCGCGGCGCAGGTCGGCGAGCGGCCTGGATTCGCCGCCGTCTGCGCTTGCCTGCGACGCGTCGCTCATTCCCGCTCGCCGAACCGGATGCGCGGATTGAGGCTGGCGTACAGCAGATCGGCGAAGAGCGTTGCCAGCGTGAAGAGCACCCCGATCGTCATGACGCCCGCCTGCAGCATGGGAAAGTCCTTCTTGGTCCCGGCGGTGTAGATCAGGCTGCCGATACCCTGGTAGTGGAACAGGATCTCGATCACGACGAGGCCGCCGATCAGATAGACGGTCTGGGTCGCGATCACGCTGATGGTCGGGAGCAGCGCGTTACGCAGGACGTGACGCACGATCACCACGCGCTGGGGCAGGCCCTTGAGGATGGCGGTGCGGGTGTAGTCGGCATCGAGGGCCTCGATCATGCCGGCGCGCGCCATGCGGGCGATGTAGCCGAACAGGATCAGCACCAGGGGAAACGACGGCAGGAGCAGGTAGTAGACCTGCGTCAGGATCCCCGCATCCGCCGGGAAGGCGGCCGAGATCGGAAACCAGCGCAGCCAGACGCCGAAGACCAGGATCAGGACGATCCCCGACACGAACTCCGGAACGATCGTGGCCGACAGCCCGACGACCGAGATCGTGCGGTCGGCCGGCTGCCCCCGATAGAGGGCGGCGATCACGCCGCCGAAGATCCCGAGCGGGACGACCAGCAGGAATGCCACCAGGGCCAGCTTGGCGGAATTCTCGATGGCGGTCAGCAGGAACGGGGCCACCGGCGCGCGATAGGCGTAGGACTTGCCGAGGTCGCCGACGGCGAAACGCGAGATCCAATCGCCGTATTGGACCAGCAGCGGCCTGTCCGTGCCCATCTCGTGGTTGAGAATGTCGACGGCTCTCTGGTCGGCGAACGGGCCGAGCATGGCGCGGCCGACGTTGCCCGGCAGCATTCGGCCCCCGGCGAACACCAGGAGGCTGAGCAGCCACAGGGTCACCAAGGCGAGCAGCAGCCGCTTCAGCAGATGATAGGCGATGGTCGGGCCTCCCCGGTTTCCGCCGTCTCATGGCTCCTCCGCAGGGCTGCGGGAGGAGCCATGAGATCCCGCGTCAGAGGGCCGCCTTTGCCAGCAGCAGATGACCCATAGCGGTCGGCTGGATGCCGGTCGCGCCCTTCTTCGCCGCCGTCAGGAAGTCGTAGAAATAGGCGAAGATGAGCGGGGTCTCGTCGAGCAGCAGGCGCTGGATCTTGCCGGCGGCCGCGCGCTGCGACTCGAGGTCGAGCGACCCGATGTAGCCTTTCACGAGCGCATCGTACTCGGCATTCTTGAAGTGGGCCGCATTCCAGGTGCCGTCGCTGGCGAGCGGCGCCGACAGGAACACATTCGGCACGCCGCGGTGGCCGTAGTCGGTGATGCCCATGTCGGAGTCGAGCCACGGCGACTTCCCGTAGACGGCCTCGCCGTAGTAGGCGCCCTGGTCCAGCACGTTGAGCTCGATGGTGCCGCCGATCTCCTTCACGGCGTTCTGGATCAGCACGGCAAAGTCGGGGATCTCCAGATATTTCTCGGTCGTCAGCGTGGTCTTGAAGCCGTTGCCCATGCCGGCCGCTTCCACCAGCTGCTTCGCCTCGGCGATGTTCTTCTCGCGCTGCGGCACGCTGGGATCCGTCGACGGGTAGGCCGCCGCGAAGGGGGTGTCGTTGCCGATCTGAGCACGGCCCTTCATCAGGCCCTTCACGATCTTCGGCCGGTCGAGGCAGAGCGCGATGGCGCGGCGCACCCGCTTGTCCTTGAACGGATCGACGTCGACCCGCATGTGCACCTGCTCGTGCGCCGTGGAAGGCGTGCTGATGATGTCGAAGTTGGGATCGTTCAGCAGACCGACGCCCTGCAGCACCGGGATCTGCTGAATTATGTCCACCTGTCCGCCCTGCAGCGCCAGGATCTGTGGCTGGTAGTCGCCGTAGAAGCTCAGTTCAATCCGGTCGGCGTTCGCCGGGCCGCCCCAGTAGTCGGGGTTGCGCACGAAGGAGGCGCCGACCTTCGGCGTGTATTTTTCGAGCTTGTACGCGGCCGTGCCGACCATCGACTCCTCGTAGTTGGCCGGATAGTCCGCGGGTACGATGACAGAATTATAGTTGTCGGTGGACACGGCGTACGGGAAGTTCCCGTTCGCGACGTCCAGGTGGAACTCGACCGTATGGTCGTCGACCTTGTGGGTCCCGCCCTTGGACAGCATGCCCGTGAACACCGAAAGCGCGTTCGAGCCGACCGCGGGGTCGGCCAGGCGGTCGAAGGTCGCGACCACGTCGTCGGCGGTCATGGCCTTGCCGTTGTGGAACTTCACGCCCTGGCGCAGCTTGAAGGTCCACACCGTGCCGTCCTTGTTGGGCGACCAGCTTTCCGCCAGCACGGGAACGGCGGTGAGATCCTTGCCCGACAACACGAGGGTCTCGGCGACCTGGGACAGGACCGTGATGCCGCCGCCGTCCGCGATCTTGACGGGATCGATCGCGGCCGCGGGCACGATCTGGGCGACCCGGATCGTGCCGCCTGCCGCGGCCGCGCGCGCCGGTCGCGGCGCGACCGAAAACCCGACCGCTGCCGTGACGCCGGCGAGCAAGGCCGCCGACAGTCCCAGAACGGATCCGTAGCGCAGGAATTCGCGGCGGCTGACGCGGCCCGCGACCAGGCCGTCGATCAGGTGGTTCTCGTGCTCGCTGCGTCCCCGTCGCAACGCGTCCAGACGCTTATAGTTGATCGCCATGATTCCCTCTCCTGTTGCCGCTGTTGGCTTGTTGTTTTCGCCGTCGGGGACATCTCCCGCGGTGGGTAGTGAGGCGTGAATGCCCCGGCGGTGTCAATAGAACGCGGGGCGCGCCTTTTCGATCGCCGGCGCGCGGGGAAATCAGGGGGCATCGGCCAGCGCGCTACCGAGGCGGCGGCTGCAATAGCGGTAGAAATCGAGAACCGGCCCCTCGAAATCTGCGGGCGCGAGCGGGCCCCGCTGGTGACGCTGCGACGCCATGCCGCGCATGAGTCCGACCAGCACTGCTTTGTCCTCGGCCATCGTCTCGTTGAACAGCTGCACGGCCCGGTCGATCGCGCTCTGCGGCCAGCTGTCGCCGTAGAAGATGAGTCCCATCTTGGCGCGCACGCGGTCGACCGTCTCCGGCCGGACGCAGACGAACGAGCTGTAGTCGCCGCCGCACCCCGAAACGAGGCCGGGCGGCACGGCGAACATCACGCAGTTGTCGGCCTCCGCCGGCGTCAGGTCGGGATGGCCCTTCTGCGAGCGCGGCAGATCCGGCGCGTAGCCGGCGTTGTATCCGAAATAGGCATCGCCAGGTCGAAGTGGCTGCACAGCTTCGTCGGGTTGACGGGATGAAGCGTGGTCCGGTGCAGCGGCGAGAGATGATAGCCCTCCATGAAGTTCTCGATCAGGCATTTCCAGTTCGTGTGCCACACCTCCTCGACGACGTAGTGGAGCTTCATCTCCTCCATGTGATAGTTCCCGATCAGCCGCTCGAGCGGCGCCAGTCGCGGCACCAACGGCGGCGGGTCTTGCGCCAGGCTGACGAACAGGAAGCCCTGCCATTCCTCGGTCGCCAGCTGCGGCAGCCGGCAGGACGCCTTGTCGAACGTCGCGTGGCCGTCCATGCGCGGCGCGCCGACGAGCCGGCCGTCGA
>DATIXH010000079.1:0-16964 GCA_035518775.1 Candidatus Acidiferrum sp.
AGGGCCGTCGAGCGGCCGGATCAGACTCGACGGCCGCCGATAAGTCGCAGGAGGGAGAGGAACGAACGCGAACGGTCGCGCGAAACCGGCGCGTTAGAAACGATCAGCGAATGTGAGGAATGAGATCGGTCGGGACTACACATGACAGCGCACCAAGCTGACTCGAGGGGAACGACGACGCCCCGGCGTCCCGTGGGACGCCGGGCGTTAAAGTCGCAGCCCGAGCCGCTGTGTGGTGCGTGCAGTCATGGGGTGCACCCTACGGGGAAGCTGCCCGCGTGGTCAAGGGCAAGCTGCCACTAGCCGGCGGTCGCGGCGGCTGCCTGCCCGAGGTTAAGACCGTCGATGATATCGAAGACGATGCAGACGTCCGCGACCATGCGCTGGAAGTGTTCGCGGTCGAGGACGGCCTTATCGACTGGACCTGGTTCGAAGTGCTCGTCGGATTTCGTCTCCACGGACATCAGGATGCCGTTGGCATCGAAGGCCAGACGCAGCGATGTGGCGCCGAGGGTCTGGCGCAGTGCGAGAATCCGGTGCCGCATCGATGGATCGAGCAACCGCCGCGCATCCTCGTCGTCCGTTGAATAGATCCGGAAGGCGGCCTCGAACTCGGCATCGTCGAGCGCGACAGGTGGCAGACCGCCGAACTCACCCCGGGCCCAGTTCATCATCGCGCCGGCGTCCTCCCGGATCACGGTCACGCCTTCGCACGGGCTCGCATAGTGGAACGCGAAGAGAAGGCCGTCGAAGACCGTGTCGTGGTAGTGCGTTGTCCTGCCTTTGGAATCTTCGCGCTGCCCGACTCGCTCCAGCTCGGCTTCGGCGAACTGGAACCGAATTCCCCGGATCGTTCCGGAAAGACCGTCTGATCGCGCGCGGCTGTTGGAATGCGGAACGAGCCCCAGCTCGACGAAGCGGGGCAGCGCGGGGCCGGCGTTCCTGGGCTCGTAGGTGAAGCCGAAGAACGCGGCCAGCTTCGTCATGACGAACGTCTTGACGTCCGATTCGAGTTTTTCTGCGGAGCGGCCAGCGAACCAGGAGGCAAAGAAGAAAACGATCAGTGTCAGGATCGACAGCGGCGCCGCCGAATCGGGCCTCAGCCGCAGCCAGAGGACGCCGACGACGACCAAGCCGACCGCCGCTGCCGCCCATGTTCCCCTGCGGCGGCGCGCGAGTGCGTCACGCCGGCGCATCTCCTGCGCCCGCAGCCAGGGTTCGATCTCGCGGTAGTAGAACGCGTCGAGACCCTGCAGATAAGGCTTCGTCTCCGCCATGACGTTGGGCATCCCGTCATTTCCAGATCGGCTTGCCACTCCCGGGCAACCCGTACTCCACCCACCGTTTCGTCACGGCCTCCACGATCTCGTCGCTCATGCGGATCTTGCGGCCCCACTCGCGCTTGGTTTCCGGGGGCCATTTGGTCGTGGCGTCGAGGCCGATCTTGGAGCCAAGGCCGGACTCGGGCGAGGCGAAGTCGAGATAGTCGATGGGCGTGTTCTCGACGACCGTGATGTCGCGGGCCGGATCCATGCGCGTGCTGATCGCCCACATCACGTCCTTCCAGTCGCGCGCGTTAACGTCGTCGTCCACCACGATCACCCACTTCGTGTACATGAACTGGCGCAGGAACGACCAGACGCCGAACATCACGCGCTTGGCGTGGCCGGGATAGGCCTTCTTCATGCTGACCACGCCGATCCGGTAGCTGCAGCCCTCGGGCGGCAGCCAAAAATCGACGATCTCCGGAAACTGCTGGGTGAGCAGCGGGATGAACACCTCGTTCAGGGCCTCGCCGAGGATCGAGGGCTCGTCGGGCGGGCGGCCGGTGAAAGTGGAGAGATAGATCGGCTGACGCCGCATGGTGATGGCGCTGAGCGTGAAGACCGGGAATGGCTCGACCGAGTTGTAGTAGCCGGTATGGTCGCCGTAGGGACCCTCGTCGCGATAGTCGTCGAGGGAGACGTGGCCCTCGAGCACGATCTCGGCCTCGGCGGGCACCTTCAGCGGCACGGTCTTGCAATCCACCAGCTCCACCTTCTTGCCGCGCAGCAGGCCGGCGAACTGATACTCGCTGAGGGTGTCCGGCACCGGCGTCACCGCCGCGATGATGGTGCCGGGATCGGCGCCGATGACGGCGGCGGCCGGGAACGGCTCCGGCCGCTCCTTCTTCCAGCGCGCATGATGCTGCGCGCCGCCGCGATGCTTCAGCCAGCGCATCAGGGTCTGGTTGCGGCCGATCACCTGCAGGCGGTAGATGCCGAGGTTGTAGTCGTCTTCCTTGCGCTTGCCGGGCCCCTTGGTGACGATCAGCGGCCAGGTGATGAGCGGCGCCGGCTCGCCGGGCCAGCAGGTCTGGACCGGAAGCCGGCCGAGATCGACGTCGGCGCCCTCCAGCACGACTTCCTGGCAGGGCGCGCCGCCCCCAAGGGAGCCAACGGTCTTCGGCTTCATCGCCATCACGGTCTTCACCAGCGGCAGCATGTCCAGCGCCTCGCGCCAGCCGCCGGGCGGCTCCGGCTGCTTCAGGAACGCCAGCGTCTCGCCGACGGCGCGCAGCTCCTGCGGCTCGCGGTCCATGCCCCAGGCGACGCGTTCGACCGTGCCGAACAGGTTCACCAGCATGGGCATGTCGTAGCGGCGGCCGCCGTCTCCGACGACGGTCTCGAACAGCACGGCCGGGCCGCCCTCGGCGAGCAGGCGAGTCTGGATCTCCGTCATCTCCAGCACCGGCGACACGGGCGCCGTCACGCGCACGAGCCGCTTCTCGCGCTCGAGCCGGTCGATGAAATCGCGCAGGGAGGCGTAGGGCATGAGAAATGCAAGTTGCCGGCGGGCTCGCGGCCCAGAAGATCCACCACAGAGGACACAGAGAACACAGAGTCACCACCTGCCACAAGACCATGAGTCCGCAGCCATAAGTGTTCTCTGTGGCCTCTGTGTCCTCTGTGGTGGATCCTTCTTGGTCGGCGCGCGGCAGAGCCGGGGGTTTACGATCCCTGGAGCATGTGGTTCGTTCCGGCGGTCAGCAACGCGACCCGTTCGAACCATGTCGGCAGGCTTCATCCTCGCCATCGTCATCCTTGTCGCCGTCGGGCTGTGGGGCATGCGCAAGGCGGGCGGCGGCCGATCCGCGCCGCTCGGCGGTTCGCGCGCGCAGCCCGTGCGCAGGAACGAGCGCATCCTCACCCTCGACGAGCGCATCGCGGAAGTCGCGAAGGAGCGCGACCCGGCAGCGGCGCGGGCGGCCCGCCGGCGGCTGGCCGAGCAGTGCATCCGCGCCGGCCGGGCGGCCGATGCCGTGAAGCTCTACGAGGCGGCGCTGGCCGGCACGCGCGGCGCCGATCCCGCCCTCACCTTCGGCCTCGCCCACGCCCATTTCGAGAATCGCGACTATGCGCGTTGCGTCGCCACGCTCGACCGGATGCGCCAGGCCGACGGCCGCTTTCGCGTGCCGGAGATGCAGCTGCTCTATGCTCGCAGCCTGGAGGCGGACGGCCGCTTCGACGACGCCAAGGCGGCCTATGCGACGGCGGTCGAGATCTGCCCGGGCGAGGAGGCGCGCTGCCGCCAGGCCCTGCTGCTGCGGCGGGCCGGCGATCCGGAGGCGGCGCTTGAGCTGTTCCAGGCCGTCGTGCGCTCGGTCGCCAAGGCCGATCCGGCCTACCTGCGCACGCAGCGCGAGTGGTTCGAGATTGCCAAGCGGGAGCTCGGGGGCTAGCGCGCCGTCTCGCCCAACAGGCGCTCGACGATGACGCAGTCGCGCCACTGGCCGTCGAGCTTGGCGTGCCGGTGGTAGACCCCGACGGTGCGGAAGCCGCAGCGCTCATGCAGCGCCAGGCTGGCGGCGTTCTCCGGGAAGATGCGGGAGAGCAGTTTCCAGAAGCCGCGCCGCTCGTAGGTTTCGATCAGCGCCACCAGGGCGGCGCGTCCGGCGCCGCGGCCGCGGGCGGCCGGATCGACGTAGACCGAGTGCTCGGCCACGCCGGCATAGCATGGCCGGCTGCGGTAGGGCCCGGCGCTCGCGAAGGCGACGATGCGCCCTTGCTGCTCGACGACGATTGTCGGGTACCGATCGCCTTTGTCTGCCAGCTGGGCGGCAATCTGCTCGGCCGTGCGCGGCGCGGTCTCGAAGGTGGCGATCCGCTCGGCGATGCCCTCGTTGTATATGGCGGCGATGGCCGCGGTGTCGGCCGGCGTTGCCGGGCGGGTCGTCGTGGCGGCAGTCATGAGGCGAATCCCCTGCTCCGATCATCGGCGGACGGAAACGGACTACAGATGAACACAGATGGGGCACAGATCAACACGGATTGCTGAGCGCGAAGATACATCCGTGTTCATCTGTGGGTATCCGTGTTCATCTGTGTCCCATGTTTCGACGGTGCGCCGGTTCTGCGATGGATCGCTTTCCCGCCGAGTTCGAAGACATGCTGACCGCAGCCGGCCGACGCGTGCTGGCGGGCGGTTCGCCGTTGTGCGGCGCGCTGGCGGAGCCGCGGCGGCGCTTCCTCGCCGAGACCGGACTGGTGAGCGAGCGGCTGGCGCGCGCCGCGGCGCGGCTGCTCGACCGCGCGCTCTACGATCGGCTGGAGCTGCTGGAGCACCCGATCCCGCCGGAGTCGATCTGGGAGATGACGAAGAACTACGCCGAGCTGCTGCCGAAGACGGCGCGGGTCAGGACGGCCTTCCTGGAGCGGCGGCGCGAGCGCGCCTATCGGCGCGCGGAGGAGATCGGCCTGGTGGCGATGCTGCGCTCGGAGAGCTTCGCGGCCTTCGCGGCGGCGCTCGCCGGGCGGGCGCTGCGGCAGCGCTGGGGCATCCAGGTTCTCTGCTATGGGCCGGGCGACTATGCCGGGCCGCACAACGACCACCACCCGGAGGAACCGGCCGCCCGGCGCGGCTATCTCGATCTGCATGTCAGCCTGAGCGGCCGGGGCGTGGCGCAACAGTGGCTGGTCTATGCCGTGCAGGGGCATTTCAGCCGGATCGTCGACGTAGCCACGGCCGGCGGCGTCACCGCCTACCGCCTGCCCATCTGGCACTATACGACGCCGTTGGTGCCGAAGGCGGGGGCGCGCCCGACAGAGGCGCGGCGCTGGCTACTCTTGGGCACTTTTCTATACCGTCATCCATTTGTCGCGGAGACCCGCGTGCCAAGACCCCGGAAGTTACTGGAAAATTAACGAAGATTTGCCAAGCTGCCGGCGGGATTCGCCATGCCGTTTTACTTCGTCATTCTTGGATTCGTCGTCCTGTGCGCGGTCCACGTCGTGAAGACGCGGCGCCCGCTCTATTGGGTGTTCATCATCCTGGTCATTCCCGGACTGGGCAGCCTCGTCTACTTCATCGCGGAGATGCTGCCGGATCTGCTGCACAGTCGCGAGGCCAAGCAGGCCGTGCGCGGCGCCCGCAAGGCGATGGATCCCGAGCGCGACTATCGCGCCCTTGCCGACCAGTTCGATACCGCCGACACGATCGCCAATCGGCAGGCGCTGGCCGAGGAATGCCTGCGGCTGGGCAAGGTCGAGCAGGCCATCACGCTCTACCGGGGCGCGCTCACGGGCATCCACAAGACCGATCCCGTGCTCATGCACGCGCTGGCGCGCGCCTACTTTGCGGGCGGCGATTTCGCCAACTGCACGCGCACTCTGGAGGATCTCCGGGCCGCCAACCCGAAGTTCGAATCGGCCGAGGCACACCTGTTGTACGCCCGCAGCCTCGAGGGCGAGGGTCGGGGCGGCGAGGCTTTGCCGGAATACGAAGCAGTGTCGCGCTATTTCGCCGGCGCCGAGGCCCGCTGTCGCTATGCTTTGCTGCTGCGACATAACGGCGAGACCGAGCGGGCCCGCAAGCTGTTCGAAGAGGTCATCCGGGCCGTCGACAAGGCCGGCGGCCCGTTCAAGCGCAGCCAGCGCGAGTGGTACGACATCGCGAAGCGTAACCTCGCCTAGCCTTCGGCGGGCGCCGGGCGGCGCGCGCCGTAGCGGCGGCTGATGAGGATGCCGGCGAGCACCACGAAACCGCCGACGAACTGCAGCACTGTTGCCGCCTCGCCCAGGATCAGCCAACCCAGCAGGATGGCGAGGAAGGGCTGGATCAGCAGCGCCACCGAGGTGAAGGGTGCCGGCAGCCGGGACATGGCGAGGGCGATGAAGGCCTGTCCGAAGGCCTGCGCCGACAGCGCCAACGCGACGACGATGAACCAGCCGAAGGGACTCGGGGGTGCCAGGGATTCGTCGGACAGCCACGCCGCGATGAACAGGCCGGGCAGGCTGAACAAGCAGGTGAGGCACATGATCGTGCCGGTGGGGAGCCCGCCGCGCAGCTGCTTGATCGCCAGCAGGTAGGCGGCGAAGCAGCCGGCGGCCGACATGGCGATGGCGTCGCCCCAGAGGTGGTCGCGGCTGAGCTCCATACTGGACGCGACCAGGGGCGCGGCACCAGCCAGCGAGATGATCAGGCCGAGCAGGAAGCCGCGGCCGATATGCTCGCGGAAGAAGAGCCAGGCGCCGATCGTCACGAAGATCGGGCCGGTCATGGTGAGCAGGCTGGCGTTGGCAATGCTGGTAAGCTTCAGCGCCCAATGCCAGGCGACGAGATCGCCGGTCCAGAACAGGCCGGCGAAGAGCAGCATCAGCCAGTCGCGCCGGCCGATCGCCGTGAGGGCGCCGAGCCCGCGCTGCTCCACCAGCATCCAGGTCGTCAGCACGGGCATGGCCAGCAGCACGCGCTGCACGGCGGTGGCGCTCGGGCCGATTTCGCTGGCGCGCACCAGCAGCGGCGAGAAGGCGAGGCCGAGAATCCCGCCGGCCAGCGCCGCCAGCGCCCCGCGCGCCTGGGTCGGCCTGTTCAAAGCGAGGCGCTGGGCAGGAATTCGACCGTCAGATCCTGCGCCGCCGCCTCTGCCTCCTTGACGGCCTTGGCGAAGGCGCGCGCCGATTTGAATGGGCCGTGCTTGGGAAAGCGCTTGGGGTCGGCGGGGACGATGCGGCCGCTCTTGGGCAGCACCTTGAAGTAGCCGCCGTCGCGGCCGATCAGCGGGATGATCGCCTTCCGGCGCGAGAACACGCGGCGCATGTTGGCCGACTGCAGCTTGAAGGTCTCGTACTCGTCGCGGTCGACCTCGAACAGCATCTCGTGCGCCCGGACGAACTCGCGCACGAACGCGGGATCGACGATCTCGAGGTTGGAGATCACCCAGCAGCTGTGCTCGAAATCCCAATAGTAGGCGAGTCCGGCGAACGCGCCGTCGCGCGTGATATAGGGATAGAACGGAAAGGCGCGGCAGGCCATCGAGCGGTTCTCGCGCTCGCAAAACGCGACGCCCTTGCACTCGATGGCGACGCAGGTGTGGTGCAGGCCTTCGACGATCTTGCGGCTGGCGCCATCGTAGGGTGTGAAGCGGTGCCAGAGGTCGCTGCGCGAGCGCAGCAGGCGGTACTCGGTCTTCAGCACCAGCGGCACGGCGTTCTTGGCCGAGCAGCAGACCGGCTCCCCGCCGTTCAAGGGCGCGCATTTGCGGCCGCAGTCGAAGCGCGCGATCGGCGCCTGGAAGCGCTCGTAGATGCGCGCGAAGTCTTCCGGTTTCGCGGCCATCGGCGCGGTCCGTCCCCTCAAAATGAAGTGCCGCAGATAGACGCGTCGGGCGATATCCGTCAAGGGCTGCTTGCGCGCGCGCCGGCGGCGGCTATGCTTCGACGACGACTCATTGACGGTCTTTGCAGCGAGTGACTGGCATGGGGAAGTTCTGGGTCATCGGCGGCGTCTATGCCGACACCAAGTTCGACCGCATGGCTGACGGCGGACCGGAGGGCCGCTTCGGGCCGTTCGGCAGCCATGACGACGCCAAGGCCGAATGGCAGCGGCGCGCCTGGTCGAGCGTCGACGATGCCCATGCGCGCTATCGCATCGAGGAGGAAGGCGAGCAGGCGGCCGCCAAGTTCTGGGTGGTTGGCGGCATCTACAGCGACACCCGTTTCGTCGAGCCGGTTGGCGGCAGCGAGCAGTGGTATGGACCGTTCGACAGCTACGCCGACGCCAAGGCCGAGTGGGGCCGGCGCGCCTGGGCCACCGTCGACGACGCCCACGCGCGCTACCGGATCGAGAGGCGAATGGGCGATCCGCGAGTCTGAGCCACGGAGCGCGCGCACGGCGCCAGTCAAGGGCACCGCAATACGCGAAATGCGATAGCCTTGAACTTCGAGTTTTCGGGGGTAGCTCCCTTCCGCCCCGGGAGGGGGTTCCCCCTGCTGCCGCCTATCGCGGCGTCGAGCGTGGCTTGCTTCCCCACGGGAAGGAGCCGCGCGGCGGCAGCTTGCCCCCGATGGTCTCGGCCATGCGCAGCGCCTCGTTCCACTTGGCCGTGCGCTCGGCGCGGGCGATGGAGCCGACCTTCAGCTGCGGCACGCCCCAGCCGATGGCGAGGTGCACGATGGTGGTGTCCTCGCTCTCACCCGAGCGTGCCGAGACGATCGCGCCCCAGCCGGCCGAGCGGGCCGCCGTCAGCGCCGCCTCGGCCTCGCTGAGTGTCCCCGCCTGGTTCGGCTTGATGAGGGCGGCGTTGCAGGCGCCGTCGCGGGCGGCATCGTCGATGCGCTTGGCGTTGGTGACCAGGAAGTCGTCGCCGACCACCTGCACATTGCCGCCGACCGCCGCCGTGAAGCCGGCGAAGGACGCTGCGTCGTCCTCGGCCAGCGGGTCCTCGATCGAGACGATCGGAAAGCGCCGCAGCCAGTTCAGCAGCAGCTCGCACATGCCGTCGCTGTCGAGCTCGCGGCCGTCGCGGCTCAGGCGGTAGTGGCCGCCGCGGCCGAACTGGGAGGCCGCGACATCGAGCGCGATGCCCATCTCGTCACCTGGCACGAAACCGGCGCGCTCGATGGCGCGCAGCAGCATCTCCAGCCCTTGCTCGTTGCTGTCGAACGCCGGCCAGTAGCCGCCCTCGTCGGCGACGCCGGACAGGCGCCCGGCCTCGCTCAGCAGCTCGCCGCCGGCGCGGTACACCTCCGCCGTCCACTCGAGCGCCTGGGCATACTCGGTCGCGCCGATGGCGATGACCATGAAGTCCTGGATGTCGACGCGGCGCTGGGCATGGGCGCCGCCGCCGAAGATCTGGATCTCCGGCAAGGGCAGCTGCGCGCCGGGCGCCGCCCGCAGCGACTGCCAGAGCGGCATGCCGCGCGAGGCGGCGGCGGCGTGGGCCACCGCCATGGAGGTGGCGACGATGGCGTTGGCGCCCAGGCGCGAGCGGTCGGGTGTGCCGTCGAGCGCGGTCAGGGCGCCGTCGATCTGCGACTGGTTGTGCGGATTGAACCCGAGGAGGATGCGGGCGATCTCGTCGTTCACGCCGGCGATGGCGCGGGTGACGTCGAAGCCGCCGAAGCGCGGGCCGCCGTCGCGCAGGTCGACGGCCTCGCCCCTGCCCGTCGATGCGCCGGCCGGGGCGATGGCACGCCCGCTGGCACCCCCGGCCAGGTGCACCTCCACCTCGATGGTCGGCCGCCCGCGCGAGTCCCAGACCCGGCGGGCCAGGACCTTGGCAATGGCATCCTTGCTCTTATTCATCAATCCGGCCCGGCCGCCTCCAGTTCGCGGCGCCAGACCTGCAGAATTCCCTCAAGCCGGTCCGGCGGCGCTTGCAGCAGCTGCCGGGCCACGCGGCGTACCATATTCTTGTCACCCACATCCGTAATGTACTCCACCGGCGACTTGCCGTCGATGCGCGCCAGCAGCAGGCCGGGCAGTAGCCGGGCCGTGCGGCTCTCGACCGCTGCGGGCGGCTCCCAGCCGACGCCCGCGGCGTAGGCCCCGGCCAGCCCCACGAAGCACCTGAGAAAGCTCGGAGCGGCCGCCCGGTTCCATAGGCATTTCAGCAGCAAGTGGTTAAGACAAAAGGCAAGATCGAAGGCGGGGTCGCCATACCAGGCGCATTCCGCATCCAGGAAGACGGGACCGTTGGGGCCGACCAGGATATTCTTCGGGCTGACGTCGCCATGGACCAGGGTGCGCCGGGTCGCGGCCGTCGTCGCCACCAGGTGCAGGAGTGCCGGCGCCAGGTCGGGATGCGCACGGGCCGTCGCCTCCAGGTAGGGTTCGAGCCGGATGGCATGGAAGATGGCGTCGGTCGAAAAGCGGGCGGCGACCTCGGGGTCGCCGGCCGTGCCGGTGTGGATGGCGGCCAGGCTGCGGCCGACGGCGGCGGCGAAGGCGGGATCGGCCCGGCCCTCCCTGAGCTCGGCCTTCCATAGCGGGTGCCGCGCGGGGTCGAGGAACTCCATGGCGAACAGGCCAACGGCGGGATCGTGGCCGAGGATGCGCGGGACGCTGCCGGGCACCAGCCGTCCCGCGGTCTCCAGCCAGGCTACCTCGTAGGCGTTGCGCTCGACCGGCGCGCGCCAATCCGCCGCCACCTTCAGCTTCGGCAGGGCGCGCTTGATGCAGATCGGCCCGGCCGGCAGATCGACGCGCCAGATGTCCGAGGACACGCCGCCGGGCAGCGGGGTGAAGCGCAGGCGCTCGCCGGCGGCGACGAGGCCGAGACGGTCGAGCGTGGCGACGAGATCGGCCGCTGGCGTCACAGGAAGAGATGCTCCCGATAGAGGCAGACATCCTGATAGCCGAGCCGCCGATAGAGCGCGGTCGAGGTCGGGTTCTCGACATCGGCGAACAGCAGGCACCAGGAGCAGCCACCGGCCAGGAGCCGGCGGCTTGCTTCCGCGACCGCGGCCGTCGCGAAGCCGCGACCGCGCCAGGCCGGCGCGGTATAGACCATCCCAATCCGGGCGCTCCGCGCCGTCGTCATATTGTGGCGAAGCATCGATACCGGCCGGCCGTCGGTTTCCCACAGCCACAAGCGCCGTGCCGACAGCGCGTCATCGAGTTCGGCGACGAAGACGCCGTGCTCATGGGGTGGCAGCCCGGTCTCGTGAAAGAACTCCTTTGCCCAGACGACGCACAAGGGACCGTCGCCGGCCGTGGCAGCGCGCAAGACGCCGTGTGTCGAGGGAAGCTGCGGCGCGGTGGCGAGTGCGAGGAGTCGCATCTCCTTGCCGCGCTCGGCACGGCACCCGCATCGGCGCTGCCAGAGAGCGGCGAAGCTGTCGGATGTCGTTGCCAGCCCGATCACGCCGGGAAGTGCGACGCCCCAGGCATGCAAGTGCTCGCCGAGCGCTTCGAGAGCCGCAGCCGGTGCCGGCGAGATCAGGAGGTTGAAGGGTGGTGTCAGCAGCGCGGCGCAGGTGATGCGTCCGTCCTCTTCGACGCCGGCCATGACGACGGTCTCGTCCGGAGCGCCGGCAAGGCGGCGCGCGGCGCCGAGCAGCACATTGCTTTCGTGCTCTGCGGATGCGAGAGCAGGTACGATGCGATCGTTGAACGCGCGGGCATCGGTATAGCGCTGGACGCGCATTGTCGCCGATTCGCGCAGGCTCACCCGAGCAGGCGCACGGCATCGCCGGTCTTGATGGCGCCCGGCCGCACCACCGATGCATAGACACCGGCCCGCGTGCTGTTGTGGGCGCTCGTCGTGTGCAGGATCACGGGATCCATCGGCAGGTCGCCCTGCGGCAAGGTCGTCATCACGCAACGCTTGCAGTGCTCGGTGATCGCGATCTCCAGACCGTCCCCGATGGCGAAACGTCGCTCGATCCAGCCCTGCTCCAGGAACCCGATCTCGGCGCCGGTATCGATCACGATGTTCGGACGGAAGCGCGCCGGCGCGAATCGGCCCTCGGGATGGTGCTCCGAGAACTGCCGCAGGCTGGCGGTCGTCAGCAGATGCAGGGCTTCGTGACTGTATTCGGAACGCTTGGCCTCGCGGGCCTTGTCGGCGAGATGGACGGGGGCGCCGAGCGCGGTGGTCAACCGCAGGTCGATGTCGCGGTCGTCGCTCCGCAGCCGCGAACCATCCGGCAACAGGATCTCGACCCCGTCCCGCGAGGCCGCGTCGAGATAGCGCGCTGCGAGCGTGACGATGTCGCGCCATTTGCGCCGGCCCTGGGCCGAGGAGACCACCATGCCCGCCTCCGGATCGACCACGCCGTAGCGGCGGTCGCCGACGACGCCGCTCGCGCCGACGTCCACGGCCGCCAAGGCCTCGCCGCGCATGGACTGAACGGGATAGCGCCAGATCTCTGCGACCGTTCCGATCGTGTCGCCCGCCTTCGCCATACACCGCTCCCTCGCTACCGTTCAGATCGGCAGCAGCCGCCACACCACTGTCTCGCACTCCGTGCGGGTCTCCAGCTCGAGGCTGGTCGGCACGCGATAGCGGGCCAATTCCTCCAGTCCATCTGCCGGCCGATAGCTCCGTCCGGGATCGCCGAGCAACACCGCGGCGCCTGCTGCTGCCAGCTGGCGCAGCCACTCCGTCGCCCGCCCAGCCATCGGCTGTTCGTAACAGACATCGCCCGCGAGCACCACGTCCCACGCCAGTGGGCAGCCGATCGGGTCGTCATGAAGGATGTCGATCGTCACGCCGTTGGCGGCGGCATTGAGGGCGATGGCGGCCACCGCGATCGGGTCGATGTCGGCCGCGGTCGTGGCGGCGGCGCCGGCTAGGGCCGCCGCGATGCCGGCCAGTCCGCTGCCGGCGGCGAAATCGAGCACCTGGCGCCCGCGGACCACGGCGGGACTGTCGAGAGTGTGGCGCGCCAGCGCCTGCCCGCCCGGCCAGGCGAAGGCCCAATAGGGCGGGGGCACCTCGCGCGCCGCCAGCGTGGCCTCGGTCGCCCGCCACAGAGGCGTCACCGCGCTCGCCAGATAGACGCGGATCTCCGGGACCAGCGGTGGGGCGGCAAGGACGGTCTGCTGCCGCACGAATGCGGCTGGATCGCTCACCGTACCAGCCATCCCGCGACGATGCCGGCAAGCAGGATCCAGCCGATCCAGCGGTTGGAATGGAACTTGGCGAGACAGTCTGCGGGATTGTCGAGATCCACTGTCAGGATCTGCCAGGTCAGATGCAGGGCCACGGCGGCGACCGCCAGCATGGCCGGCCAGCCCAGGCCGGCCGAGGCCACGGCGATCTCGAACAGGATAACCGTCGCGATGCTGAAGCCGCCGAGCCAGGGCTTAGTCCGCGCGCCGAGCTTGAGGGCGGTCGACTTGACGCCGACGAGAGCGTCGTCCTCCTTGTCCTGGTGCGCATAAATGGTGTCATAGTGGAGCGTCCAGGCGATGCCGCCGGCATAAAGCGCCAGGGCCGGCATGCCGACGGCGCCGGTCACGGCCGCCCACCCCATCAGCGCCCCCCAGTTGAACGTCAGGCCGAGAACGGCCTGCGGCCAATAAGTGACGCGCTTCATCAGCGGATAGGTGAAGACGAGCGCGAGCGAGAGCACGCCCAGCAGAATCGTGAAGCGATTGAAGGACAGCAGGATGAGCAAGCCGACGAGCAGCTGCGCGACGAGGAAGACGATGGCCTGGCGCACCGATACCTGGCCGCTGGGAATCGGGCGCCGGGCAGTGCGCGCGACCTTGGCGTCGAAATCGCGGTCGACGATGTCGTTGTACGTGCAGCCGGCGCCGCGCATGACGACGGCGCCGATGGCGAACAGGACCACCGTCTCGCAAACCAGACGGAGCAGGGATGCCACGCTCCCCGGCAAGGGGCGGTCCGCCGCCAGGAACAAGCCCCACCAGCACGGGAACAGCAGCAGCCAGGTGCCGATCGGCCGGTCGAGCCGCATCAGCCGCGCATAGGGGCGCGCGGCCGGCGGCAGGAGGCGATCAACCCGGCTGCCGCGCGGGATGTCGGTGGCGGTCGCGGCCCGGCTTTCGAGATCGGCTTTGTGGATGTCCGTCATGCGGTCGATCGGCCTGTCATCGCCTGGGACGGATTGTGACAGAGATTGACCGCCCTGCCAGCAGCGATCTCGGCGCTGCCGGCTGCAGGCGTCCGGCTAGCGCTTCCTCGACTGCCTCCGCTTGCCCTGCTTGGCCCTCTTGATCATGCTGCCCTCGGGTTGGGCGCGCGCATGGGCGGTCCGCGACATCGAGCGCCAGGCTGCCTGCGCCTACCGGATGTTGCGTTTTGCGGCCGTCCTCTGTTTGCTCGTCGCCATGATCGACTCCTTCATCCCTTCTCCTCAGGAAAGCGCATGACTTGCCGCGGTGGTTCCGGCCGTCGGCGGGGCCCGCGATGAGCGCGGCTGGAGGTCGCACGACGCGGCTCTTCGTCGACGCGCCCTTGGGCGCGGGCGGCGAGATCCGGCTCGCGGACGAGCGGGTGCACTATCTGCGCCACGTTCTCCGGCTCGAGCGTGGCGCGCCCGTCGACCTGTTCAATGGCCGCGACGGCGAATGGCGGAGCTCGCTCGTCGCCGTCGCCAAGACCCAGGCGACCCTGGCCGTCGAGCGGCAGCTGCGGCCGCAGGCCGGCGGTCCCGATCTCTGGCTCGTGTTCGCGCCCATCAAGCGCGCGCGCATCGACGGCGTGGTAGAGAAGGCGACGGAACTCGGCGTCGCCGCACTGCTGCCCGTCGTCACGCAGCACACCGCCGTCGAGCGCGTGAAGACCGACCGGCTGCAGGCCATCGTGGTCGCGGCGTCCGAGCAATGCGAACGGCTGAACGTGCCCGAGGTGCGGGAGCCCGTTACCTTCGGGAAACTATTGGCGGCATGGCCGACAGAGCGGCGACTGCTGCTGTGCGCGGAAGCGGGCGACGCGCGGCCGATCGCGGAAGCGTTGCAATCGCATGTCAAGGACAGCGCCGCGCCCTGGGCCGTCGTGATCGGCCCGGAGGGAGGCTTTGCGCGTTCGGAGCTTGACGCCCTCGCGAAACTTCCATTTGTTATGCCCGTCGGTCTCGGGCCTCGCATCCTGCGGGCCGACACGGCGGCGCTGGCGGCGCTTGCCTGCTGGCAAGCGATTTTAGGAGACGGCCAGCAGCGTCCGCCGCATCGCACGTCCGCGTAACATCAGTCAGGGTCGGTGTATCGATGTCAGCGCCTCCGAAGTCGCGCGGCGAGCCCATTACGGACAAGCGCCAGCTGGTGGACTATCTGGCCGCCGGCTCGAAGCCGCGCGCCAAGTGGCGCATCGGCACCGAGCACGAGAAGTTCGCCTTCAACCGGAAAGATTTCCGCACCCTGCCCTATGACGGCCCCGCCGGCATCCGCGCCGTGCTCGAGGGCATGATGCGCTTCGGCTGGGTGCCGGTGCTCGAGAACGGCAACCCGATCGCGCTCAGCAAGGGCGCCTGCAATATCACGCTCGAGCCCGGCGGGCAGTTCGAGCTGTCGGGCGCGCCGGTCGAGACCCTGCACCAGACCTGCAGCGAGGTGAACGATCATCTCGACCAGGTAAAGCAGGTCGATGCCGAGCTCGGCACGGGCATGCTGGGCATGGGCTTCAATCCCAAGTGGGCGCGTGCTGACCAGCCCTGGATGCCGAAGGGTCGCTACCAGATCATGCGCGACTACATGCCGAAGAAGGGCAAGCTCGGCATCGACATGATGATCCGCACCTGCACGGTGCAGGTGAATCTCGATTTCGCCGACGAAGCCGACATGGTCAAGAAGATGCGCGTCGGCATCGCGCTGCAGCCGGTGGCGACCGCCCTGTTCGCTGATTCGCCGTTCACCGAGGGGAAGCCCAACGGCTTCATGAGCTATCGCAGCCACATCTGGACCGACACCGATCCCGACCGCTGCGGCATGCTGCCCTTCGTGTTCGATCCCGGCTACGGCTTCGAGCGCTACGTCGACTGGATGCTCGATGTGCCCATGTATTTCGTCTACCGCGACGGCAAGTATGTCGATTGCAGCGGCCAGTCCTTCCGCGATTTCCTCAGGGGCAAGCTGCCGGCGCTGCCCGGCGAGATCCCGGGTATGGGCGATTGGACCGATCATCTTACGACCGCGTTCCCGGAGGTGCGGCTGAAGCGGTTCCTTGAGATGCGCGGCGCCGACAGCGGGCCGTGGCAGCGCCTGTGCGCACTGCCGGCGCTGTGGGTCGGCCTGCTCTACGATGCACAGGCGCTCGATGCCGCCTGGGACCTGTGCAAGGACTGGACGATTGCCGAGCGCGAGCAGCTGCGCGCCGATGTTCCCCGCGCCGCCCTGCGCGCGCAGGTGCGCAAGCGGAACGTGCAGGACCTCGCCAAGGACGTGCTGGCCATCGCGCGCGCGGGCCTGAAGCGCCGCGCCATCCTCGACGCCAAGGGCCGCGACGAAAGCCGCTTCCTCGATATCCTCCAGGGTATCGCGGACAGCGGCCGCTGTCCGGCCGAGGATAAGCTCGCCCTCTTCCATGGCCGCTGGGAGGGCAGCGTCGATCCCATCTTCACCGAATTCGCCTACTGATACCATCGCACGGGGTCAGAGTGGCGTCAGCGCGATGCGCTCGCGCGCGAATGGCACCTCGGCCGGCGGGGGCACGCCGAACTCGCGGGCGTAGCGATGGCCGTCATGCACGGCGGCGGCGATGGTGCCGGGGACGAGGCAGTCGCCGATGCGCGTCACTGACCTGATACCGGCATCAGCCAGTGCGGTGCTGTCGCGCGTGAGCTCGTGATAGAGCACGTCGTTGGGCATGCGCAGCGCGACCATGACGACGGAGCGCGCGGCGATCGTGCGGGGGCGCTCGGTGAAGGCGCAGACCAGCCGGGCCTCGCCCGCGCGGATGGCGGCGAGGCGGTGCGAGACGATGATGTCGACGCCGGCTTCGATGAGGCGGGCCTGGATGTAGGACTGCTCCTGGCTGCCGACAGTCCATTCGGAGACGAGAGCGGCGGGCGTGACCAGGGTGACGGCTTGGCCCCGCTTGCGCAGCGCTTCCGCGACCGTGCCGCCCATGTAGTAGGGATCGTCGTCATAGACGAGGATCGGTCCCGGGATATCGCGGCCGGCCAGCACATCGTCGGGGGTGAAGACCAGCGCTGCGTCGCTGCCGGGAATCGGCGCGAAGCTGCTGCGGCCCGAGCCGTCGCGGCGCCAGTTCGAGCCGGTGGCCAGCACGACAT
>DATIXH010000080.1:0-15102 GCA_035518775.1 Candidatus Acidiferrum sp.
CTCGCGGCCCTGGCTGCGGTTCCACCACAGCCCCCGCAGGACGGCCTCGGCCGCTGGCGTCGGGGGCGCCGCCGGATCGATCCCGTTCAGCACCGCCCACACGCCGGCCCAGCAGCGCGCCACCGCCCACGGGTTGTAGCCGCCCCCGCCCAGCACCAGCAGCCGCGGCGCCCTGCCCATCAGGCTGCTCACCACGCGCCAGAGCGCGCGATTGGAGAGCCCGAGGCCGCTCATGGGATCGTCGGCCAGTCCGTCGGCGCCGCCCTGGAGCACGATCGCCTCCGGCTGCAGGCGTGCGGCCAGCGGCAGCACGACGTCGTCGAAGAGCGAGGCCATCTCGCTGTCGTTGAAGCCCGCCGGCACCGGCAGGTTGAGCGCGCTTCCTCCGGCCCGATCCTCGGCCTTGCCCGTGTAGGGCCAGCGGCCGCTCTCGTGGATCGAGAGCGTGAACACGCGGTCGTCCTCCGCGAAGGCGTCCTGCACGCCGTCGCCGTGATGGGCGTCGACGTCGACATAGTAGATGCGCGTCAGGCCCCGATCGAGCATGGCCAGGATGCCGAGCACGGGATCGTTGAAATAGCAGAAGCCGCTGGCGCGGTCGGGCCGCCCATGATGGGTGCCGCCGGCCGGGCTGTAGACGATGCCGCCGTCGCGCAGCAGCTCGACCGCGCGCAGCGTGCCGCCGCAGGCGGTGGCCGGCCGGCGGAAGATCTCGGGAAAGACGGGGTTGCCGTTGCAGCCGATGTTGTAGCGCGCACGCTTCTCGGCCGGCACCTGCTGCTCCGCCTCGGCCTGCAGCACCGCCGCGATGTAGTCGGGCGCATGAAAACGCGCCAGCTGCTCCGGCGTCGCCCGCGGGCTGTCCACATACTGCGCCTCCTCGAGCCAGCCCATGGCGCGGATCAGGTCGAGTGCCGCCGACACCCGCGGAATCGCCAGCGGATGCCGCCGCCCATAGGAGGAGGTGCGATAGATCTCGCTGCCGATGAGGAATGGCCGCTGCGTCATGCGGCAAGACCTGCGCGCGCGGTTGGCGTTCGTCAAGCCTGCATGCCCGAGTCCGGATACTTCGTCAGGGAACAAAGCATAGGCGGGACGGCCTTGCCTGCGGGCCCTGCGGCGGCGACAGTGCGCCGCCATATTTCGAGCTTGTCATCCGCGCTTTCGCGGGAATGACAAGTGTGGGAATAAAGGAACGGAAACATGAGCGCCAAGGGCTTGCTCGAGCTCGCCGCCGCCCACGCGACCCGGTATCTGGAAACCGTGGACTCGCGCCCGATCGCAACGACGGCATCGCTCGAGCAATTGCGATCACGCCTCGCGAAGCCGCTGGCCGAGGCTTCCATGCCCGCGGAGCAGGTCATCGACGAGCTCGTCCGCGACGCCGACGGCGGCATTCTCGGATCCACCAGCGGCCGCTTCTTCGGCTGGGTGACCGGCGGCACGCTCCCGGTCGCGCTGGCCGCGGACTGGCTCACCTCCACCTGGGACCAGAACGGCGCGTCCAATCTCACCGCGCCCGCCGAGGCGGTCATCGAAGAGGTCTGCGGCGATTGGGCGAAGCAGCTGCTGGGCATCCCGGCATCGGCGTCCTTCGCCTTCGTGACCGGCAGCCAGATGGCGCACACGACCGCCTTCGCCGCCGCCCGCCACAAGCTGCTCAGGGATCGCGGCTGGAACGTCGAGGAGCAGGGCCTCGCCGGGGCGCCGCCGCTGCGCGTGCTCACCACGGAGAACCGGCACGAGTCCATCATCCGCGCCGTCCGCCTCGTGGGCATCGGCAGCAACGCGATCGCCTGCCTCCCCGGCGACAATGCAGGCCGGATGAACACGCTCGAGCTCGAACGCGCCCTGCGCGAGCGCGCAGATGGGCCGACCATCGTCAGCCTGCAGGCCGGCGATCTCAACACCGGCACCTTCGATCCCTTCGCGGAGGCGTGCCGCATCGCCCACGACCACCGCGCCTGGGTCCATGTCGACGGCGCCTTCGGCCTGTGGGCGGCGACGAGCGAGAAGTACCGCCACCTGCTCGACGGCGCCGCCCAGGCCGACTCCTGGGCGACGGACGGCCACAAATGGCTGAACCTGCCATTCGACTCCGGCTTCGTCTTCGTCGCCGACCCGTCCGCCCATCGCGCGGCCTTCGCCCAGAGCGCCAGCTATTCCGTCCCGACCGAGCAGCTCCGAAACCAGAAGGACTGGAACCCCGAGTGGTCGCGGCGCGGCCGCGGCTTCACGGCCTATGCGGCCATCCGCGCCCTCGGCCGGTCCGGCATCGCCGCGATCGTCGAGCGCTGCTGCGCGCATGCCGATCGCCTCGTCGCCGGCATCGGAGAACTGGCCGGCGCCGAGGTGGTCGCCCGCCCGATCATCAACCAGGGCCTGGTCCGCTTTCTCGCTCGCGACGGCGCGCACGACCGGCGGACCGACGACGTCATCCGCCGCATCCAGGCGAACGGCGTCGCCTGGTTCGGCGGCGCCACCTGGCGGGGGATGCGGGTCATGCGGGTATCCGTCTGCAACTGGGCCACGACCGGCCGCGACATCGACGCCTCCATCGCCGCCGTCCGCCAGGCCATCGCCGACACCGGCACCTGAGCGCCCCGACAATTCCCGCCCCCACGAAGTGGGGGATGGTTAGGGAGGGGGCATTTGGCAGCCGCGCGCGGCTTTTCTCTATGTTCTCGCGCGCCTTCCACCGCCCTCTTTACGACCCGTTAACGATGTTCCTCCAAAACTAGCGCCCAGAGGGCCGAACGTAGGATCCCCTTAACCAAGCTGGAGACTGGAGAACATGTTTTCAAAGGATAGCAAGTCCGCCTCGGCGCCCGAGGCGGTGCCGATGCCGCAGGCGCCGCGCGCCACCGCCAACGGCCACGTCAATGGCAACGGCAACGGGCACTCGATCATCAGCCGCGACCTCAAGATCAAAGGCGACCTGATCTGCAATGGCGACATTCAGATCGACGGCCAGGTCGAGGGCGACGTGCAGAGCCGCTCGATCACCATCGGCGAGGGCGCCGACGTCCGCGGCAGCATTTCCAGCGACAGCATCCGCGTCTGCGGCTCGGTCAACGGCACGCTCAAGGGCCAGTCGGTGGTCCTGGCGAAGACGGCCAAGCTCGTCGGCGACGTCACGCACCAGACCCTGGCGGTCGAGCCGGGCGCCTTCTTCGAGGGCCAGTGCCGCCGGATGGAAGGCTCGCAATCCTGAGACGGCTTCCCGACGGAGCCGGCCGAAAGGCCGGCACCGCCGCGGCATCAGCGGGCGGCAGCATGCGCTCGGAGAGCGCTTGCCGCCCCGTTGGGTTCACCGGCTGCCAAGCCGCTGCATCAGTCCTAACGCTCCGTTAGCGATTGCGCGCCCATGATGGCTGTTCGTGCGCCATCCCGGATCGAGGGCTCGCTTGTCCCTTTTCCAGTCCATCACGTGGTTCGCCGGCTCTCACAACATCGAGCAGACGCAACGGCGGCTCGCTCTGCCGATTCAGACCGAGCGCCTGGTCCTCCGCGAGTTCACGGCCGCCGATACCGAGCGGACGCTTCCGGATCTCGGGTCCGAAGACTACTGGCGCTACGAACTGTTCCGCCGCCTCGGTTCGTATCACCTGCACGCGCTCGTCCAGAATGCCGACCTCGAGCGGGTGCGCCAACCCCGCCGCAACTATTCCCTGGCCGCAGAGACCCGCGCGGATGGCGCGCTCGTGGGAACGATTCGCTTGTCCGTGAAGGGCTTCCGCCGCGACGGCTGCGAACTCGGCTGGATGATCTATCCGCAGTTCAGCGGCCAGGGCTTCGCGACCGAGATGGCCCTCGCCATGGTCCGTATGGGTCTGGACGACCTCGCGCTCGCGCGCGTCAGCGCGCAGTGCCATAAAGACAATGCCGCATGCCTGCGCATCTTCGAGAAGCTCGGCATGCGCCGGGAGAAATCGGTGCAGCGCTATGCCTACGCGCGCGGCACCTTGATTCCAGGGAGCCAGTGGGTCGTTGCCGCTGCCGATCATCGCGCCCGCCATCGCCCGGCGGGCGGCGCAGAGCAGCCGCAGCCTGCCTGAAGCATCGGGCGCGTTTCGGTCGCACCGATCTCCTGCTCATCGGCGACGGCGTGCCGGCCAACGTCTCAGAGCAACCGTGTCCTCAGGTCGGATTCGGCGACGGAAAGCTGCCTACCGGCACGACGTTCCGGTCGGGTGTGTAGCGCGACACTGTGCCTTCCCATTCTCCGAAATTCAGGGGCGCGGGCCCCGTGCGGCTGTAGTTGAAGACTTGCTTGCGATCGGCGGCATAGACGACGCAGTTGAGCCGGACGGCCAGTTCGGTGCAGAACAGGCGCCCGTTCTGGCTGCCGCCCGCTTGGCTGCTGCCGGCGCCGCAGGCGAAGATCAGGACATCGCCCAGTTTGTCGCGCACCAGCGGTACGATCGTGGCAATGGTCCCGGGCACCAGGCCCTCGCGGCAAAGCTGCAGCCCGAAGCCGCCGACGACAGTGGAAGCCATCAGCTCTGCGCTTTCCGCCCAGTTGTAGAAGCCGTGGCACATGATGTTGAAGGGCGAAACGCGCTGCCCAGGCTGGCTGTTCGCGAAGTTGCGGACCCACAGGAAGGCATTGGCGAGCGACCAGGTGCCGTCGACACGGAACGTATTGTCCGCGATGTTCGGCGGGCTGGCGCCCGGTGCGGCATCGTTGGGAATCAGACGATCGTCGAAGATGGTCATGCTGGTCATGTCGGTCCCCGGGTTGGGATGTGAGACCTATTAGACCATTCCAACTGGGAAACGCGATGTGACGACGGTCACGTTCGCCGTGCCGACGCGGCTTCTGCGACAAAACACCGCTGGCAATCCGGCGTCGCCTATAGCGGCTCCAGATTCCCCACCAGCGTCGGCATGTACTCCATCACCGTCGGGTGGATGTACATGGCGCGCTCGATCTGCTTGTAGGAGACGCCGGCATACATGAGGTCCAGGATCGACTGCACGACCTCGTCGCCCTCGATGCCCAGCATGGCCGCGCCCAGGATGCGCTCGCTGTCGGCATCCACCACCAATTTCATGAACCCCAGCGTCTCGCTGCGCTCGCGCGCCCGCCCGACGCTGTCCATATCGAGCCTGCCGACCAGCAGCTTCTTGCCGGCGGCGCGCGCCTCACGCTCGCTCATGCCCGCGCGCCCCAGCGGCGGGTCGATGAACAGCGCATAGGTCGTGATGCGGTCGCTCACCCTGCGCTTGCCGCCGTCGAACAGGTTGGCGGCCACGATCTCGTAATCGTTGTACGAGGTGTGAGTGAAGGCACCGCGGCCGTTGCAATCGCCGATCGCCCAGATGCCCGGCACGCTGGTCTTGAGCTCGTCATCAACGGTGATGAAGCCGCGCTTGTCCGTCTGCACCCCTGCCTTGTCGAGGCCGAGATCCCCGGTGTTGGGCTGGCGACCCACCGCCAGCAGCAGGTGCGATCCTGCCGCCTGCTTCGAGGCATCGTCGCAGTCGAGCCCGGCCACGATCTTCTTGCCGCGCATCTTGGTGGTGATGCATTCGGCCTTGAGGCGCACCGTGATGCCCTCGCCCTCCAGGATCTCGCGGATCGCATCGGAGACCTCGGGATCCTCGCGGCCGACCAGCCGCTCGCCCATCTCGATCACCGTCACCTTGCTGCCGAAGCGCCGGTACATCTGCGCGAATTCCAGCCCGATATAGCTGCCGCCGATGACGAGCAGATGCTCCGGCAGCACATCGAGCTCGAGCATGGTGGAATTGGTGAGATAGGGCACGTCATGGATGCCCGGCATGTCCGGGACGCTGGCGCGGCCGCCAACATTGATGAAGATGCGCTCGGCCTCCAGCAGCTCGCCATTCACGCGCACCGTCTTCGGCCCCTCGAAGCGGGCATGGCCCTTGTAGACTGTGACGTTGTCGGTCGAGCGCATCCATCTGGCGATACCCCGGGTGCCCTTGTTGACGATCTCGTCCTTGCGCGCCTTCACCTTGCGCATGTTCACTTTGACCCCGCCCTTGATCGCGACGCCGAAGTCGGCCGCCCGCCGCGCGATGTAGGCGGCGCGCGCGCTCGCCACCAGCGTCTTCGTCGGCACGCAGCCGACGTTCACGCAAGTGCCGCCGAACCGCTTGCGCTCGATGACCGCGACCTTCAGCCCCTCGTCGGCCATGCGCGAGGCCAGCGGCGGCCCCGACTGCCCAGTGCCGATGACGATGGCGTCGTACCGTATGGCCATGGCTGGTCTCCTCTCTCGGTGCGAGCGCGAGTATGCCGCCTTGAACCGCGGAGGCACAGAGGCACGGAGGACCACCGAGAAGAAGAAAACGGGCACGCTTCGGCAAGTCAAACTCGGTTGTCACCCCGACGAACGTCGGGGTCCATATTTCCAGAAGCCTGTGCTTATGGGCCCCGGCTTTCGCCTATCCGCAAAGACGCAAAGCGTAGCGTAGGGGCGACCCCATGTGGTCGCCCTCAAGCCGTCGCAAGATAGAGGGCGGCCACGCGGGGCCGCCCCTACAGGCTTCTTTGCGTCTTTGCGGTGAACCTTCCTTGATTGCGGCTCTGCCGCGCCGTGAACCTCTGTGCCTCTGTGCCTCTGTGCCTCTGTGGCTCAAGGCGCTCCTAGTCAGCGCATGCCCCAGCCGCTTGACAAGCCTCGCGGCAGCCGAAAGTCTGCCACGCAGGGAACCGGGATTTCCACCGCCATGACCGTCCGCTCGATCATGACCGCCAAGCCGCTGACCCTGCGCAGCGACGACACGGTGGCGCGGGCGGCCGAGTTGATGCTGAGCCACCGCTATCTGATCCTGCCGGTCGTCGAGGCCAACGGCCGCTGCGCCGGCATGTTCGACATGTGGGACCTGCTGGCCCTGCTGCTGCCCAAGGCCGCCACGCTCGACCATCTCGTGCCCGACCTCGGCTTCCTCGGCGACGACCTGCCGAGCCTGCAAGCCAAGCTGAAGGAAGTCGGCGCCCAGCCTGTCGGTCCGCTCGCGCGTCCTGATCTGCCCTTGCTGAAGCCGGACATGCCGGTCGTCGAGGCTCTGCTCCTGCTCTACCGCAACCGCACCACCCTGCCTGTCGTCGACGAGAACGACTGCGTGATCGGCGTTCTCTCCTACTGGGACGTGCTCGCCGCCATCGCGAACAAGAAATGACGGCGGAGTCCGCGAACGGCGTCTGGTTCGGCTGGGACCCGCTGTGGGTATCGACGACGCTGCTGATCGTCACCTACGGCGTGATCATGACCGAGCGCGTCAACCGCGCCATCGTCGCGCTGGTCGGCGCCGGCCTGATGATCCTCACCGGCGTGCTCACCCAGGAGCAGGCGGTCGCGGGCGAGGATTTCAACACGCTCGCTCTGCTCATCGGCATGATGCTGCTGGTCGCCATCTCCCGCAAAAGCGGCATGTTCCAGTACTTGGCGATCTGGTCGGCCAAGGCGGCCAAGGGCCAGCCCTGGGCCATCCTCGCCCTGCTCTCGCTGGTAACGGCGCTGGTCTCGGCCCTGCTCGACAATGTGACCACCGTCCTGCTGATCGCGCCGGTCACGCTCGTGATCACCGAGCAGCTGAAGGTGCCGCCCTATCCCTTCCTGTTCACGGAGATCCTAGCCTCCAACATCGGCGGCACCGCCACCCTGATCGGCGATCCCCCGAACATCATCATCGGTTCGGCCGCCGGCCTCTCCTTCAACGACTTCGTCGTCAACCTGACGCCGGTGATCGTCCTCGTGCTGGCCGCGCAGCTGCTGGTGAACCATTTCATCTGGGGCCGCGCCATGCAGGTCGACGAGACGGCGCGGGCGCGCGTCATGGCCTTCGACCCGCGCCAGGCCATCAGCGACTGGCCGCTGCTGCGCAAGTCCCTGCTGGTCATCGGCCTGGTGATCCTCGCCTTCGTGCTCGCCCGCGCCATCGGGCTCGAAGCCGGCAGCATCGCGCTCTCCGGCGCAGCGCTGCTGCTGCTCCTCGACAACCTCGGCCGCCCGGCCGAGGAGCAGACGCATCGCCTCAACGGCATATTTTCCGAGGTCGAGTGGATCACGATCTTCTTCTTCGTCGGCCTGTTCGCCGTCGTCGCCGGCGTCGAGCATGCCGGCCTGCTCGACTGGTTCGCGCAACAGGTGCTGGGCGCCACCGGCGGCAGCCTGGCCGCCACCGCGCTCGTCATCCTCTGGGCGTCGGCCCTGCTCTCGGCGATCATCGACAACATCCCCTTCGTCGCCACCATGATCCCCGTGATCAAGAGCATGGCGCCGAGCTTCGGCGGAGCGGAGGGCCTGCTGCCGCTGTGGTGGTCGCTCTCGCTCGGCGCCTGCCTCGGCGGCAACGGCACGCTCATCGGCGCCAGCGCCAACCTCACGGTCGCCGGCATCGCCGAGCGCGCCGGCATCCCCTTCCGCTTCCTGACCTTCCTGAAGCTCGCCTTCCCGATGATGCTCATGAGCGTCGTCATCAGCATGGTTTACGTCTGGCTGCGCTACCTGTAGTTAGGCGAAGGGAAAGGGAGCGAGACCATGGACCTGACGGGCGAGTACCGAATTCCCGCGCCGCGCGAGGCGGTGTGGAAGGCGCTCAACGATCCGGAGATCCTGAAGCAGGCCATCCCCGGCTGCGACAGCATCGAAAAGCTCTCCGACACCGAGATGACGGCCAAGGTTACCGCCCGGGTCGGTCCGGTGAAGGCCAGCTTCTCCGGCAAGGTCACGCTCTCCGACCTCGATCCGCCCAACGGCTACAAGATCAGCGGCGAGGGCCAGGGCGGCGTCGCCGGCTTCGCCAAGGGCGGCGCCGAGGTGCGCCTCAAGCCCGACGAAACCGGCGCCGGCACTATCCTCACCTACACCGCCAACGCCTCCGTCGGCGGCAAGCTGGCGCAGATCGGCTCGCGCCTCATCGAAGGCACCTCCAAGCAGATGGCCGACCAGTTCTTCGGCAAGTTCGCGGAGATCGTCGCCGCCTCCGCCGCCCCGGCCGGCGCCGTCGCGGAAGCCGCGGCCGCTCCCGTCCCGGTCGCCGCGCCGCCGGCCAAGCGCGGCCTCTCGCCCGTGGTCTGGGTCGCCGGCCTGATCGCCATTGTCGTCATCCTGCTCCTGATCTTCGGCCTGCGCTAGGCGCGAGCACCGCCATGGCCGCGCCGCACGTCGAGCACCTGCGCGAGCACGGCTACGCCGTCATCCGCGGCTTCCTCAGCGCCGACGAGATCGCTGCGGTCAAGCGCGAGACCGACGTGGTGATGACCGAAGGCCTGAAGCACCGCGCCAGCTACCGCGACCGCAACCTGATGTTCGAGATCCTGAACGATCCGCAAGCCCGGCGCCGCGTGCTCCTGCAGACCCACTGGTTCGCCTGGATCAATCCGGCGCTCGAGGCGCTGCGCCGCCACCCGCGCTATCTGGAGATCATGGAGCCGATGCTCGGCCGCGACATCAAGCAGGTGACCAACCAGCTGCACTGGAAGCCGCCGAGCGCCAAGTTCACCGGCTACCGCTTCCATCAGGACCTGCGCTTCCGCGAGCGCCCCGAGGTCTACAGCAACCTCGACCGCACCTATCTCAACACCGGCCTCGCCGTCGATCCGCACGGCCCCGAGAACGGCGGCCTCTCCGTCTATGACGGCAGCCACACGCGCGGCTATCTCGGCCTCTCCGACGACGGCCCGATCATGAAGGGCGAGACCCAGGAGTCCGAGCTGTTGCGCGCCGGCCTCGACCCCGCCGAGCGCGTCGACCTGCGCCTCGACCCCGGCGACCTCGTGATCTGGACCCTGCTCACCGTGCACGGCTCGCTCCCCAACCGCTCCGGCCGCGACCGTTGCTTCATGATCAACTCCTACGTCCGCGCCGCCGACTCGCCGGCGCGCGGCGAGTGGGTCTTCCGCGACGGCGTCTCCACGCCGCTCGGCCCCGAACCCGAGATCTGCAAATACGAGCAGCTGCGCGAGCGCCCCGGCCCCTTCTACATCGAAGACGATTGGACCGGCGAAGCCCTCCCGGAGGCCGAGCTGCAGAATTAATTAGGGCCGGAGTCAATCGGTCCTCGGGTGCTGCAACAACTGGGTGTCGCCCCGGCGAAAGCCGGGGCCCATATTCCAGAGGCCTGCGTTCAGGGATCCCGGCTTTCGCCGGGATGACAACCGAGTATGACTTCGGCTGCGCAGCTCGCCGATGTATACCGGTTAGTCCGTTTCTGACATCATCGACATTCGCTATGGATGGCGCGATGCAGGCCAAACCGAGCGGAGGCTGAACCATGTGGCCCGACCGGCGGATCATCGAGATCTTCGGCATCGAGCATCCGATCCTGCTGGCGCCGATGGCGGGGCCGGGCACGGCGGAGCTGGCGATCGCGGTCGCGGAGGCCGGCGGGCTCGGCGCGCTCGCCTGCGCCATGCTGACGCCGGAGCAGATCCGCCGGGACCTCGGCGTCATCCGGCAGCGGACGGCGAAGCCGCTCAACCTGAATTTCTTCACGCACGCGCCGCCGGCGCCCGATCCCGCGCAGGACGCCCGCTGGAAGGCGCGCCTCGCCCCCTACTACGCCGAACACGGCATCGATCCCGCCAAGCCCGTGCCGTCGGTCAACCGCGCGCCCTTCGACGAGGCGACCTGCGCCATCGTCGAGGAGTTCCGGCCGGAGGTCGTGAGCTTCCATTTCGGCCTGCCGGCGCCGCCCCTGCTGGCGCGCGTGCGCGCCGCCGGCTGCAAGGTGATCGCCTCCGCGACCACGGTCGCCGAGGCGAAATGGCTGGCCGAGCGCGGCTGCGACGCCGTCATCGCCCAGGGCGCCGAGGCCGGCGGCCATCGCGGCACGTTTCTCAGCGACGACGTGGCGTCCCAGCCCGGCACCTTCGCGCTCGTGCCGCAGATGGCCGACGCCGTCGGCGTCCCGGTCATCGCCGCCGGCGGCGTCGCCGACGCGCGCGGCATCGTCGCCGCCCTGGCGCTCGGCGCCGCCGCGGTGCAGATCGGCACCGCCTATCTCTTCTGTCCCGAGGCCAACGTGCCGCCGCTCCATCGCGCCGCGCTGCAGAATGCGCGCGACGACGCCACCGCCCTCACCAACCTGTTCTCGGGGCGGCCGGCGCGCGGCCTGATCAACCGGGTGATGCGCGAGGTCGGCCCGCTCTCAGCCGATGCGCCGGCCTTCCCGCTGGCCGGCGGCGCGCTCGCCCCGCTGAAGGCAGCGGCCGAGGCCAAGGGCGCCGCCGATTTTACCTCGCTCTGGTCGGGACAGGCGGCGGCGCTCGGCCGCGCGCTGCCGGCCGGCGAGCTCACGCGGCAGCTGGCGCGCGAGGCGCTCGCCCGGCTCGCGCGCTAGCCGACGGCTGCTTCGGCTCGCCGCTACTTCGGCTCGTAGGTGAACTTCTGCCCGCCGACGCTGGCCTCGAACATCAGGCCGCCCTTGGCCATCGTAAAGATGGCGACGCCGTGGTCGTAGTCCGCGGTCTTTGACGCGCCGGCATGCACGGCCACCGCCGAGGCGTTGCCCGAGAACTCGAAGTTGCCCTTCTTGAAGTTGTCGAGCGCGGTCTTGGTCTCGAAGAAGATGGCCTCGCGGTAGGTCTGCCCGCCCAGCTGCAGCCCGACCGTGACCTGCGACATCTCGCTGGAGCCGACGCCCTGGCCCTGCTCGAACACCGTGCCGTCGCCCTGCGCGCCGCCGATGCCGATGCCGCCCTTGGCGATCTCCGGAAAGATCGCGTAGCCGTAGGCCTTCTGGAAGAACGCGTCCATGCTCGGATCCGCGCGCTTGAACTCCGCGATCGTCGCCATCGACTCTTTCTCGTTCTCGGGGTCCCAGGCCAACGCGGTGCCGACGCCCGCCAGCAGACCGGCGGCCACGAGACCGGCGATGAATGTCCTCGTCATGCGATTCTCTCCTCCTATCGCGCGTTTGATTTCCGTTGCGGCGCGCACTCTATCGCGCCGGTCTGGCCGTGAACAGCGGGTTTCATGCCGCAGCGCTGTGGCAAATAGCCGGCGGTAACCGTCGCGGCCTGTGATTTCCGTCACATCTTTCTGCCACGGTGCGCGTATAGGAAGGGCATGTCATACCCGGTCGGCGCCGGCGTGCCGACCCAAGATCCTCAGACAGGAGAAGCCACATGGTGTCCAGGAATCTGCCGGGCGTCGCGGCCTGCGTCGCCGCGATCGCCGCGGGCCTGTGGGCCGCGAGTCCCGCTGCCGCGGCCGAATCCGGCCAGGCCAGCTATCGGCCGGTGCAGAGCATCAGCTACGAGTTCGGCGCGAAGTCCGTCAGCGGTTACTTCGTGCAACAGGCCCAGACCTGCGTCGTCACCCTCTTGGTCGCGGAGAAGGACGATCCGGAGCAGCCGCTGCCGCCCTCGCCGGCGCGCGTCCGCCTCGTGCTGAACCCCGGGCAGATCGCCGGCCTCGACAGCGAGCAGGGCCGCTCGCTCAACCTCACCTGCGGCGAAGGCGCGGCCACCCTGCTCGTCGACGTCGGCGACACCGACAAGCTGGTCGCCGCCCAGGGCCTCATGGTCCCGAAGGACTTCGCCAACAAGGCGCAGTAAGCGCATCGCCGGGAGTTCCATCCTCGCTTGTCACCCCGGCGAAAGCCGGGGGCCATTTTCCAGAGGGCGGTGTTATGGGCCCCGGCTTTCGCCCGGGGTGATAAGCGAGCGTGTGGCGCGGCCGGTGCGAACGTCGCAACAGCCCTACAGCCCGAATGTCCGTTGGATCATCTCCGCACACTCCTGCGGCGTGGCGCGGCTGGTGTCGACCGCGAGGTCGTAGGTCATGCCGGCGTGCACGCGCTCGTACTGCCAGCGCGCCAGCCCGATCAGGCGGTCGCCGCGCGCACGCTCGCGCTCCTCCAGCACCTCCAGCGGCGCGAACACGCCGACCAGGAACAGCTCGAACCCCGCGAGCAGGCGCACATACTCCGCCTTCTCGCTGCCGACGAGCACGTCATCGACGATCAGGTTGTTGCCCTGCGCGGCCATGGCGGCGATGGCGTGGCGCATGCCGCGGAACACGCGCTCCGCCAGCGGGCCGGTGCGGATGACGACCGAAGGCTTCCCGTTCTCCTGCACGGCCTCGAACACCAGCCAGTCCGGATGGCCGAAGCTGCCCTCCGGCATCATGTCGATGAAGGCATCCATCTGGACGTGCAGGAACGGCCGCGTCGTCATCGCCTGCAGCGCCTTGGCGATGGAGCTCTTCCCCGCGCTGCCGACGCCGTTGAGCAGCACGATCTGCGCGCTCATGCGAGGAAGCGCAGGATGCGCGCGTCGACCCGGTGCTTGATCGTGAAGGACGGCGGCGCGATCCGCTCGAGCAGCGCGGCATGCGCGCGGTCGAAGGCCGCGACCTGCTCCGCCGAGAGCGTCGCGCCGACGCCGCGCGAGGCGCGGATGCGCCCGAGCCAGCCGGCGCGGTCGAAGGGCACGTCGGCGTCGAACCAGAAGAAGCCCTCCAGCACGAGGTCATCCGGCATGCCCTCCGGCATCGGCGCGATCGTGCCGTCGAAATCCGCCCCTCCCCAGGCCGGATTGAACTCCAGGATCAGCGCCTCGCTGGCGCGCGCGATCGGATCGAGCCGCGGCAGCCAGCTGAAGTGGCTGATGGCCAGCCGGCCCTCGGGAACCAGCACGCGGCGCAGCGCCGCCAGAAGACGCACGCGATCGAAATAGAGGAAGCACTGGTTCGCCGTCGCCGCCTCGAAGCTGCGCTCGGCGAACGGCGGCTCCTCGGCCGGCGCCACGCGGAAGTCGATGGCCAGCGCCTCGGACTCGGCCAGCCGGCGGGCCGCCTCGATCTGTCCCGCAGCGATATCGATCCCGGCCGCGACAGCGCCGCGCCGCGCGAAGGCGCGCGCCATCACGCCGGTGCCGGTGCCGAGGTCGAGGATGCGCTGGCCGGGCAGTCCGATGCCGAGCGCCTGCAGCCGGTCGAACAACGCGTCGGGCGGCCCCGGCCGGAAGGCCGCGTAGTCGCCGCTGGTGGCGCTCCAGTCGATGCTCCTGCCCTGATCGATGACCGGCCGCATGCGCGACTCTATACGCGGCGTCGCCCCTCCCGCCAGAGCGACGCCGGGTTATTGGCAGCTTCCAGATTCGATTTCAGATCTGAGAGGCGCCACAGCGACCCGCCGGCCGGGCTATTTGTCGGCCTTGCCCTTGTCCTTGCCTTTGCCGGCATTGCCCGCTGCTGCGCCGACAGCACCACCGACGGCATTTCCGACCGCCCCCGCGGCGCCGCCGACCGCATCGCCGACAGCACCCACCGCGCCGCCGCTTCCGCTCGCATCGCTGCTCTGCTCGCTGCCGCCGGCCGCGCTACCACTACCCTGGTCACCGCCACTCTCTGCGCCGGAGCTCGAGGCACCGCTGCCGCTGCTGCTTTGACCAGCACTGCCACTGCCCGAGCTCTGGGCATCGCCGGTGCTCTGGCCATCGCCGCCGCTACTCTGGGCGCCCGCACCGCTGCCGCCGCTGGCGTCGCTCTGATCGCCGGCGCTACCGCCGCTGGGACCCTGCGTGCCACCGCTCCCGTCCTGCCCGCCAGCGGCGCTGCCGCTGGTGCTGCCGGCACCATCGCCGCTTTCACCGGCGCTGCCGCCGCTGCTTTGCGCGCTGCCGCTGCCGCTCTGATCGCCGGCGCTGCCTCCGCTGGTGCTTTCGCTGCCGGCGCTGCCGCCCTGACCGCTCGCGCTCTCGCCGCCAGCCGGGCCGCCTGCAGTCGCTTCCGCGGAGCCGCTGCCGGCCGCAGGCCCGTTGGCGGAGACGCCGCTCCCGGCACTCTCGTTGCTGGCCGGACTCTGATCGCTGCCGCTGGGCGTTGCGCTGGCCGCATCGCCGGGGGTCGGGGCGCTCCCCGTCGGAGCGCTGCTCGTATCGCCGGGTGGAGCGCTGCTCGTATCAGTCGGAGCGCTGGCGCTCGGCATGCCCTCGACCCCAGTCGGGGTCGACGCGGCCGGCGCTGTAGCCGTCGTCGCCGTCATAGGTGCCGCTGGCCGCTTCGGCGGCGCCGCGGGCACCGCCGGAACCCTCAGAAAGATCGTCGGCAGGCTCCCCCTGGCAGAGTCGCCCGTTCCCTGGCCGGTGTCGCCCCTTGCCTCAAGATCGAAGGAGGC
>DATIXH010000081.1:0-9580 GCA_035518775.1 Candidatus Acidiferrum sp.
ATCGGCCTCGGTCTTGCCGGTGAGCTCGGCGAGGCGCGCATCCGAGAAGCCGAGCTTCTTCAGGCGCAGGAGGCCGTCGGCGTCGGTGGGCAGGCCGAGGGCGCGCAGCTGCTGCTCGGCGTCGACGACCCGCTTGATCTCGCGCAGGAACCAGGGGTCGTACTTGCAGATGGCCTGGATCTCCTCGACGGCCATGCCGAGGCGCATGGCCTGGGCGATGACCAGCAGGCGATCGGGCGTGGGCTTGGCGAGGGCGGCGCGCAGGGTGTTGGGATCGTCGCCGCCGGGGATGTCGACTTCGTCGAAGCCGCTGAGGCCGGTCTCCATGGAGCGCAGCGCCTTCTGCACGGACTCCGCGAAGGAGCGGCCGACCGACATGGCTTCGCCGACGGATTTCATCGAGGTCGTGAGCGTGGCCTCGGCGCCCGGGAACTTCTCGAAGGTGAAGCGCGGCATCTTCGTGACGACGTAATCGATGGTCGGCTCGAAGGAGGCCGGCGTGACGCGCGTGATGTCGTTGGCAAGTTCGTCGAGGGTGTAGCCGACGGCGAGCTTGGCCGCGACCTTGGCGATGGGAAAACCGGTTGCCTTCGAGGCCAGGGCCGAGGAGCGCGAGACCCGCGGGTTCATCTCGATGATGACCATGCGGCCGTCGGCCGGGTTGACGGCGAACTGCACGTTGGAGCCGCCGGTGTCGACCCCGATCTCGCGCAGCACCGCGATCGAGGCGTTGCGCATGATCTGGTATTCCTTGTCGGTCAGGGTCAGCGCCGGCGCGACGGTGATGCTGTCGCCGGTGTGGATGCCCATGGGATCGACATTCTCGATCGAGCAGATGATGATGCAGTTGTCGGCGCGATCGCGCACGACCTCCATCTCGTATTCCTTCCAGCCGAGCACGGACTCCTCGACCAGCACGGTGCCGACCGGCGAGGCGCGCAGGCCGCCGGCCACGACCTGGTCGAACTCGTCGCGGTTGTAGGCGATGCCGCCGCCGGTGCCGGCGAGCGTAAAGGACGGACGGATGATGGCGGGCAGGCCGGTCTCGGCGAGCGCGGCCACGGCTTCGTCCATGGTCGCGACCATGCGGCTCTTGGGGCTCTGCAGGCCGATGCGGTCCATGGCCTGCCGGAACAGCAGGCGATCCTCGGCCATCTCGATGGCGCGGGCATTGGCGCCGATCAGTTCGACATCGAACTTCTTGAGCGTGCCGGCCTTGGCCAAGGCCATGGCGGTGTTGAGGGCGGTCTGCCCGCCCATGGTCGGGAGCAGGGCATGCGGCTTCTCGCGTTCGATGATGCGCGCGACCATGGCCGGGGTGATCGGCTCGACATAGGTGGCGTCGGCCAAGTTGGGGTCGGTCATGATCGTCGCGGGATTGGAATTGACGAGGATGACCCGGTAGCCCTCCTGCTTCAGGGCCTTGCAGGCCTGGGTGCCCGAATAGTCGAACTCGCAGGCCTGGCCGATGACGATCGGACCGGCGCCGATGATCAGGATCGATTCGATGTCGGTCCGTTTGGGCATGGCGCGGCCTTGTGCCCTGCGAGGGCCGGGGCGTCAACCGGCGTGGCGCGAAAACGGTGGATGGACCCCATGCCCAGCGGGGACGGGCGGCTGGATGGCGCGGCCGAGGCCGAGGGCGGTGCCGGCGAGGAGGGTGCGCTGGACGAAACCCTGGCGCGAGACGGGCCGCGAAAGCGGGCGAGCGCTATCCAGCGGCCGTGCGGAAACGGGAGGATGGACCCCATGCCCAGCGGTGGGCGTGGCGTTGGGGCTGGACGATTGCACGCGGAAACGCGGAGACGCGGAGGAGGGCGAACTCGTGACGGTCGATACGCTTGCCGTCGATCTCCCGGCCATCGCGTCCGCGCGATTCGACAGATTCGGCGGAAGCACCCCATGCCCAGCGGTACGGCGGATCCTCAGCGAGGCGATGAGCCCATCCATGCGGCGGCAAAGGGCGGCGCCGGTGCGGCGCAGGGCGGCCATCTCGGCTGAATAGAAGCCGTGGGTGCGGCGGGCGGCGGCGCAGCGGACGCGCCCCTCGGCCGTGCGCGGCCCGGTGCTGAGCCCGCCATGCATCCGGCAGCGCCCGTTCCTCATGGCTGGCTGGCGGCAGCATTCGCCGGTGCGGGTCCGGGCGCCGCAGCGTCGGGCGGCCAGGAAATCACCGGGCGTGGCGCCGTTGCGAAGCTGGCCGCGACGATCCGGCGGCAGGCTGGCGGCGGGCGAGCAGGGCTGCGCGGTCATTGGAGATGTCCTCCAGGGAAGGTGTTTCGGCGAATGTTCCGCAAATGTTCCATCTTATGCAATCTCAGAGGAGTTGTCAATATGTTCTAGTGATCGAGCGCAACGGCGCGGCCCCTGTGGTAGGGTCCGGCCGCATCTTTCTCCGTTGTTTGGCACTGAGCATGGCGCGCAAATACATCGACGCGTGGCGCCGTCTGCTGTGACCCGGCCTGTCGATTCTGGTAGGGACGAGCCATCGGCGGGAGCGTCATACCTAGAATGGAAAGCGTCTCCGACCCCTAGGTCGAGACCATGAATCAATTCTCGCCCACGGAACGGAGACAATCCGATGTATGTGCGCGTCAACGGGACAAGGCTGTTCTTCGATATTGTCGGAGCCAAGCTCGGCGTCGTCGGAGACAAGCTGAGAGAGAAACCCACCCTGATCGCGCTTCATGGAGGCCCCGGTCTCGATCACCTGGTCCTGCGTTCATTCTTCGATCGTTTTTCCGACATCGCGCAAGTCGTCTACGTCGATCTCCGCGGGAATGGGCGGAGTGTGGGTTCCTTGCCCGCGAGCTGGACGCTGGCCCAATGGGGAGACGACGTGCGAGCCTTCTGCGACCAGCTCGGAATCGACCGGCCGATCGTTCTTGGAAACTCGTTCGGCGGCTGCGTTGCCCAATCCTATGCCACGCGCCATCCGGACCATCCTGCAGGCCTCGTCCTGTCCAGCACGTCGGCCAGAATGGTTCTCTCCGACCTCCTGGACCGCGTGGAGCGAGCCGGAAGCGGAGAGGCTCGCGCCGCGGCGGAGAAGGTCTTCACGATCGGCGATGAGGAGAGCTACTGCGACTTCGACCGGCTGCTCGCGCCGCTCTTCATGTCGAAGAGTGCATTTCAAAACATGTGGGCCATCCATACCATCAGGAGATACGAGGTCTCCGCTCACTTTCAACGAGCGCCGGACGGCGAGTTCCACCACATGGATTTCCGCGCGGACTTGCGCAAAGTGCTGTGCCCCACCTTGGTTCTGTCCGGAGGGCCCGGCGATGTGATCACGCCCCCGGAAGGAGCGCAGGAGATTTCGGATGCCTTGCCGCGGGATCTCGTGCGGTTCGAGTGCCTCGCCCACTGCCGACATGGCGTCTTCCGCGACGATCCGGAGATGACGGACCGCATCATCCGTTCCTTCATCGCCGAGGTCGAGGTCCGCGAAGGCGCCAGGCGTTCACCGGAGTAACGGCCTGTCCGACGAACGCCCGGAACAGCCGTAGCGTGGACAGCAGGGACCCGTGAACCGCGAGTAACCGGGGTCAGGCGATGTCGAGGACCTGGCCGCCGTCGAGCGGGATGACTGCGCCGGTCATCCAGCTCGACTCCGGTGAAACCAGGATCTCGATCCAGCGCGCGATCTCCTCGGCGGTCGCGATCCGTCCGAGCGGGACCTGGCCCGCCAGCCATTCATAGGCGGCCTTCAGGTCCGTCGCCCAGGTCTGGTGGATCGGCGTGTCGACCGGCCCGAGCGCCAGCGCATTGATGCGGATCCGATGCGGGGCCAGCTCGCCGGCCAGCGAGCGCGACAGATATTCCAGCGCGTGCTTGGTCATGCCGTAGACCGACTGGCCCGGCCGCAGGATCGTGCCCGACGAGGACGAGATGTTGACGACCGCGCCGCCCCGCGCCTTCAGGTGCGGCAGCGCCGCCTGGATCAGCAGGAACGGCGCGCGGATGTTGACGGCCCAGTGCTGGTCCAGGATCTCGGTCGTGTAGTCGGCGAGCGGCAGCACCTTGATCACCGCGGCGTTGTTGACCAGCGCATCGATCGCGCCGAACGCAGCAGCGGCCCGTTGCACGACCTGCCCGGCGGCTGCGGCCTCGGCGAGATCGGCCGGGACCGCGAGCGCACGCCCGCCCTTCTTCTCGATCTCCGCTGCGACCTGATCCAGCAGCGCGGCCCGCCGCCCGACCAGCACCACGTTCCAGCCGTTCGCAGCCAGACGCTTCGCGGCCGCGGCGCCGATCCCGGTGCCCGCACCCGTGACGATTGCAACTCCCATGTGGTTCCCTCCTCAGCGATTAGACTGTCCGGCCGGCGCCGCCCGCCCCCGGGCTGCGGCCAGTCCAGCGCTTGTAGGCGCGGGAGAAGGCGGCGGCGTCGGAGTAGCCCAGCAGGTAGCTGATGTGCTTCACGTTGAAGTCGGTGCGGCGCAGCCAGTCGTCGGCGAGGTCTCGGCGCACGCGGCTGACCAGTTCGCTGAAGGTGACGCCGGCCTCGCGGAGGCGGCGCCGCAGAGTGCGCTCGCTCAGGTGCAGGCGCCGGGCGACGTCGCGCAGGGAGACCTCGCCCGATGAGAGCCGCTGCCCGATGATGGCGGCCGCCTTGTCGGTCAGGGAATCGCGGCCCTTCGCACGCACCTGCTTCAGCAGGCCGTCGGCGTAGGAGCGGAGTATCGCCCCGAGGCGGCTGTCCGCGGTCGGGATGCGCAGGGCGAGCGCCTCCGCCGACAGCCGAATGGCGTCGGCGCGCTCGCCGAAGGCGACGCCGCAGCCGAGCAGGCGGCGGCATTCGGCGAGCGGCGCGGCGGCAACATGGGTGAATTGCACGGCGAGCGGCTGCAGCCGCGTGCCCGTGACCGCGCGCCAGGCGCTCAGGGTGCGCGCGGCCGTGAACTCGCTCAGGTGCCGGCTGCGCGCCCAGGAGGGGTCGGCGACGTGCAGCACCAGTCCGACGCCGCCGTCGCCGCGCTCGAGCTCGATCGCGAAGCCGCTGCACACGATCGACGCGTAGCGCTGGTAGTAGGTCAGGGCGTCGCCCAGCGTCTCGGCGCAGGAGGCGAGGTAGGCGAGCACGCCGCCGTCCTTGAGCCGGAACTCGCCGCCGCGGCGCAGGCCGAAGCAGGCATCGCGAGTCTGCGCCGCGCCGAAGTCGAGCAGCGCGGCGAAATGCGCGGCGGGAATCTGCCGGCCGTATTTCAGGTCGCGGCGGTCGATGCGGAGCTTGTCGAGCAGCGGCCCGGTCGCAATCCTGTGGCGGTCGAGCCAGGCGACGGTCTGGCCCGCCCACTCGGCATTGATCTGCATCTCCCGCTCCTCGCCAGCGGCGGGCCAGCTTAGCAGGCGCTCCCGCCGCTTGTCTGGCCCCGGATGTCATGGCTTTGGCCCCGGCAATCAACGCGCGGCCGGCGCGTTTCCGGATATGCATGGGCCGGCGGAACCGGCGGGGGCAGCGCCTTCAGGCCGGCCGCATCCCTTTGCCGATCGTCTGGACCGCAGCAGCCGCTGCTCCGAACCGACGGAACAGCCGGAGCCCGCGCCTTGCCCAGCCAGACGTTCAGCACGATGTTCGACAATCTCGCCCTCGCCTGCCGCGAGATGCTGCGGGGGCCGCATGGCCACGCGCTCGCGGGGGATCGCGGCCTCAGCGTGCTCTACGGGGCGCCGCCGGCCGCGATCGACCTCATCATGGTCAGCTTCCAGAACCACGACTGTGCCAAGCCGATGTTCGATCCGGAGCGGCGGCGGCCTTGGCCGGAACGGCTGGTTCACGCCGACGAGGGGCTGGACCCCTTTCCCTTCGGCGCGCGACTTCGGCGCGTGTTCGAGGCGCACGGGCTGACGCGGACTCTGCGCGAGCGCACGCTCGGCATCAATGCGATCTATCCGGATGCGCCGCTCAGCGATTCCGAATTCTGGCTGTGCGGCGAGGGCAACTATGGCGCCTGGCGGCGGTTCTCGACGAGCTGGACCGGCCTGCTGATCGAGCAGATCCGTCCCAAGGCGGTGCTGCTGCTGGGGCGCAAGGCGGCGCTCGCCATGCGCTACAAGCTCGCGGGCGCGCCGGCCGTCGAGGCCATGCATTTCGCGACGGCGACCGCCGCGCGCGACGATTCCATCTACGACCTGCCGTTCGGCCAGCTCGCCGAGCTGCTGGGCGCCAGCCGCTAGGCCGGAGGAGACATGGACGGTCCCTTTGCATCGGCGGACATGAATGCGATCCACGCCTACTGGCTGGCCAAGCGCGGCCAGCGCCGGATGCCCTCGCGCTGGGACATCGAGCCGACGGAGATCCCGCGGCTGCTGCGCAACCTGATGCTGGTCGACGTGCTCTACGACCCGATCCGGTTCCGCTACCGGCTGATCGGCACCAACGTCGTGGACGCGACCGGCGAGAACCGCACCGGCAAATGCTTCGACACGGTGGAGTTCATCACGGCCAACCCGATCGTGCGGGAGCAGTATGTCGCCGCCGCCACGACCGGCGAGCCCGTGCATTCGATGGAGCCGTTCTACCGGCTCGACAACCGCCGGGCGTATGAGGTGGAGCGGCTGCTGCTGCCGCTCTCATCCGACGGCGTCGCAGTCGACATGATTCTCGTCTACTTCCACTTCAAGTCGGGCTGGCTGGCGGAGCGTTAGGGCCGGCTTCGGCGCTTACTTCGACGCCTTGAGGAGCTTGCAGAGGAGACTGAACGCCAGGAACCAGAAGCCGAAATAGACGGCGACGCAGCCGATGGCTGCGATCATCTGCAGGACGTCCGGCAGGGCGACCAGATAGGGCGCCACGACGGCCAGAGGAATGACCAGCACCGCCGACACCAGGGTCGCAAGGGCGGCGGCCAGCACGATCATGACGGGCCCGTCCGCGGCACGCGCGAGCGCGGGACTCAGCGCTTCTCCATCAACCCGACGAATCGCTTGAAGAGGTAGTGGCTGTCCTGCGGGCCCGGCGAGGCCTCGGGGTGGTACTGCACGGAGAACACCGGCTTGTCCTTCAGGCGGAAGCCTTCGTTGCTGCCGTCGAAGAGGGAAACGTGAGTCACCTCGACATCTTTCGGCAGCGACTCCGGCAGCACGCAGAAGCCGTGGTTCTGGCTGGTGATCTCCACCTTGCCGGTAGCGAGATCCTTCACCGGGTGGTTGGCGCCGCGGTGGCCGCGGGCCATTTTCTGCGTGCGGCCGCCGAGCGCGAGCGCCAGCATCTGGTGGCCGAGGCAGATGCCGAAGAGGGGGATGCCGCTCTTCAGCACGGCCTGGATCACGGGCACGGCGTATGCGCCGGTCGCCGCGGGATCGCCGGGGCCGTTCGAGAGGAACACGCCGTCGGGCTTGTGGCGCATCACGTCGTCGGTGCTGGCGGTGGCCGGCACCACGGTGACGCGGCAGCCCTGGTCGGCGAGGCAGCGCAGGATATTGCGCTTGGCGCCGTAGTCGATGGCGACGACGTGGAAGCGCGGCGCTTCCTGGCGGCCGTAGCCGCGACCGAGCTGCCAGCGCGTCTCGTCCCAGCTGTAGGTCTGCCGGCAGGTGACGTCCTTAGCGAGATCCATGCCCTCGAGGCCCGGCCAGGCGGCGGCCTCGGCGACCAGGGCGGCGGTGTCGAAGCGGCCGTCGGGGGCGTGCGCGATGACGCCGCTGGGGGCGCCGCCGTCGCGGATACGGCGGGTGAGGCGGCGGGTGTCCACCCCGCACATGCCGACCAGGCCGTGCGACTTCAGCCAGGCGTCGAAATGCTGGGCGGCGCGCCAGTTCGCGGGCTCCGTGATGTCGGCGCTGACGACGCAGCCGCGCGCCGCCGGGGTCATGGTCTCGATGTCCTCGGGGTTGCTGCCGACGTTGCCGATGTGCGGGAAGGTGAAGTTGATGATCTGGCCGGCGTAGGAGGGATCGGTCATGATCTCCTGATAGCCGGTCTGCGAGGTGTTGAAGCAGACCTCGCCCACCGCCTGCCCGGTCGCGCCGACGCCGCGGCCCCAGAACAGCGCGCCATCGGCCAGGGCCAGCACCGCCGTGTGTTGGGGCATGGGAGATTCTCCGCGCGCGTCGATCGCGGCGTTCTTGTCGGGCAGGGCGGGCGGCGGCGTCAAGCGGGAATGCGCGGCCCTTGTAGGGGCGGGCTGCGCCCGCCCGCGGTTGGTGCGAGACTCCGCTGATTGCAGCGGTGGCACGACGGGCGCGCGCAGCGCGCCCCTACAAACCGAAACCGTGGTGCCCTGGGGTCGATTCGGCTAACGTCCGCGCCGATTCGAAGGCGGAAGAGGCGAGGTCGCCATGCTGCGGGAACGGTTGAGCGAGGACCTGAAGACGGCCATGCGGGCGAAGGAGCAGCGGGCGGTGTCGACGATCCGCATGGTGCTGGCCGAGCTGAAGCTGCGCGACATCGCTGCACGCGAGAAGGGCAACACGACCGGCGTGGGCGACCCCGAGATCGTCGACATGATGCAGAAGCTGGTGCGCCAGCGGCGCGACAGCATCGAGGCTTATGAGAAGGGCGGGCGGCCGGAGCTGGCGGCGCAGGAGGCCGAGGAGATCGCGGTCATCGAGCGCTACCTGCCGAAGGGCCTCAGCGAGGAGGACACGGCCAAGGCCATCGCCGAGGCCATCGCCGCCACCGGCGCCACGACCGTCAAGGACATGGGCAAAGTCATGGCGCGGCTGAAGGAGCAGTATGCGGGGCAGATGGACTTCGGCCGGGTCGGCCCGCTGGTGAAGCAGAAGCTGGGCTGAGTCCTCCGACTGTCCGCCCAGGTAGCGCCTGGCGGCATACATAGGGTAGGGTAGCCGACGCACCACGCATCCTCGCGCATCTGGCGGCGCCGGATTGGCGGGCAAGGGGGATCACGCGCCGCGACATGTCGATTCCGCCGGAATTCGTCGATGAACTGCGCAGCCGGCTGTCGATCGCGTCGGTGGTCGGCGGGCGCGTGCGGCTGGTCAAGCGCGGGCGCGATCACACCGGGCTCTGCCCCTTCCATAAGGAGAAGACGCCGTCCTTCACCGTCAGCGAGGAGAAGGGGTTCTTCCACTGCTTCGGCTGCGGCGCCCACGGCGACGTCGTCGGCTTCGTCATGCGCAGCGACAACCTCTCGTTCCCGGAGGCGGTGGAGCGGCTGGCGCGCGACGTTGGGATGCAGGTGCCGGCGAGCACGCCGGAGGAGCGGCAGCGCGAGGAGCGGCGGGCCACGCTGCACGGCGCGCTGGAGGCCGCGGCGGTCTGGTTCGAGGCGCAGCTACGGGCCGGCGTCGGGCGGCCGGGGCTCGAGTACTTCAAGCGGCGCGGGCTGCAGGACGAGACCATGGCGCGCTTCCGGCTGGGCTACGCGCCGGACAGCCGCACGGCCCTCCGCGATGCCCTGGGCAAGGCCGGCTTCAGCGAGGCGCTGATGCTGGAGGCCGGCCTGATCATCCGGCCGGAGGACGGCCGGGGCGCCTACGACCGCTTCCGCGGGCGGGTGATGTTCCCGATCAGCGACCGGCGGGGGCGGGTGATCGCCTTCGGCGGTCGCATTCTCGACCAGGGCGAGCCGAAATACCTGAACTCGCCGGAGACGCCGCTCTTCCACAAGGG
>DATIXH010000082.1:0-14038 GCA_035518775.1 Candidatus Acidiferrum sp.
TGATTGTTGAGGGCGGTGAACAGCAGCGGTGCCGTCTCGCCGCTCATGCGCGCGACCGCCAGGAGGATGCCCGTGAGGATGCCGCTGCGCGCCGCGCGATAGGAGATGAGGGTGATCACCTTCCACATGGGCGCGCCGAGCGCCGCGGCGGCCTCGCGCAGGCCGTTCGGGACCAGGTTCAACATGTCCTCGGTCGTGCGCACCACCACCGGCAGGCCGATGATGGCGAGGGCGACGACGCCGGCCCAGGCGGAGAAATGCCCCATCTGCGCGACGACCACGACATAGACGAAGAGGCCGACCACGATCGAGGGCGCGCTTAAGAGGATGTCGTTGATGAAGCGCACGGTCTGGGCCAGGCCGTTGGTCTTTCCGTATTCGGCGAGATAGGTGCCGGCCATCATGCCGATCGGCGTGCCGATCAGCGTCCCGCCGATCGTCAGCACCAGGCTGCCGAAGATGGCGTTCAGCAGGCCGCCGGCGCTGCCCGGCGGCGGCGTCATCTCGGTGAACAGCGCGATATTGATCGCGCTGACGCCGTTGTAGAGCAGAGTCCACAGGATCGCGATCAGCCAGAACAGGCCGAACGCGGCCGCCGCCATGGCGATCGCCAGCGCGGTGTAGTTGGTGGTCCGTCGGCGGCGATAGAGGTCCATCGCTACCTCCCGGCCTGGCGCTGCATGCGCATGAGCATCACCTTGGCAAGCGCCAGGATGATGAAGGTGATCACGAACAGGATCAGGCCCAGGGCGATCAGCGACGAGGTGTAGAGATCGCCGATGGCCTCGGTGAACTCGTTGGCGATGACGGCAGAGATGGTCGTGCCCGGTGCCAGGAGGGAGCTGCTGATGCGGTGCGCGTTGCCGATGACGAACGTGACGGCCATGGTCTCGCCGAGGGCGCGGCCGAGGCCCAGCATGACTCCGCCGATGACACCGACGCGGGCGTAGGGCAGCACCACCTTCCACACCACCTCCCAGGTGGTGGCACCGAGACCGTAGGCCGATTCCTTTAGCATCGGCGGCACGGTCTCGAACACGTCGCGGGTTATCGAGGTGATGAACGGCAGCACCATGATGCCCAGGATGATGGCAGCGGTGAAGACGCCGATGCCGTAAGGCGGACCGGTGAAGAGATTGCCGACCAGGGGCAGCTTCCCGAGCGTGCCGATGAGGAAGGGCTGCACGGTGCGCTGCAGGAACGGCGCCAGCACGAACAGACCCCAGATGCCGTAGATGATGCTGGGTATGCCCGCCAGAAGCTCGATGGCGATGCCGAGCGGCCGCTTCAGCCAGACCGGGCACAGTTCGGTGATGAACATGGCGATGCCGAAGCTCACGGGCACGCCGAACAACATGGCGAGCATGGAGGTGACGAGCGTCCCATAGATCGGCGCCAGTCCGCCGAACTTCTCGGTGACGGGATTCCAGACTTCCGTGACGAGGAAGCCGAAGCCGTAGGTGCCCAGCGCGGGCCAGGCGCCCACGATGAGGGCGAGGATGACGCCGCCGAGCAGCGCCAGCACGAGCAGCGCGAAGAACAGCGTCGCCCAGCGAAACAGGTGGTCCTGCAGGCGTTGCCGCCGCCCGTCTCTGGCCGGGGCCTGCAGCGTGGTGATGTCCTTGATGGCAATCTGAGTCATGCGCGGCCCGCTGCTTCGATGAGGATGGGCCGCCGCGTGCGGCGGCCCATCCGGTGCTACGGACAGGTTATCCGGCGCGGCAGGCTCAGTAGATAGCCTTGCCGCTGCCGTCCTTGATGTCCTTCTTCCACGTCGCCTTCACGAGGTCGACCAGCTTGTCGGGGATCGGAACGTAGTCCAGGTCCTCGGCTAGCTTGTCGCCGTTCCCATAGGCCCAGTCGAAGAATTCCAGGGCCGTCTTCACGGCTGCGGGGTCATCCGGCTGCTTGTAGATCAGGATGAAACTCGCGCCGGTGATCGGCCAGCTCTCTGCCCCGCTTTGGTTCGTCAGCACCATGTAGTAGCCCGGCGCGTTGGCCCAGTCGGCGCTCGCCGCCGCCGCCTGGAAGGCGCCGATCTTTGGCTCCACGGCCTTACCCGCGGCGTTGACCATCTTCGTATAGGTCATCTTGTTCTGCTTGGCGTAGGCGTATTCGACGTAGCCGATGGCGCCGTCGGTCTGGGTGGTCTGGCCGGCCACGCCCTCGTTGCCCTTGGCGCCGAGGCCGACGGGCCATTCGACCGACGTGTTGGCGCCGATCTTCTCTTTCCACTCCGGACTCGTCTTAGAGAGGTAGTCGGTGAACAGGAAGCTCGTGCCCGAACCGTCGGAGCGATGCACGACCGCGATCGCCGTGTCCGGGAGGTTCACACTAGGATTGAGCGCCTTGATCTTGGCGTCGTTCCACGCGGTGATCTCGCCCATGAAGATGCTGGCCAGGGTCACACCGTCGAGCGTGATCTCGCCCGGCTTGATGCCCTTGAGGTTCACGACCGGCACCACGCCGCCCATGATCATCGGGAACTGGATCAGGCCGGACTTCTCGAGATCGTCCGCCTTCAGCGGCATGTCCGAGGCTCCGAAGGTGACGGTCTTGGCCTTGATCTGCTTGATGCCGCCGCCCGAGCCGATCGACTGATAGTTCAAGCCGACCCCGGTCTTCTGCTTGTAGGCGTCCGCCCACTTCGAATAGATCGGGTAGGGGAAGGTCGCGCCGGCGCCCGAGATATCGCCGGCATAGGCGCTCGACCACGCCAGCGTCGCCACGGCGACTGCTGCTGCTAGCAACTGTTTCATTTCGATGTTCCTCCGGTTGCAGTTTCAGGGGCGGCCGGCGCGCTCCTCCGCTCCGGGGCGCGCCTAGCTTCCCCGGCAGGCCGACCGTAGGGAGCAAGCGCTAAGATCATATGTCATAAGCATGACAGTTATATGACATAAGCCTCTACACAGACCGGCCGCGGCGACGGGCGGAGCACAGCCTGATCACTCCATCCCCACGCCGGATCCGGCCCTCGCGCTCCAGCCGGGCAAGCGCGCGGTAGATGGCCTCGTGCGTGAGGCCGATTTCAGCGGCGATCTCGGTCCAAGGGCGGTCGATGCGCACCAGCGGCGGGATGCCGTCGGCGCGCATGCGCAGCCAGCAAAGGATGCGCTCGGGCGCCGAGCGGACGTTGCGCAACTCCAGCTGGGCCCGCAGATCTCGCAGGCGGGCCGCGAGTTCCCTGGTGATGGCCAGAGCCGCCTCCGGATGGGCCGCCAGCGCCGTCAACAGGTCCGGCTTGGGAACCGCGGTCACCTCCGAGGGCACTTCGGCGACCGCGTCGCAATGATAGGCATCGGCGAACAGCGCCGCCTCCGCCAGGGTCTCTGCGGCCCGCGCGGCGTGCAGCGCCAAGGTCGAGCCGTCCGCAAGATGGCGGACAAGCCGTACCCGGCCGGTCTGGACGACATAGACGGCGGTGACCGCGTCCCCCTGCCGGAACAGCGCCTCGCCCGGCTGCAACTGACGCCGCGCCAGCTTCGTCGGCTCCACCAGGGTTATCCAGGAAGGGCTTTCGGGCACGTCTTCTCCCAAGTGCGAGGCGGGACCTTTATATGATCCGGATCATACGCCGGTGACCACAAACGGCCATATCGTTGGTGCGCATCCGCCAACGGGAGTACGAGACGATGCTGTATGGAGTGAGCACCGCTTCCCTTGCGCTTTCCCTCGCCCTGTCCATCCAAGGCGCTTGGGCGCAGAGCGATATGCCGGCCATGGATTCCGCGCAGCACCGTGGCGTAATGGCCGGCGCGCCGGGCGATACGACGCCGACCATGCCGGGCCAGGATGCCTTCGGGGCCATCCAGGAGGTCGTGCGTATCCTGGAGGCGGACCCGGGCACCGACTGGTCGAAGGTGAACATCGAGGCATTGCGGCAACACCTGATCGATATGAACGAGGTCACGCTCCACGCCCGGGCCGCGGCGCGCCTTGTCGATGGCGGCCTCCGCATCCTCGTCACCGGCGAGGGCCGAACCCTGCTGGCCATCCAGCGTATGGTGCCGGCGCAGGCGCGTGAGATCGATGGCTCCAACGGATGGAAGGCCGAGGCGGAGCAGCGCGCCGACGGCGTTGTCCTCACGGTGACGGCATCCGATCCGCGGCAGGTCGTGAAGATCCGTGCGCTCGGTTTCATCGGCATTATGACCGAAGGCATGCATCACCAACGCCACCATCTGGCGATGGCACGGGGCGAGTTGGCGCCGTGATCGGCGCGCCCAGCGGGACCAGCGCGGCTCAGCCGCGCCTGGTGATCGGCAGATGCACCGTGAAGGTGCTGCCGACGCCGACCGTGCTGTCGATGTCGAGCGCGCCGCGGTGCCGGTTGAGGATGTGCTTGACGATGGCGAGGCCGAGGCCGGTGCCGCCAAGCTCGCGCGAGCGGGCGGTCTCGACCCGGTAGAACCGCTCGGTCAGGCGCGGCAGGTGCTCGCGCGCGATGCCCTCGCCCTCGTCCATGATCGCGACGGCGATCGCCGGCCGGTCGAGGCGCTGCGCCGGCAGCGGCATCCCGGCGCCGACCGCGCCGCGCTGGGGCGTCACAATCCAGCCGGCGATGCGGATGGTGGCCCCGGCCCGGCCATACTTGATGGCGTTGTCGATGAGGTTCTGGAACACCTGCGTGAGCTCGTCGTCATCGCCGCTCACTGCGGGCAGGTCGTCGAGCCGGGTGGCGGCTTCGCCGTTCGGCGGCGGAGCGTCGATGACGATCGTCATCTGCTTGCCCGCCGCCTTGAACTCCAGCCCGTCGACGATGGTGCGGATGATCTCGCCGAGCCTGACCTGGCCGTTCGGCGGCGTGTGCTCGTTGAGTTCGATGCGCGACAGCGACAGCAGGTCGGCCACCAGCCGCGACATGCGCTGCCCCTGCTCGTGCATGATCGTCAGAAAGCGCTCGCGCGCCGCCGCATCCTCGCGCGCCGGCCCGCGCAGCGTCTCGATGAAGCCGACGAGCGTGCTGAGCGGCGTGCGCAGCTCGTGGCTGGCGTTGGCCACGAAATCGACGCGCATGCGATCGGTGCGCTTCACCTGCGTGATGTCGTGCAGGGTGAGGAGGGCGGCCGTGCCGTCCGCGATCGGGCGCGGCAGCGGCTCGACGCGCGCCAGGAAGCTGCGCTCGACCGGCACCGGCAGGAGAAACTCGACGATGCGTCCCGTGCCGCTTTCGAACGCCCCGGCCACGGCGTCGATCACCTGCGGGCTGCGCAGCACGGCGACGAGGTCGCGGCCGGCGAGCGGCGCGCCAAGTGCGCTTTCCGCCGCCTGGTTGGCGCGCACGATCCGGCGCGTCCGGTCCAGCATGATCAGCGGGTCGGGCAGGCTGGCGATCACCGCTTCGTTGGCGGCCACGACCGCCTCCAGCTCGCGCCGCCGCGCCGACCAGTGGCGGCCGGCCTCGGCGGCGGCGCGGTGCAGGTCGGCCGTGGTTCCGGCCGCTCCGCCGCTCGGCGGCGGCACCGTTACCACGCCCTCGCTGCTGCGCGTGAGGCGGCCGAGATAGTCGCTGATCTCCGCCAGCCGGCGCAGGTGCGTCACCACCATCAGGGCGATGGCCGCGATCGCCGCCGCCGCCGCGACCGCTGCCGGCCATGGCGCCAAATAGCCCGCCGCCGCCAGCGCGACGAAGGCGGCGGCGACCGGCGCCGCAACGACCGCCACGGCCGCAACCTGACGCGACGAATTTCGCTTGCTACCGGGCATCGGGGCGTGAAGGGACCGTTCAGGCTGGGTTAAGCCGCGATCGGCTAAGCATGGATCATGACGGGATTTCGTCAACCGCCAGCGCGCTATCGGGGCTCCGGTGGCCCGTGTTAATCTTTCGTTAACCGCGGCGGGTGCAAGTCAACGGCTGGCATAGGAGGGGTACGCCAATGAAATTTCGGACTTTTTGTTTGGTGACTGCGCTTGGCCTCGGCATCGCCATGGACGGCGCGGTGGCTCAGGACAGCACCAGCAAGTATCAGCAGTGGCCCGGCGCCGACAACAGCTCGGACGACATCAACAAGCTGGTACAGGATATCCAGAAGCTGATCGACCAGGCCGAGCGCGACAAGGCCGCCGACCCGCAGTTCCTCGACGATCTCCGGGGCGTGCTCGCCGACTACCAGAACCCCTGGACGACGCGCCTGCTCTACGACGATTTCAGCGACGGCAACTACACGACCAACCCGGCCTGGACGGTCAGCGGCGGCGTCTTCAAGGTGAAGAAGGACGGCTTCAACGTCGGGTTGAAGAGCTCGGTCATCCCGCAGGGCGTCACGCCGCAGCAGCAGAGCACCGGCAATGTCGTCCTCGATATCCTGAACGCCACGAACCAGAAGCAGCAGCAGCCGACCTCATTCCAGTACTGCGCCATCTACACGCCGGTGAAGATCACCAACGCCTTCGCGGCGCGCATCGAGTTCACCTCGGCCGACCGCTTCGGCCGCATGGATTTCGGACCGTATCTGGGGGCGTCCGGCGCCACGGCCTACCGCATCGCCTACCTGCCCAACCAGACCAAGGACAGCCTGCGCCTCGTCCGCATCACGTCGAAGGGCGCCGTCGCCATCGCCACCTACAAGGGCGCGCTCAATCTGGAGGACAACCGCCGCCATGTGCTGGAATGGACGCGCGACCGCAACGGCGTGATGAATGTCGTGCTCGACGGCCAGGACATGATGACGGTCACCGACCGCACCATTACGAGCGCGTTCGACGGCTTCCTGATGATCAACAGCGGCGGCACCTACTGGGTGCGGTCCGTCACCGTCGACGGCGGCAAAGTCTAGAACCGCGCTGCTCTCACCCCCACCCTCTCCGCGCAAGCGGCAGAGGGTGGGGCGAGCGCTTACCTCATCGCATCGAACGCCGCGAAGGCCGCGGCCGTCACCAGGTCCGAGACCGTGGCGCCGGTATGCACGATCTGCACCGGCTTGGAGAGACCCATCAGGATCGGCCCGAGCACGGTGCCGCCGCCCAGGTGCTGCAGCAACTTGGCCGAGATGTTGGCGGAGTGCAGCGCCGGCATGATCAGCACGTTGGCCGGCCCCGACAGCCGGCAGAACGGATAGCGCGCCTGCATCAGCTCGTAGCTGAGGGCCACGTCGGCCTGCATCTCGCCGTCGTACTCGAAATCCACCTCGCGCCGGCTCAGCACTTTGCGCTCGTCGAGCTCGTTCACCGCCTGCCGCACGCGCTCGGCCTTCTCGCGCAGCGGGTTGCCGAAGTTGGAGAACGACAGCAGCGCCACCCGGGGCTCGTGGCCGAACTCGCGCGCCTTGCGCGCGGCCTGGATGGCGATGTCGGCCAGCTCCTGCGGCGTCGGCAGCTCGTGCACGGTCGTGTCGGCGATGAACACGGTGCGGGTACGCGACAGGAAGATGGAAAGGCCGAACAGCCGCTCGCTCGGCGTGGCGTCGAGCACGCGTGTCACCTCGTCGAAGGTGGTGCCAAAGCTGCGCGTCAGGCCGCTCACCATGGCGTCGGCGTCGCCCTGGGCCACCATGCAGGCGGCAAACACGTTGCGGTCCTGGTTCACCATGCGCTGGCAGTCGCGATAGATGGAGCCCTTGCGCTGCAGGCGTTGGTAGAGGAAGTCGGTGTACTGCTGGTTGTGCTGCGAGACGCGGGCGTTGTGGATCTCCAGCCCGTCGACCTCCCCCAGCCCGGCCGCCCTGATCGCATTGTGAATGCGCTCCTCGCGCCCGATCAGGATCGGCTGGCCATAGCCGGCGTTGCGGAAGGCGAGGGCCGCGCGGATCACCTTCTCCTCCTCGCCCTCGGCGAACACCACGCGCTTGGGATTGTCGCGCACCTGCTCGAAGATCAGCTGCAGGCTGTTGGCGGTGGGGTCGAGGCGCGAGGCCAGCTCGACGCGGTAGCTCTCCATGTCGATGAGGGGACGGCGGGCCACGCCGCTGTCCATCGCCGCCTGGGCCACCGCCCGCGGGATCGTGGAGATCAGCCGCGGATCGAACGGCACCGGGATGATGTAGTCAGGGCCATAGCGCAGCCGGCGCCCGGCATAGGCGGCGTCGACCTCGTCCGGCGTATCCTCGCGTGCCAGCGCCGCCAGCGCCTGCGCCGCCGCGATCTTCATCGTGTCGTTGATCGTGGATGCCCGCACGTCAAGCGCGCCGCGGAAGATATAGGGAAAGCCCAGGACGTTGTTGACCTGGTTCGGATAGTCGGAGCGGCCGGTGGCGACGATCGCGTCCTTGCGCACGCTCCGCACCTCCTCCGGCGTGATCTCCGGGTCGGGATTGGCCATGGCAAAGATGATGGGCTTGTCCGCCATGCTCTTCACCATGTCGGCGGTCATGGCGCCCTTGGCGGAGAGGCCGAAGAAGACGTCGGCGCCCTTCACCGCCTCCGCCAGCGTGCGCGCCTTGGTGACGGCGGCATGGCCGGATTTCCACTGGTTCATGCCCTTCTCGCGGCCCTGGTAGATCACGCCCTGGGTGTCGCAGAGGATGGCGTGATCGGTGGGCAGCCCCATGGTCTTGATCAGCTCGATGCAGGCGATCGAGGCGGCGCCTGCGCCGTTGATGACGATGCGCGTATTCTTGAGCGAGCGCCCCGTGAGGTCGAGCGCGTTGAGCAGGCTGGCGAGCGCGATGATGGCGGTGCCGTGCTGGTCGTCGTGGAAGACCGGGATGTCCATCACCTCGCGCAGCCGCTGCTCGATGATGAAGCACTCGGGCGCCTTGATGTCCTCGAGATTGATGCCGCCGAAGCTGGGCCCGAGGAAACGCACGCTGTTGACGAACTCGTCGACGTCCTGGGTGTCGACCTCGATGTCGATTCCGTCGATGTCGGCGAAGCGCTTGAACAGCACCGCCTTGCCTTCCATGACCGGCTTGGAGGCGAGCGCCCCGAGATTGCCGAGACCGAGTACCGCCGTGCCGTTGGAGATGATGGCGACGATGTTGCCCTTGGCCGTGTAGTCGTAGGCCAGCGTCTTGTCCTCGGCGATGCGCAGGCAGGGCGCCGCCACGCCCGGCGAGTAGGCGAGCGAGAGGTCGCGCTGCGTGGTCAGCGGCTTGGTGGCGCGGATCTCCAGCTTGCCTGGCCGCCCGCTCGCATGCATGAGCAGTGAATCTTCATCCAGCTTCTTGGAATCAGGCCTGAAATCGACCATTAACGAATCTCCGCCCTGGCATTTCAGGCTCGCATGTTTCGCGCCCGAAGGGAAGGCGGAGGCACGGGAGCGCGCGAGAAGGTGGAGATTCTGTAGGGGCGGCCGGCGGCCGCCCGCGCATCCGCCGCACGATGCGTCCGAACGCCGTTTAGTGCGCGCCGGCGCCGCCGGACCCGCTCGCCTTGCGCAGGAGCAGCACGGCGCCGACGGCGATCGTCAGCACCACGCCCAGCAGGAAGAACGTGTCGCCATAAGCCATGAGGAAGGACTGATGGCGGACGCTGCGGCCGACCGCCACGACCGCCTCGCGCCAGGCCTGCGCAGGATCGGCGATGCCGTGCGTCAGGAAATAGTGCATCAGCTGCGCGAGGCGCGTCCGCGTCGCCTCGTCGAACAGCGAGACCGAATCGGTCAGCACGTTGGAATGGAATTGCTCGCGCTTGGTGACGAAGGTCTGCAGCGCGGCGATGCCGATGGCGCCGCCGAGATTGCGCATCATGTTGAACAGCGACGAGGCGGAGCCGGCGTTCTCCCGCTCGATCCCGGCGCTGGCGATGGCGGCGAGCGGCGCCAGGATGACGGCCTGGCCGATCGCGCGCACGATGTTCGGCAGCAGCAGCTGGTCGGCCGCCACGTCGGGGCTCATATAGATGTTCATGAAGTTGCTGGCCGCGAACAGCGCCAGGCCGGAGGCGACAAGCGCGCGGGCGCCGATCCGCGGCATCAGCCAGGGGACCAGCGGGATCAGCAGCAGCTGCGGCAGGCCGGTCCAGGCCAGCACCTCGCCGATCTGCTCGGCGTTGTAACCCTGCATCTGCGAGAGATAGAGGGGCAGGATGAAGGAGGAGCCGTAGAGCGCCGCCCCCAGCATCACATTCGCGAGCGTGCCGAGGCCGAAATTGCGCCGGAACAGCAGCCGCAGATTCAGCAGCGGTTTGCGGACGGTGAGCTCGATCCAGAGGAAGAGCGACAGCGAGACCGCGGCGACGATGGCGAGCCGCGTGATGAAGGGCGAGCCGAACCAGTCGTCCTTGTTGCCCTCCTCGAGCACGGTCTGCAGCGCACCGAGGCCGATCGCCATGGCGACGATGCCGGCCCAGTCGCCGTTCTTCAGCAGCCCCAGCCGCATCGGGGCCGGCTCGAGCGCGTACCAGAGCATGGCGACCATGAGCGCGCCCGGCACGAGGTTCACATAGAAGATGAATTGCCAGCCGTAGTTTTCGTTGAGGTAGCCGCCGATGGTCGGCCCGATCGCCGGCGCGAACGTAGCGGAGAGGGCGAACAGCGCCAGCCCGATCGGCTGCTTCGCCTTCGGCAGCAGCGTGATGATAATGGTAAAGGCGAGCGGGATCAGCACGCCGCCGGCGAAGCCCTGGAGCGCGCGCAGCACGATCATCTGTCCGAGGTTCTGTGCGAAGGCGCAGGCGACCGAGAACAGCATGAACAGGATGGTATTGGCTAGCAGATAGCGCCGCATCGAGAACACGGTGGTGAGCCAGCCGCTGAGCGGGATGACGATGATCTCGGTGATCAGGTAGGAGGTCGACACCCAGCCACCGTCATCGATGCCGGCGCCGATGGCGCCCTGGATGTCGGCGAGCGACGAGTTGACGATCTGGATGTTGAGCACGGCGAGGAACGCGCCGAGCGCGGCGCCCACGACCGCGAGCCAGGTTTTCGTGCTGACCGTCGTCTCGCGCTCGATGTTGTCGTTGGCATGCCGTGGCTGCGGATCGACCGGGGTGGCCAGCCGCGGGGCGGCGGCGATGCTTGCGTCAAGACGTCCGATGGCCGACATGGTTGATCCCACCACTTCGAACGGTTCAGCGCTGATCCGTCTGGCTCGCGGCCGCGGTCTTGATGAGGCCGCTGCCGCCGGTGTCCTCGGCCAGCACGGTCGCCTTGGTGTCGATCGTCGCCTCCACCGACATGCCCGCCCGCAGCAGCCCGACCAGCGGATCGCCCCGCTCGAGCATGATCTTCACGGGGATGCGCTGCACGATCTTGGTGAAGTTGCCGGTCGCGTTGTCGGGTGGCAGCAGGCTGAACTCGAGCCCGCTCGCCGGCGACAGGCTGTCCACATGGCCGCGGAACTCGGCGCCCGGGAAGGTATCGACCGAAACCGTCACGGGCTCGCCGCCGCGCACATGGGTCAGCTGCGTCTCCTTGAAGTTGGCGACCACGTAGACCGCCTGCAGCGGCACCACCGCCATCAGCTGCGTCCCGGCCTGGACGTACTGGCCGACCCGCAGCGAGCGCGCGCCGACCGTGCCGTCGATGGGCGAAACGATCGTGGTGTAGCCGACGTTCAGCTCCGCCTGCTGCTCGACCGCCCGGTCGCGCTGCACCTGGGTCGCGGCCTGCGACCGCTGCGTGCGCAACACTTCGATCTGCTGCTGCGCCGCGACCAGCACGGCCTGGTTGTGCTGCAGCTGCGCCTTCTGGGCGCGCAGGGCGGCATCGGCCTGCTGCTCGCGCTGCGTCGTGCCGTAGCCGGTCTTCGTCAGGTTGCGATAGCGCGTGTAATCCTGCTGGGCGAAGTCGAGAGCCGCCTGTGCCGACGCGATGTCCGCACTGGCCTGATCGATGACCGACTGCTGCAGCGCCAGCTGGGCGTCGAGATTGCGGATCCCCGCCGCGGCATTGGCGACGTCGGCCTGGGCCTGCGCGAGCGCGGTCTTGAAGTCGCGATCGTCGATCTGCGCAAGGACCTGCCCGGCCTTCACCGGCTGGTTGTCCTCGACCATCACGGCCGCGATATAGCCGGACACCTTCGGCGCCACGGTCGTGAAGTCGGCCTTCACATAGGCGTCATTGGTCGATTCCGCGTAACGGCCGGTCTCCAGCCAGTACCAGCCATAGCCGGTGCCGCCGGTCAGCAAGGCCAGGGCCGCCACTCCGCCCGCGAGCTGCTTGACGATGCGACGCATGATCTGTCTCCGCATGTCTAAAGTTAATGTACCAGATCGTACATAGTATGGGCCGACTTGCGGTCAATTGATGGCTATGCCCGGAGGCACGCATATTCTGCATAGCAGAGAGGCGGAACTGCTTTATAAAATTTTTTCATGAAGTCAATACTATAGATCACCCGGGGCCGCACACCGTTGCCGTGGCCAGGGACACCCCTATATGAAGGAATAGACTGGACAGTACGGTACACTACGCAGAAGAAATCGATGGCTATACCTCTGACAGATCGACAGAAACCGGTGGCGCCGTCGCGCCCGCGGCAGCGCCGCACGCCGGCCGCCCAGCGCGAAGCGCTTCTGGAGGCGGCGGCCGCGGTCTTCCTCGAGCGTGGCTATGCCGGCGCCAGCATCGACGCGGTGGTCGAGCGGGCCGGCGGCTCGAAGGCCACGGTCTACGCGCTCTTCGGCAACAAGGAGGGTCTGCTCAGTGCGCTGATCGCCCAGGGCGCCGAGACCCTGGCGGCCTCCGTCGACGCCCTGCCCGCCGGCGCCTCGTTCGAGGACAACCTGCGCGCGATCGGCCGCAGCTATCTCAACGTCATCCTGCAGCCCAAGCGCATCGCGCTCTACCGTCTGGTGGCGGGCGAGAGCGGCCGCTGCCCGCATCTCGGCGACATCTTCTACCGTACGGGACCGCAGGCGGTGACGACGCGCGTCGCCGAGTTCTTCCGGGCCGCCGTCGCACGCGGCCAGATCGAGACCGACGATCCGGAGCAGCTCGCGCACTTCTTCGTCCACGCGCTGCGCGGCGACCACCACAACCGCGTGCTGTTCAACCCCACGCGCATGCCGACGCCGCAGGAGATCGACCGCCACATCGACTTCGTCGTGCACACGCTCCTGCGCTGCTGCCGCCCGACCGGCGACAAGCCGGCGTGAGGTCCGGGGCTCAGGCCGCGGCCTGGGCGCTCATCTGGCGGGGGAGGGAGAGGATGGCCACGGCCCCGCCGGCGTCGCCGTTGTGCAGCGTCAGGCTCCCGCCATGCTGCTGCACGATCTGGCGGGCGATCGGCAGGCCGAGGCCGACGCCGAAGCCGCGGGTCGTGAACAGTGGCTCGAACGCGCGGGGCATCACGTCGGCGCTGAGGCCGGGTCCGTTGTCGCTGATGGTGAGGAGGCAGTCGGCGCCGGCGGTTTCCGAGCGCAGCACGATCGTTGGGCGGTGCCCAGCCGGCGGCTGCCAGACCGGGTCGCGGAGCGCAGCGACCGCATTCTCGACCAGGTTGCCGATGGCCAGCCAGAGCTGTCGCCGATCAATGGCGGCGATGCCGGCGCCGGCGAGCTGCTTCTCGATGACGATGCCCTCGGGCCGCCGCTGTTGCTCCAGCAGCTGGGCGAGCCACTCGTCGATCGCCGTCGGTTCGCGCTGCAGGGCCTCGGGCTCGGTGAATGCCAGCAGGTCCGTGGCGATGTCCGTGCAGCGCTCGACGTTGCGCTCGATGCGATCGAGCGTGCGGACGACGTCGCCTTCGGCCCGGCGGCGCAGCAGCGCGGTCGAGGTCAGGATCGCGGTCAGGGGATTGCGCAGCTCGTGGCTCAACGTCGCCGCCACCTTGCCGATCGTCGCCATCCGCTCCTGCTGCGCCAGCTTCTCCATCGCGGCGTTGGCCTGATCGAGCGCCTTGACCTTCTCGGTGATATCGAACACCACGCCGTCGACATGGAGGAGCGTGCCGGCCTCGTCGAACACGCCGCGGCCCTGCTCCAGCATCCAGCGGATCGAGCCGTCCTTGTGGCGGATGCGGTATTCCATCGAGAACGGCCGTCGCGCTGCAAGGGCTTCGTCGATCGCGGTGCGCACGAAGTCACGATCGTCTTCGAAGATCAGCTCGACGTCGGATTTGCGGTCGGCGCCGACGAACTCGCTCACGGGATAGCCGGTGACCTCGGTGAAGGCGTCGCTCAGATATTCGAGGTGATAGGGCACCTGCGCGCTCGC
>DATIXH010000083.1:0-11104 GCA_035518775.1 Candidatus Acidiferrum sp.
TATGAAGGAGCACCGCCTGCACTGCGACATCCACGCCGGCGACCGCGTGTTCTACTTCACCACCTGCGGCTGGATGATGTGGAACTGGCTGATCACGGCGCTGGCGTCCGAGGCGACCTTGCTGCTCTACGACGGCAACCCGTTCCAATCCGACGGCCGCATCCTGTTCGACTATGCCGACCGCGAATCGATGACCCTGTTCGGCACCTCGGCCAAGTACATCGACGCGGTCAACAAGGCGGGCCTGAAGCCGATCGAGACGCATTCGCTGAAGACCGTGCGCGCGATGACCTCGACCGGCTCGCCGCTGGTGCCCGAGAGCTTCGACTACGTCTACGACGCCATCAAGAAGGACGTCTGCCTCTCCTCCATCTCCGGCGGCACCGACATCATCTCCTGCTTCGTGCTCGGCAACCCCATCGGCCCGGTGTGGCGCGGCGAGATCCAGGCGCGCGGCCTCGGCATGGCCGTGGAGGTGTGGGACGAGGAAGGGCATTCGCGGCGCGGCCAGAAGGGCGAGCTGGTCTGCACCCTGCCGTTCCCCTCCATGCCCGTCGGCTTCTGGGACGACGAGGACGACAAGAAGTACCGCGCCGCTTATTTCGACAAGTTTCCGAACGTCTGGTGCCACGGCGACTATATCGAGCTGACCGAGCATGACGGCGTCATTGTCTACGGCCGCTCGGATGCGACGCTAAACCCCGGCGGCGTGCGCATCGGCACGGCCGAGATCTACCGCCAGGTCGAGCAGCTGCCGGAGGTCGAGGAGAGCCTGGTCATCGACCAGGAATGGCAGGGCGATACCCGCATCGTCCTGTTCGTGCGCCTGCGGCCCGGCCTCACGCTCGACGACGCGCTCGTCCAGAAGATCAAGACGCAGATCCGCTCCAACACCACACCGCGCCACGTGCCGGCCAAGATCGTGCAGATCGCCGACATCCCGCGCACGAAAAGCGGCAAGATCGTCGAGCTCGCAGTCCGCAATATCGTGCACAACCGCCCGGTCAAGAATCGCGAGGCCCTCGCCAACCCCGAAGCCCTCGACCTCTACAAGGATCTGCCGGACCTCCGGACGTGACCGATCCTCTGTAGGGGCGACCCATGTGGTCGCCCCGGGGCGGTCACGTAGGGCCGCCCCTACAGAAGCACCATCTGTTCCGCGTCACGGCGTGACGGTTTCACGAGAGTTGCCGTGGCGCCGTCCGGGTTAGCGTGGGCGCTGTCCAGGGGAGGCCGCCGCGTGCCGCGCAATCCGCGCTACGACATCCTGTTCGAGCCGGTCCGCATCGGGCCGGTGACGGCCAGAAATCGGTTTTATCAGGTGCCGCACTGCTCCGGCATGGGCTATGCGCTGCCGCAGACGTTGGCCGCCATGCGCGCGGTGAAGGCCGAGGGCGGCTGGGGCGTCGTCTGCACCGAGTACTGCTCGATCCATCCGTCTTCCGATGACGGCCCCTACGCCTACGCCACGCTGTGGGACGACGACGACGTGAAGGCGCAGGCGCTGATGACGGAGGCCGTGCATCGCCACGGCGCGCTCGCCGGGGTCGAGCTCTGGCATGGCGGCAACCACGCGCCGAACCGCTACAGCCGCGAGCCGCCGCTCTCGCCTTCCGGCCTGCCCCTGCATCTCGTGCATCCCGTCCAGTCGCGGGCCATGGACAAGAGCGACATCCGCGAGCTCCGGCGCTGGCAGGTGGCGGCTGCCCGGCGCGCGCAGGCGGCCGGCTTCGATATCGTCTATGTCTATGCCGGCCACGACTATCTGCCGTTCCAGTTCATCTCCCGCCGCGCCAATCAGCGCAGCGACGAATATGGCGGCAGCCTCGAGAACCGCGTGCGTCTGCTGCGCGAGATGATCGAGGAGACGAAGGCGGCCATCGGCGATCGCTGCGGCGTCGCGGTGCGTCTCGCCGTCGATGAGTTGCTGGGCCTGAAGGGCGTAACCGCGGAGGCCGAAGGCCGCGAGGTCGTCGCTATGCTGGCGGAGCTGCCGGATCTTTGGGACGTCAACATCAGCGACGTCGACAACGATTCCATGAGCGCGCGCTTCTCCGAGGAGGGCTACCAGACGTCCTATGTCGGCTTCGTGAAGCAGCTCACGAGCAAGCCGGTCGTCGGCGTCGGCCGCTTCACCTCGCCCGATGCCATGGCCGGGCAGATCCGCAAGGGCCTGCTCGACCTCATAGGCGCGGCACGGCCCTCGATCGCGGATCCCTTTCTGCCGCGCAAGATCGACGAAGGCCGCGAGGACGAGATCCGCGAATGCATCGGCTGCAACATCTGCCGCTCCGGCAACAACGAAGGGGTGCCGATCCGCTGCACCCAGAATCCGACCATGGGCGAGGAGTGGCGGCGTGGCTGGCATCCCGAGCGTATCGCGCCGGCTAAGAGCGCGGCCAAGGTCCTGATCGTCGGTGGCGGCCCGGCCGGCCTCGAATGCGCCGTCGCCCTCGGCAGGCGCGGCTATGCGGTGGCGCTCGCCGAGGCCGGCACTGCGCTCGGCGGCCGGGTGACGCGCGAGAGCAAGCTGCCGGGCCTGTCGAGCTGGGCGCGCGTGCGCGACTCCCGCCTCGGCCAGCTGCAGCGCCTCCCCAATGTCGAGCTCTTCCCAGCCAGCCCGCTGACCGCGGCGCAGGTGCTGGAATTCGGCTTCGATCACGTGGTCGTGGCGACGGGCGCGACCTGGCGGCGAGACGGCGCCGGCTACCGCCATCATCATCCCGTCGATGGATTGGATCATCCCGCCGTCGTCACGCCCGCCGATATAATGGACGGAGTCGCGATCGCCGGTCCGGTTCTGGTGTTCGACGACGATCATTACTACATGGGCGGCGTGCTCGCGGAGAAGCTGCGGCGCGACGGCCATGCCGTGACGCTCGCGACGCCCGCCGCCGAGGCCTCGACCTGGACGCGCATGACCGACGAGCAGCCGAAGGTGCAGGCGCGGCTGATCCGGCTCGGCGTCGAGATCCTGCCGTTCCATGATCTCATCGGTGCCAATGCCGACGCCGTGTCGCTGGCGCACATCCATACGGGCCAGCGCCAGATGCGCCCCTGCGGAAGCCTCCTGCTGGTGACGGCGCGGCTGCCGAACGATGCGCTCTATCGGGAGCTGCAATCCGATCCGGCGGCGCTGGCGGCGGCCGGCATCAAGTCCGTGACGCGCATCGGCGATTGCCTGGCGCCCGGCGCGATCGTGCACGCGGTGTATAGCGGCCACCGCTTTGCGCGCGCGCTCGACGAGCCTGCCGCAGGCGACGTACCTTTCCGGCGTGAGCGAGTGGTCCCATGACTGACGCAACGCCACGCCGCCGCGAGCGCCGCACGGCGCAGCGTCTGCGGCAGTTGCCGTGGCGCGAGATCGCCAATCCCTATCGGCCCTATGAGGTCCTCTCCGCCGATCAGGTCGAGACCATTCACCTGGCGTCGCTGAAGGTGCTCGAAGAGATCGGCATGGAAGTGCTGCACGAGCCGACGTGCGCGCTCCTGAAAGCGGCCGGGCTCGACGTCGATCATGCCAGCCAGCGCGTCCGCTTCGACCGCGGCTTCATCGAGCGGGCGATCGCCACGGCGCCGCCCTCCTTCACGCTCCGTGCCCGCAATCCCGCGCGCAACGTCGACATCGGCGGGAACAGATTCGTGGTCGCCTCGGTGGGCGGCCCGGCCTACATCAGCGATCTCGATCGCGGCCGCCGCGACGGCAGCTATGCCGACATGTGCGACTTCATCCGCGTCGTGCATTGCCTGAACATCGTGCACCAGGAAGGCGGCGGCCCGGCCGAGCCGCTCGATCTGCCCGGAGAATCGCGCCACCTCGATCTCTACCTCGCGCAGATCACGCTCACCGACAAGACTTGGCAGGGCTGGGGCCTCGGCGGCTACCGCGCGCGCGACGCCATCGAGATGAACCGCATCGCCCTGCAGACCACCGCCGAGGGCCTGGCCCGCAATCCCGCCCAGCTCACGATCATCAACACGAACTCGCCCCTCCGGCTCGACATCCCGATGGCGGAGGGCCTCACCGAATATGCCCGCGCCGGCCAGGCTCTGGTGATCACGCCCTTCACGCTCTCGGGCGCCATGAGCCCGGTGACGATCGCGGGCGCACTGGCGCAGCAGAATGCCGAGGCGCTCGCGGTGGTCGCGCTCACGCAGGTGATCAATCCCGGTACGCCGGTCGCCTATGGCGGCTTCACCTCGAACGTCGACATGCGCACGGGCGCGCCGGCCTTCGGCACGCCGGAATATGCGCAGGCCGTGATCGCCGGAGGCCAGCTCGCCCGCCGCTACCGCCTGCCCTACCGCTCGAGCAACGTTACGGCCTCGAACGTCACGGACGTGCAGGCGGCCTACGAGAGCGGCATGTCGCTGTGGGGCTGCTTCCTCGGCCACGTCAATCTGCTGGAGCAGGGCGCGGGCTGGCTCGAGGGCGGCCTCACCGCATCGTTCGAGAAGCTGATCCTCGACGCCGAGATGCTCCAGATGATGGCGGCCTTCGTGTCGCCGATGGCCGTGACCGAAGATTCGCTGGGCCTCTCCGCCATCGCCGAGGTCGGGCCCGGCGGGCATTTCTTCGGCGCCGCCCACACCCTCGAGCGCTTCGAGCATGCCTTCTACGAGCCGCTGCTCTCAGACTGGCGCAACTTCGAGACCTGGCGCGAGGCCGGCGCCCTCGACGGCACCCGCCGCGCCAACGCCATATGGAAAGATCTGCTCCGGACCTACGAGCAGCCCCCGCTCGACCCCGCCATCCGCGAGGAGCTCGAGGCCTATGTGGCGAAGCGCAAGCAGGAGATCGCGGCGACGCGCTGAGTCCCGCCCACACCTTTGCGAAACAATCGAAACGGACGGCGAAATCCGATCGAAACGCGAAAGGCCGATAACCCACGCGACGGCAATGCGCGGACGCCTGCGGGAATTCTTCGCGGGAATGGCGGCGCATTGCCGCCGGCAGCAATAAAAGACGGGTGAAGGGCGAATATGTCGAACAAGAATATCCAGCGCCTGCTGACGCTGACGATGCTGACGGCCGCGATCATGGCCGCCGCCGCTGCGGCGCGTGCGGAATCGCCGGCGGAACATGGCAAATATCTCGTGAGCATCATGGATTGCACGGGCTGCCATTCGACCGGCGCGCTCGCCGGCCAGCCGGACCCGACGCATTTCCTCGCCGGCTCCGACATCGGCTTCCAGATCCCCGGCCTCGGCATCTTCTATCCGCCGAACCTCACCTCGGATCGGAAGACCGGCCTGGGCGAGTGGACGGAGCAGGACATCGTGACGGTGCTGCGCACGGGCGTCCGGCCCGATGGGCGCGAGTTGGCGCCGGCCATGCCGTGGCGCTCTTATTCGAACCTCAGGGATGAGGATATGCGCGCGGTCGCCGCCTACCTGAAGAGCCTGCCGGCCGTCGAGCATGCCGTGCCGGGCCCGACCGGCCCGAGCGAAAAGGCGCCGGGCCCCTACTTCACCGTGGCGATGCCGAACTGAGCGCCTAGGAGGTCCGCCCCTCGAAGGCGCCCATATCCGCCTGCTCGTCCGGGCCGAACTGCACCTCGATGTGATTGCCGTCGGGGTCGTAGATGTTGACCTGCCTGATATTGAGGCCGGGCACGACGGCGATGTCGTAGGAGATGTCGGCCCTGCGCAGCCGGTCGAGGAAGGGCGCGAAGCCGAACGAGCGGAAGGCGAAGTGCTCGAGCCGCGGCATCTCGCCGCCGGCCGGCGCCTTCGGGACCTCGACCAGATGCACCGCGGCGCGGTCGCCGCAGTAGTGCCAGGCGCCGCCGAAGCGGAAGTTGGGCCGCGGTCCGGAGGGCATGCCCAGCACCTCTGCGTAGAAGCGCGACATGGCCGCGAGATTGGTTGTGCGGATGTTCACGTGGTCGAGCCAGGAGATGCCCATGGGTGCACCCTCTTGCGGATCGGATGACGCTATCAAATCAGGAGTAGTGCGTGCTGTCATGTCCAATCGAACGTTCCGCCGGGTGTCCAACCTGATCGAGCAGGGCCTGGACTACTGGGATAGCAAGCGCGCGGGCCGCCGCATGCCGGCGCGCCGCGACATCGAGCCGACGGAGATCATGGAGCTTCTGCCCTACGTCGTGCTCATCGACGTCGAACGAAATCCGGTCGACTTCCGCTATCGTCTGATGGGCACGGCCGTTGCCGCGCGTTTCGGTCACGATCACACCGGAGCCCGCTTCAGCGCCCTGCCGCAGCAGAGCCCGGGCACCGAGGTCTGGAACACGGCGACACGGATTCTCCAGGAGAAGCGGCCGATCGTGAGCCATGTCCCCTACGTCGGCTTCAATCGCTGGATCCAGAACTACCGCGACATCTCGATGCCGCTCTCCGAGGACAACGAAACCGTCAACATGATCTTCGGCGTGCTGCAGTTCGAGACGTGACGGAGAATGGGAGGAGCGGGGTGCGTCCTTCGACAAGCTCAGGATGAGGTGCTCTCTTCGTGCCACGAAGATTTCTTCCTCATCCTGAGCTTGTCGAAGGACGCGGGCTAGTCGTGCGGCGATCATATAGCGCTCAAGCCGCGCTCAGCCGCCGCAGGTGACAGGCCCGCCTGCGTCCGCTACACCTGCGGCCATGCATCTCAATCCCGCCCTGGCCGCCGTCGCCGAGCCGCCGATCGCCGAGGCCTACGGCTGGATCAAGGGACGCGAGTTCCCGGCCGACAAGCCCTTGATCGACGTCTCCCAGGCCGTGCCCGGCTATCCGCCGGCCAAGGAGCTGACCGATCACCTCGCGGCTCGCATCGGCGAGCCGACGATGGCGCGCTACACCGACATCGAGGGCCTGCCGGAGCTGCGCACGGCGCTGGCAGCCGACATCGCGGCCCGCTACGGCGCCGGGGTCGCCGCCGAGCAGGTCGTCATCACCGCCGGCTGCAACCAGGGGTTCTGCCTCGCCACGCTGGCGCTCGCGAAGGCGGGCGACGAGATCCTGCTGCCGCTGCCCTACTACTTCAATCACCAGATGTGGTTCGACATGCAGGGCATGCGCGCCGTGCATCTGCCCCTCCGGCCGGAGCGCGGCGGCGTGCCAGATGTGGACGATGCCGCCAAGCGCATCACCGAGCGCACGCGCGCGATCGTGCTGGTGACGCCCAACAACCCGACGGGCGCAATCTATCCGCCGGAGACGATCGCGGCGTTCTACCGCCTGGCGCAGTCCCGCGGCCTGGCGCTCGTCATCGACGAGACCTATCGCGATTTTCTGGCGGAGGAGGCGCCGCCGCACGCGCTGTTCCAGGATGCCGCCTGGCCCGACACTCTCGTGCATCTCTACAGCTTCTCGAAGGTGTTCTGCCTTACGGGCTACCGCGTCGGCGCCATCGCCTGCGGCCGCCGCCTCGGCGCCGAGATCGCCAAGGCCATGGACACGGTCGCGATCTGCGCGCCGCGCATCGGCCAGGCGGCGGCGATCTACGGCCTGCGCGCGCTCGGCGACTGGCGCCGCGCGAATACCGCGATGATGCGCGACCGCCTCGCGCGTTTGCGCGATGCCTTCCGCCGCAACGACATCGGCTACGAGCTGGTGAGCTCCGGCGCCTACTTCGCCTACGTCCGCCATCCCCACGACGGCCGTCCGGCGGCGGATGTGGCGCGCCGCCTGGCCGACCGGCAGAACCTCCTCTGCCTGCCCGGCAGCATGTTCGGCGGCGGTCAGGACTCGTTCCTGCGCTTCGCCTTCGCCAACGTGGCGGCCGAGACGATGCCGGCGATCGCCGCGCGCCTGGCCGAGGACGCCCGCGCATGAGCGCCGGTTTCTCCCTCAGGGTGGGCGGCCTCCACACCATCGACGCCGACCTGCCGAGCTTCCGCCCGACCCACCTCATCGGCATCCTCGATCCGGCCATGCCGGATCCGGCGGCCTATGCGCACGAGCCGGCCAGCCGCGACGCGCTCGTCTTGCGCTTCCGCGATTCCGAAGACGGTCCGCTGGCCGACCACGTCGCCGCGATGCTCACGCTGATCGAGCGCGCGCTCGCCGCCCCTGCCGCACGGCTCTTCATCCATTGCCACGGCGGCGTCAGCCGCAGCACCGCCACCGCCTACGCTGCGCTGGTCCGCCGCCATGGCGTCGCGCAAGCCGAGGAGTCCTTTGCCGCGCTGCTGCGCCTCACGAACAAGCCGTGGCCGAATCGCACCATCGTCCGGCACGCCGATGCGCTGCTCGGCGCCGGCGGCCGCATGCTCGGGGCCCTCGACGCCTACCGCCGCGAGCATCCGCAGCGGCTCGACGCCTATCTCCGCCTGCACCGCCGCCGCGCGGCGCGCGATCCGGTCTACGGCGAAATGCTCGGCGTCGCTTCCTGGGGCCCGCCGAAGCGGCGGCTGCGCCGGCCTGCCGAAAAGGGGTCAGAATGAGCAAGCGCTTTCAGGTCAGGATCGGTGCGTTGCACAACATCGGCACGCTCGTGCCCGAGTACCGTCCGACGCATCTGCTGGGCATCCTCGATCCGCCGACGCCGGAGCCGCCCGTCTACGGCCACGAGCCGCGGTCGCGCACGACCCTGCTGCTGCGCTTCATGGACGTCGACGCGATCCAGCCGGATGGGCCGACCGCCGAACATGTGGAGCGGATCATCGCCTTCGCCGACGAGGTCCGCAGCGCGCATGCGAAGACGCCCGCGCGCCTGCTCGTGCATTGCCACGCCGGCATCAGCCGCAGCACGGCCAGCGGCTACATCGCCCTCGCCCGCGATCTCGGCCTCGATCGCGCCGGCGATGCGTTCCGCGAATTGCTGCGCGTCACCGTCCATCCCTGGCCGAATCGACGCATGATCGCGCTGGCCGACGAGGCCCTCGGCGCCAAGGGCCGCCTGCTGGCGCCGCTCGACGCCTATCGCGAGGCCAACATCGATCGCTTCGACTCGATGATGGCCTACCATCGTCTGGTAGCCGAGGCAGCCCTCGGCAAAGAGGACGACTGACCGCCGGCCTCAATCGAGATTGAGGCTGCGCACCGGCCGCACCTCGATGCTGCCCACCCGGGCCGGCGGAATCTTCGCGGCCAGCTGCGTCGCCTCCTCCAGGTCCTCGGCCTCGATCAGATAGAATCCGCCGAGCTGCTCCTTGGTCTCCGCGAACGGACCGTCGGTGATCGACACCTTGCCGTTCCGCACCCGCACCGTCTTCGCCGTGCGCACGGGCTCCAGCGGCTCCGCGGCCAGATAGTGGCCGCTCGCGCGCAACCCTTCGCCGGAGGCGAAGCACTCCTTGTCCGACGGCGAGTCGGGCAGCGAACCGAACGTCTTCTCATCGAAGTAGACCAGGCAGAGATATTTCATGACGTGCTCCGGACTGACTGGCGGAGGGTTCTCGCAGGCGATGCCGCCCGCCGCAAGGGGCCGTTTCGGGCCCGCGACGGCCGGTGTTATGCTGGCTGCCCGGAGCCACACCTGCACGGGAGAGAGCAATGCTTCAGACGACGCTCGCCGGCAGCCTGCCGAAGCCGTCCTGGCTGGCCGAGCCCGAGAAGCTGTGGGCGCCCTGGCGCCTCGAAGGCGAAGCGCTGGAGAGCGCCAAGCGCGACGCCGCGCTCGTCTGGCTCAAGGAGGAGGAAGACGCCGGTATCGATATCGTCAGCAACGGCGAGCAGTTCCGCGTCCACTTCGTGCACGGCTTCCTGCAGGACATCGAGGGCATCGACTGGGCGAAGAAGACCAAGATGGGCATCCGCGCCGACCGCTACTTCGTCGACGTGCCGACCGTCACCGGCCAGGTGCGGCGGAGGCACTCGGTGCACGGCGACGAGGTCCGCTTCACCCGCGCCCATACCCGGCGCAAGCTGAAGTTCACCCTGCCGGGGCCGATGACCATCTGCGACACCATCGCCGACGCCCACTACGGTCGCCGCGCCGACATGGCGATGGCGTTCGCCGCGCTGCTCAACCAGGAGGCGCGCGAGCTGGCGGCGCTCGGCGTCGACGTCATCCAATTCGATGAGCCCGCCTTCAACGTCTTCATGGCGGACGTGCGCGAGTGGGGCATCGAGGCGCTGCACAAGGCCATCGAGGGCCTCGCCTGCACCACCGCCGTGCATATCTGCTACGGCTACGGCATCGATGCCAACATCGCCTGGAAGAAGACCCTGGGCGGCGAGTGGCGCCAGTACGAGGAGATCTTCCCGGCCCTCAACAAGAGCCGCCTGCAGCAGGTGTCGCTCGAATGCGCCAACTCGCGCGTGCCGCTGGAGCTGATCGGCTTGCTGAAGGACAAAGACGTGCTGGTCGGCGCCATCGATGTCGCCTCCAACGCGGTGGAGACGCCCGAGCAGGTCGCCGCCACGATCCGCAACGCCGCGCGCTACGTCGCGCCCGAGCGCATCTATCCCTGCACCAACTGCGGCATGGCGCCGATGCCGCGGGTCGTCGCCGTCGGCAAGCTGCAGGCGCTTGCCGCCGGCGCCGCTCTCGCGCGCCAGGGGTTCGCCGGGCGGGCCTGATATCGCGCGACCGCCGCATGCGAAACGCCCCGCCTCCAAGGAGGCGGGGCGCGAACGCTGTCGTGCCGCTGAGGCCTGGCTAGGCTTTGACCCTCACGATGCGGCCGCTATAGGCGTCGATGTACAGCTTGACCTTGTGGCCATGCGGGCCGACCGCTTTGACCTGATAGAGCCTGCCGGTCAGGATCGGCCGCGAGATGTAGCGGTAGTCCTGGCGCTGCAGGCTGCGCACGATCCAGTACGGGGGAACGACATCGTGATGGCGATATCCTGAGGAGTAGCCGTCATCATGCCAGCCGTAGCCCGGTTGGACGTCGTCGATGCGGATGATCGTGCCCGTCTGGCTGTCATGCCGGGCGAAGAGATCGGCCGCCGAAGCTGCTGACGCGCCCGTCGCGATGACGACCGCGGCGCAGGCGGAGAGCAGGACGTTCTTCATGACAATGTACCTCCTTGGATTTGTCCTCAACTGCGGCGCATTCTGCGCCATGGCCGCTGAACGGAGTTTGAGGACGATATTCATCTCCCGTTCAGCGTGATTCGCGCGGGCGGAGGCGCCGACGGGAATAGAAACGGCGGCCTTGGGAAAGGGTTCCGCAGAACGTTGCGCGAATCCACGGCATGACGCCACCGC
>DATIXH010000084.1:0-16293 GCA_035518775.1 Candidatus Acidiferrum sp.
TCGGCATCAGTGCGACCCGCTCCAGGCCCAAGGGCATGAGCAGGACCGCAAGCACGGCCCAGGGCATGATCCACAGGCCGGTCAGGGGGACAGCGAGCATGTTGGCCGCCACGCCGTAGAACGCGATGCGATTGAAGTGATAGATCGAGTAGGGCCCCGTCGCGAGCGTGGCGACGAGGCTGGTGCCGACGAGGCCGCCCAGATAGAGCGCCGTCCGCCGCGCCCAGCCGGCCTCGGCGCGCCACTGCAGACGGCGCGTCTGCGTGGCCTCGTAGGCGGCCACCAGCCCGACGACCGCCGCGAAGGACATCTGGAAGCTCGGCCCCGTCAATTCCTCCGGACTCAGGAGCAGCACGACCACGGCGGCCCACGCTACCGGCGGCAGCGAGATGGCTGTCCTGTCGAGGATCACCGCCAGAAGAAACATGCTGGTCATGATGAAAGCGCGCACGGCCGGCACGGGTGCGCCGGCGAGCAGCACATAGAACAGCGTGCCCGCGAACGCGGCGAGGGCACCCCATTTCTTGATCGGGTGGTAGAGCGCCACGCGCGGTACGAGACTGAGAGCACGACGCAGGGCGACGAAGAGGATCCCGGCGACGAGCCCGATGTGCAGTCCGGAGATCGACAGCAGATGGGCCAATCCGGAATCCCGCATGTGCTGCATCGTGGGCTCCGAGATCGCGCCTTGATCTCCGGTGATCAGCGCCACGCCCATGGCGCCCGCGTCGCCGGCGAGCGCCGCGCGGATGCGTCCGGCAATCGTCAGGCGCAGCGCCGACAGCTGGCAGGGAAGCGATCGCAGCCAACCGCCGGTTGCCGGCGACGCGCCCTCGGGAGCATCGAACCCATAGCCGACCGCGCCGATCCGCTCAAAGAACGTGTCGCGCTGAAAGTCGAATGCGCCCGGTGCGACGGGCGCCGATATAGGCCCCAATCGGCGTGCGACGATTTGAACGCGCTGGCCCAACAGGTCCGGAGAGAAGCCCTTGCCCACGCGTACGCGCACCCGGCGCGGCGTCGCTTCGGGCGTCAGCCCGGGGACGGTCAGGTCATCCAGGTAAAGGCGATAGCCATGCGGTTGCAAGTCGGCCTCGCACACCCGGCCCTCGATTGCGGCCCTGCTGATATCGCGCGAAAGGAACGGCGCCGAGACGAGGGCCACGCGCAGCTGTGCAGCGCCGAGGCCGAAAAAGGCCAAGGCCAGACAGGTGGCGCCGGCAGCCGCCAGGGGCCAGCGGCGGCAGGCAACGCGTAGCGCCACCGCCCCAGCTAGCCCGACCGCCCCTAGCCATGGCGGCGGCTCAAAAGCGAGCCCGAAATAGGCGGCGACGCCGGCGCCGATGAGGACCGGCACCCACAGGATCCAACGCTCACGCTCGTCCGCCGCCTGCTGCCCGAGCCAACGGGCGCCAGACATCGCCAGCCGAAACGCCCGCCACCCGGGCCGTGCGCGCGTATCAGCAATGTCGAGGGAATCCGCGGGCATCGACTGCTTGAGGTCTTCTGTGCCGCCAGTATTCCACCTGCGCTACCGGTCGTACAGAACCCGCCGATGCTATCATTTGAGCGCCGGTTGCGCCTTTGCTAAAGAGCGCGCAGGCGTGGACGCTACGCGATTGGAGCAATCCCGGCGTCAAGCGGCACCGACCGCCCAATCGCTGAGCATCTCCAGGCCAAATTTGGGGCAGTTCGGCGGCTGGGCCCGCGGAATTGTTACCCCGCTCTGATTGAAGCCGGGCGCGAACGGCCCTATGTTTCGGCCCAGCCATTGCCCGCCCACTGGCAACTTGGCTTGCCGAAAACGAGAGGATAGCAGCATGGCCAGTCCGGCGTCGAAGAACACCGTCACCGTCACCGACAACACCACCGGCAACTCCTTCGATCTGCCCATCATGGACGGGACGATGGGTCCGCGTGTGATCGATGTGCGCAAGCTCTACACGGATCACGGCTTCTTCACCTATGATCCCGGGTTCACATCGACGGGCAGTTGCGAATCGACGATCACCTACATCGACGGCGAGCAAGGCATCCTGCTGCATCGCGGCTATCCGATCCAGGAATTGGCCGAGCACAGCGATTTCATGGAGGTCTGCTATCTCCTGCTCGAAGGCGAACTGCCGACGGCTGCGCAGAAACAGAAGTTCGTGCACGACATCACGCACCATACGATGCTGCACGAACAGCTCCTCAACGTCTATCGCGCCTTCCGCCGCGACGCCCATCCCATGGCCGTGATGATCGGCGTCGTCGGGGCGATGTCGGCCTTCTATCATGACAGCACGGACATCGGCGATCCGCATCAGCGCATGATCGCCTCGCATCGGCTGATCGCGAAGATGCCGACCGTGACCGCCTACGCCTACAAGTATTCGGTCGGGCAGCCCTTCATCTACCCACGCAACAAGCTGAACTATGCCGAGAACTTCATCAATATGACGTTCGCCGTGCCGGCCGAGGAGTACGGCATCGATCCCGTCGTCGCCAAGGCGATGGACCGCATCTTCATCCTCCATGCCGACCATGAGCAGAACGCATCGACGTCGACCGTCCGCATCGCCGGGTCCAGCGGCGCCAATCCGTTCGCCTGTATAGCGGCGGGCATCGCCTCGCTGTGGGGGCCTGCGCATGGCGGCGCCAACGAGGCCGTGCTTGCCATGCTGCGGGAGATCGGCAGCAAGGAGAAGGTCCCCGAATACGTGAAGCGCGCGAAGGAGCGCGAAGTGCGCCTTATGGGCTTCGGCCATCGCGTGTACAAGAACTATGATCCGCGCGCGCAGATCATGCGACGCACCTGCCACGAAGTGCTGGATGCGCTCGGGAAGCGCAACGATCCCCTCCTCGCCCTGGCCATGGAACTGGAGCGGGTGGCCCTGGAAGATCCCTACTTCGTCGAGCGCAAGCTTTATCCGAACGTCGACTTCTACTCGGGCATCATCCTGCAGGCGATCGGTTTCCCGACGTCGATGTTTACGGCGCTATTCGCGCTGGCGCGGACGGTGGGCTGGGTGGCGCAGTGGAAGGAGATGATCGAAGATCCCTCGCAACGCATCGGCCGTCCGCGCCAGCTCTATACCGGATCGCTGCAACGCGGCTACGTTCCGATCGAGAAACGAGGCTGACGAACGCGCCCGGCCGCAGTGGCGGACAACGACGCCCTGTCCTTCACTTCCGCTCGATCAGCTCGATCTTGTAGCCGTCGGGATCTTCGATGAAGGCGATGACGCTGCCGCCGTGCTTCATCGGGCCGGGCGGACGCGGGATCTTGACCCCCTCTTTGGCCAGCCGTTCGCAGGTTGCATAGATATCGGGCACGCCGACCGCCAGATGCCCGAAGGCACTGCCGAGCTGGTAAGGCTCCTTCTGACCCCAATTGTGGGTCAGCTCGAGGACGGTATGGGCGTCTTCATCGCCGTAGCCCACGAAGGCGAGAGTGAACTCTCCGGTGGGATAGTCCTTCCTGCGCAGCACCCGCATGCCCAGGAGCCGCGTATAGAAGTCGATCGATTTTTCCAGATCGAAGACGCGGATCATCGTATGGAGAAACTGGAACTGTGCGGTACTGCTTGCTGCCTGGGTCCCCGAGCTTGCTTGCACGTTCATGGTTCCTCTCCCGTAGTGCCGTCTTTCGCCGTCATTCGCGATCACGGATCATCGCCGAGAAGGCCGCATCCGCCACGACGTTTCCGCCAACCTTGACCTCGCCGCGAAGCTTCCACACCGGGCCGCGGTTGCGCTCCTTCGTGACGTGCACGTGCAGCTGGTCGCCGGGCACGACGGGGCGCCTGAACTTCGCGTGCTCGATCGACATGAAATAGACCAGCTTGCCCTCGGCCTCCGGACCGAGCGTATGCACGACCAGGACCGCCGCCGTCTGAGCCATCGCCTCGATCAGCAGCACGCCTGGCATCACGGCGTGACCCGGAAAGTGCCCCTGAAAGAAGTACTCATTGATCGACACATTCTTGACGCCTACAGCAGATTGATCCGGGACGACGTCGGTCACGCGGTCGATCATCAAGAACGGGTAGCGATGCGGAATCATCTGCATGATCCGCTCGATCTCGATGGTCGCGCCGCCCGCGACACCCGCCTCGCTCTTGCCACTCATGCGCTCGCGTCCTCGACCGGTCTCCGTGCCCTCCGCGTCTGCCGGACTCGCCGCCGTCACCATTGGCCGCTCCCCGCAATGCGCCCGCCCGACCCGCTCAGCCCGCGACCGGAGCCGGCCACTGCAGTCGGGACCGACATCTACTGCTGCGCATCACTCGTCTGCAACTTGATCGACGGCAGCTTGGTATTCAGTTTCTGCATCACTTCCTGCGAGATGTCATAGCTCGCATCGAAATAGGGCGTCACGGCCTTCGACACCACGAGCGTCAGTCCGTGCGCCTTGGATACATCTTTCACGACGTCGACGAGCGCCTGCACGATCTGTGCCTGGCCCTTGGAAATGCCGCGATCCAACTGCCGCTGGCGGTCGTTCAGCGCCTTCGTCTCCTGGTCGCCCTGCCGCCTCAGATCCTCCTTCTTCTTATTGAAGTCGTCGGCGGACAGCGTGTCCTTTTGCTGCAGGAGATTGCGCGCCGTGTCGTCGAACTGCTTCTGCTGCTTCTCGTAGTCGGCCTTGATCTGCTTCTGTTTCTGGTCTGCCTGGGCCTTGAGGCTCTGACCCGCCTTGGAATCCGACACGATCTTGTCGGCATCGATCACTCCGACGACCACCGGCACGGGTTGCTGCTGCGCCGCTACCGGGCCGGCGACGGCGCCCCAAAGAGCGGGAAAGATAATGGCGGTGGCGATCACGAGCGGTCGTAGTTGTCTGTGCTTCATCGATCAGAACCTCGTTCCAACACTAAACCGGAAGAATTCTTCCTTGTCGGTCCCCTCCTTGAGGAACGGATAGGCAAGGTCGAAGGCGAAGGGCCCGAAGGGCGAATCCCAGGTTATGCCGGCGCCGGCCGATGCCCGGATGCTGCGCTTATCCGTGAAGCTGGCCGCCCGGTCTTCGAAATCGTTGTCGAACAGCGTGCCGAAGTCGCTGAAGGCCCGACCGCGGATCTTGTACTCCTCTGGCAACCCCAGCGGGAACGACATCTGCACCGAGCCGGCGAAATACTTGTTGCCGCCCAGGAAGTCGCCGGTCGTCGTGTCGCGCGGTCCGACACCTCTGGCTCTGAAGCCGCGCAGATTCGCGCCGCCGAGGAAGAACGCATCGGTTATGCGGATCTTCTGATCAAAGCCGAAGATGTAGCCGCCTTCGCCGGTGACGCTAAGCACCAAATCTTCGCCGATCGGGCGGTAGTAGCCGAGGTTCAGCCGGGTTCGCAAGTAGCGCGTGTCGCCCCCCGCACCAGACACGTCGTTGCTCAGTTGCATGTAGTAACCATCCGTCGGACTAAGCTTGCTGTCGCGCCGATCGTAGGAAATCGACTGGCTGACTACCGACGACACTTCCGAACCGTCCTGCGCCTTGATGGCGTTCGAAGAACTGGCCTTGATGTCGAAAATCTCGTCGTCGCTGACATTGTAGCGCACGTTCTGCCGCAAGAACTCGCTCCAGTCCCAGCCAAAGCGGAATCCGCCACCCAGGTTTCGCTCCTTGAACGTCGTGTCGCTGGTCCGGTCGGTCTCCGTGCGGTAGGCGTCGATGCCGGCGGACAGGTCCTGGTCGAGGAAATAGGGCTCCGTGAAGCTGAAGTTCAATTGCGAGCGCGAGCCCGAAATCACAAAGTCCAGACGCAAATCCTGCCCGCGACCGAGCAGATTGCGCTCGCGCACGCCCACATTTCCAACCGGGCCGTCCGACGTCGAGAAGCCGGCGCCGAACGAGAGCTCGCCTGTCGACTGCTCTTCGACGTCGACTTCGACGACGGTCCGGTCCGGCGTGCTGCCCTGCACCGTCTTGAGGTCGACCTTGCTGAAGAAGCCGAGATTCTGGATCCGTTGGCGCGTGCGCCGGATCTTGGACGCATTGAAGGCGTCGCCTTCGACAACGCGGAACTCGCGGCGGATCACTTCATCGAGGGTACGCACGTTGCCGTTGATGTCGATGCGCTCGACATAGACCCGCGGGCCCTCCTGGATGTCATAGGTAAGCGCGATCGTCTTCTTCTCGCGATCCTTCTCCACCTCCGGCTTCACTTCGACGAACGCGTAGCCGAGATCTCCGACCCTGTCGCTGATGGCGTTGACCGTTTTCTCGACCTCGCTTGCATCGTACCAATCACCCTCGACCGTCGTGATGTCGCCGCGCAGACTCTCGGGGTCGAGGTCCTTGAGCGTCGTCTTCACGTTGACCGGACCGAAGGTGTAGCGCTCGCCCTCCTCGACCGTAAAGGTGATGAAGAAGGCGTTCTTGTCGGGCGACAGCTCGGCCACCGACGAAATGACGCGGAAGTCGGCATAGCCGTTCTTCAGATAGAAGGTGCGCAGGGACTCGCGGTCGACCGTCAAGCGGTCGGGATCATAGGTGTCGCTCGAACTGAGAAAGCGGTACCAAGCGCTCTCCTTCGTCAGGATCTCGCCGCGCAGATCAGCATCGCTGAACACTTTGTTGCCCACGAAATCGATCCGGCGCACCTCCGTGACGTCGCCTTCGTGGATCTCGAACACCAGGTCGACGCGGTTCTGATCCAGCGGGATGACTTTCGGTTCGACGGTCGCGGCAAAACGGCCGCTGCGTCGATAGATGTCGAGAATACGCTTGGCGTCGGCCTGGACCTTCGTGGCTGTATAGACCGTGCGCGGCCGCAGCTGCACCTCGTTCTGCAGGTCCGCATCCTTGATGTGGCTGTTCCCTTCGAACGCCAGCCGATTGATGATGGGATTCTCGACCACCGTGACGACGAGATCGTTGCCATCGCGGCGGAAGCTCACGTCGGCGAACAGGCCGGAAGCGAACAGGTTCTTCAGCGCTTTGTCGATGCGCGCTGCCTCGAACCGATCGCCGGGGCTGAGCTGCATGTAGGACAAGACGGTCTCGGCCTCGATGCGCTGATTGCCTTCGACGCGGATGTTCGCGATCGGCTCGCCCGTGAAGATGTTCTGCGCGGTCGCCGGCCTCGCGGCGACCACGACTACCATGAGGCCGAACGCGACGATCAGCCGTTCAATCCACTTCCCCAAGCTGACTCCCCCAAACGTATTCTAGGTGACGAGATTTTTTATGTAGTCCACGACTTTGAAAAGCACGAGGTCATTCCACGTCGCGAACACCATCAGACCGAGAACGAGTGCCACGCCGATGCGCAAGCCCCATTCCTGAGCACGCTCGCCCAACGGACGACCCCGGACCGCTTCGATCGCATAGAAGGTCAGGTGGCCGCCGTCCAGCAGCGGGATGGGAAACAGATTGAGCAGGCCCAGATTCAGCGAGAGACTGGGTATGAGAAAGAGAAACTCGACGTAGCTCTGCCGTGCGACGTCACCGGCGATCTTGCCGATCCGAAGAACGCCCCCGAGTTCTTTGCTGGATCGGGTCCCGTTGACCATTTCCCACAACGCGACGAGCATCTGTCCCGAGGCCACGACGGTCTGTGACACCGCCGAAGTGCAGGATTCGATGATGCCTTGCCGTTGGTACTCCGTGGCGGCCTTGATTCCGAGCCGATAGGTCTTCTTGGCGGGATCGCCGGAGCTGTCGTCTTCCAGCCGCGGCTGCGCCGAGACGTCGATCTGCTCGGTCCCGCGCTCGATGCGAAGCTGCAGCACCTGTCCGTTGCTACCCGTCACGGCATCGAGCAACTGATCGAACAGTTCCGCCGGCTTCCCGTTGACGGCAAGGATCCGGTCGCCCGCCTTCAGTCCCGCCTGCTCGGCGGCGCTGCTCGGGACGACCTCGCCGATGATCGAGCGCTGAGGGATGGCCGCCATTCCAACGGCGAAGTAGAGAATAGCCAGCGAGACGATCGTGAGCACATAGTTCGCGGCCGGGCCGGCGAAGACGATCGCGGCGCGCTGCCCGATCGATTTGTGGTGGAACGCGACCGCGCGCTCGGCAGCGCTCATCTCGCGCTCGCGGCCGTCGGCCTCGAGCACTCGCTCGGCCTGGCCGAACATTTTCACGTAGCCGCCAAGCGGTATGGCGCTGAACTTCCAGCGTGTCCCGAAGCGGTCCGTGCGGCCGAACAACTCGGGACCGAAGCCGACCGAGAACACCTCGACACGCACGCCGCAACGGCGCGCGACCCAGAAATGCCCAAGCTCGTGCACGAACACGACGATGGTCAAGAGCACGAGCAGGCTGATGACGTAGTGCGGGGCGTTAGCCAGCAGATCCAGCAAGAGACACTCAGCTCCTCGCAATGTGCGCCCGCGGGGGGCACGGCGGCAGCATTAGCATAGATGCCCCGGGCTGCCTATAGCCGGGTGGCGGTAGCCTGTGACCTAAAATCATCGCCAAATCAAGATGGTGTGCCCGACGGCCCCGCTCAATGCCGCGACCGCGAGGCTGACCGCCAGCAGCCCGTCGACGCGATCGAGAACGCCGCCGTGGCCGGGAATCAGGCGGCTGCTGTCCTTGACACCGAAATGGCGCTTGACCGCTGACTCCAGGAGATCACCCGCCTGCTCCACGACCGCCAAGGCGGCGCTCCCGAAAACGGCGAACCAAGCCGCGACATTCTGCACCAGAAGGGCGGCCGCTACGCCCACTGCGGCGGCGGCGACGACACCGCCGACGAGTCCCGCCCAGGTCTTGTTGGGGCTGATGCGCGGCGCCAGCTTCGGTCCGCCGATGCCGCGGCCGGCGATGTAGGCGCCGGTGTCGGTCGCCCACACGAGTGCAAGGACCCACAGGAGCGTGAGCAAACCGTCGCCCGGCAGCGCCCGCAGCCACGCCATCGCGAGGCAGGGCAGGCCCACATAACCGACACCTGCGCCCAGCCACAGCGGGTTGCGCGCGCCGTCCAGTCGCGCCGCCAAGCCGATGAGCACCCCGCTGGCGCCGACCAGCACCAGCGCCGGCACGATCCCCGACAACAGGCCGACAGCCACGGCCAGGGGCGAGATCGCTATGGACGACGCACCGACACGCGACAGCCGTCCGCCGTCACACAGCCGCGCCCACTCCCAGGCCATCAGCGCGCCCATGACAGCGACGAGCACGTCCCAGACCGGCGGCCCGAGATAGGCCGGAACGAGCGCCGTCGGCGCCAGGATCAGAGCCGAGACGACCCGCGTCCGAACGGCGCGCGCGTCAGCGGGCGGCACCGTAGCGGCGGTCGCGGCGGCGGAACTCGCGGATCGCATCCTCGAGATCGTCCTTCGTGAAGTCGGGCCACAGGCGATCCATGAACACCAGCTCCGCATAGGCCGACTGCCAGAGCAGGAAGTTGCTGATGCGCTTTTCGCCGCTGGTGCGTATGACGAGATCAGGGTCGGGCATGTCGACGGTCAGGAGCTGGTGTGCGAACGCCGTTTCGTCGATGTCGTCGGCCGCCAGTCGGCGCGCTTCGACGGCCTGCGCCAGACGCCGCGCCGCGCGTGCGATTTCAGCACGACCGCCATAGCTGAGGGCGACGGCGAGATTGAGGCGCGCGTTGTCGCGGGTGCGGGTCTCTGCTTCGTCGATGAGCGCGACGATGTCGTCGGCCAGCCGGTCGCGGTCGCCGATGACGCGGATGCGCACGCCGTTGCGATGGAGCTCGGCGATCTCGCTGCGCAGATAGAATCGGAGCAGCGCCATGAGATCGTCGATCTCCGCGGCCGGCCGCTTCCAGTTCTCGGAGGAGAAGCCGAACAGAGTGAGGTGGGAAATGCCGAGTTCGGCGGCTCCCATCACTGTGCGGCGCACAGCCTCCGCTCCGCGCTGGTGGCCGATCGTGCGCGGCAGCCCGCGCGCCTTCGCCCACCGCCCGTTGCCGTCCATGATGATGGCGACATGCAGCGGCGGGCGCCCACCGGCCGATGACGGGACCGCCTCCATCAGACGTGCATGATCTCCTTTTCCTTCTGCGCCAGCGCCTCGTCGACCGTCTTGATGTGCTGGTCGGTGGCCTTCTGCACGTCGTCGGAACGCTGGCGGTGCTCGTCCTGGGAGATCTTGTGGTCCTTCTCGAGCTTCTTGAGCGCGTCCATGCCGTCGCGCCGCACGTTGCGGATGGCGACGCGCGCCTGCTCGGCGTACTTGTGCGCGATCTTCGTCAGCTCCTGGCGGCGCTCCTGGCTGAGCTCCGGGATCGGCACGCGCACGAGCTGGCCGTCGGACATCGGATTCACGCCGAGGCCGGCGTCGCGGATCGCCCGCTCCACGGCCGAGACCAGGCTGCGGTCCCAGACCTGCACCGTGATCATGCGCGGCTCCGGCACGTTGACGGTGCCCACCTGCACCAGCGGCATCTCGTTGCCGTAGGCCTTCACCACCACGGGATCGAGCAGATGGACGGAGGCCCGCCCCGTCCGCAAGCCCGCGAACTCCCGCCGCAGCGCTTCGAGCGCGCCATCCATGCGGCGCTTGATCTCACTCATTTCAGCCCCAGACACGGTCCTAGCCCTCGTCTTTGATGATTGTGAACCGACCCTTGCCGCCGATCACGTCGGCGAAGGTTCCCTCTTGCTGAATCGAGAATACGAGAATGGGGATGCGGTTTTCGCGCGCCAGCGAGACGGCGGCGGCGTCCATGACCTTAAGGTCGCGCGACAGCACCTCGAGATAGGTGAGCCGCTCGTAGCGCTGCGCATCGGGAATCTTGCGGGGATCGGCGCTGTAGACGCCGTCGACTTTGGTGCCCTTGAGCAGCACGTCGCAGCCCATCTCGGAGGCGCGCAGCGCTGCCGCAGTGTCGGTCGTGAAGAACGGGTTGCCGGTGCCGGCGGCGAAGATGACCACGCGGCCCTTCTCCATGTGCCGCAGCGCCCGGCGCCGGATATACGGCTCGCACACGGCCGTCATGGTGATAGCGGACTGTACTCGCGTATGCACGCCCAGCTGCTCGAGCGCGTTCTGCATGGCGAGCGCGTTCATCACGGTCGCAAGCATGCCCATGTAGTCGGCGGCCGCGCGCTGCATGCCCTGGGTGGCACCGGTGACGCCGCGGAAGATGTTGCCGCCGCCGATCACCAGGCAGATCTCGACACCCATGCGGTTGACGGACTGCACGTCGCGGGCGATGCGGGCGACGGTCTCCTGGTCGAGGCCGAACTCCTTGGGCCCCATCAGCGCCTCGCCGGAGATCTTCAGGAGGACCCGGCGGTAGTGCGCCTTCAGCGGCACGACGCTGCGCTCAGCCAGCCGGTCCGCCATGGGTCGCTCGCTCCTCTGCAGGGTGCCGGATGATACACGGATTCGCCGGCCCTGATAAACCCGCCGCTTTCGGGCGAAACTGTGGCAGGCCAGGGGCGCGGGAAGCGCTCGCGTACCCCTCACTCCTTGGCGCGCTCGATGCCCTCGCCCAGCGCCATGCGCGCGAAGCCCGCGACCTTGACCGGAGCGCCGACCTCCTTTGCCGCCTTCTCGACCGCGTCCTTCACCTTGCTCTCGTTGTCGATGACGTAGGTCTGCTCCAGCAGCACCGTCTCCTCGTAGAACTTGCGGAGCCCGCCCTCGACCATTTTGGCAACCACTGCGTCAGGCTTGCCGGAAGCCCTGGCCTTGTCGGTCAGGATAGCACGCTCACGCTCGACAACGGATTGGTCGATGGCTTCGGCAGTCAGCGCCTGCGGATTGGCGGCCGCCACATGCATCGCCAGCTGCTTTCCGAGCACCGCCAACTTTTCCTTGTCTCCCGTCGACTCGAGGGCGACGAGGACCCCGATCTTGCCGAGGCCCGGGGCCAGGGCGCTGTGCACATAGGAGGCGACGACGCCGCTGCCGGCCGAGAGGGTGGCCATGCGGCGCAGTGACATGTTCTCGCCGATGGCGGCCACAAGGTCGGTGAGTTTATCGGCAACGCTCTTACCCTCGCCGGGCATGGTCTTGGCGGTTAGCTCCGCCAGATCCTTGCTCTGCGCCGCCAGCTTGCCGACGGCGGCGACGAAGCTCTGGAACTTGTCGTTGCGGGCCACGAAGTCGGTTTCCGAGTTGACCTCGACCAGGGCGCCGCGGTTGCCCTCGACGACCACCGCCACCAGGCCCTCGGCCGCCAGCCGGCCGGCCTTCTTCTGCGCCGCCGCCAGGCCCTTCTTGCGCAGCCAGTCGACGGAGTCGTCGAAGTTGCCGCCGGACTCGTTGAGCGCCTTCTTGCAGTCCATCATGCCGGCGCCGGTGGTCTCCCGCAGCCGCTTGATGAGGTCCGCCGTGATCTCGGCCATGGTCTCGTCCCCGGAGTGAGTGAGTTACGTCGAATGGCGGGCGACGGCTGCTCCCGTCGCCCGCAGCAAAGCGATAGCCGGCTTAGGCCTGCGCGCCTTCCGCCCCGGCGCCGCCGGCTTCGGGCGGTGCCGGGAGCGGCTCGACCGGCGCGGTCTCGGACTCGCCGACGTCGCCGCCGGACTTGGCGACCTCCTGCTGGATGCCGTCGATGACGGCGTCGGAGATCAGGTCGCAGTAAGTGGCGATGGCGCGGATGGCGTCGTCGTTGCCGGGAATCGGGAAGGCGATGCCGGTTGGGTCGGAGTTGCTGTCGATCACGGCCACGACCGGAATGTTCAGCTTGTTGGCCTCGGCGACGGCGATGGCTTCCTTGTTGGTGTCGATAATGAAGAGGATGTCGGGCTGGCCGCCCATCTCCTTGATGCCGCCGAGCGCCCGCTCGAGCTTGTCGCGCTCGCGCGTGAGGTTCAGCGTTTCCTTCTTGGTCAGGCCCGACTGACCCTGAGAAAGCTGTTCATCAACGGTCTTCAACCGCTTGATGGAGTTGGAGATCGTCTTCCAGTTCGTGAGCATGCCGCCGAGCCAGCGGTGGTTCACGTAGAACTGTCCGCAGCGCTTGGCCGACTCGGCGATCTTGTCGCTGGCGGAGCGCTTGGTGCCGACGAACAGCACGCGGCCGCCCTGGCCGACGACGTCGCGCACCGCCTCCAGCGAGCGGTAGAGCAGCGGCACGGTCTGCTCGAGATCGATGATGTGCACGTTGTTGCGCACGCCGAAGATGTACGGCGCCATCTTCGGGTTCCAGCGGCGGGTGTTGTGTCCGAAATGCACGCCAGCTTCCAACAGCTGGCGCATGGTGAATGTTGGCAGCGCCATGGTCGTTCCTTTTCCGGTTGAACCACCGCGGGCGTTGGTCCCGGCCCTCAGGCCCGGACACCGGAGCGACCTGCCGGGATGTCTCCCCGGCCGACCGCAGAGCCCGCGTGCGGATTTAGCGGCGATGACATAGCCGGATGCGCCTATGTTGGCAAGCGCGAAGGCGGATTCTGAGCGATCGACCCCATGTCCAGCGGGACCATGCTCCCGCGACGGACCAAAACGCATAGGTCAGCATGGGTGACGTGATTTTCGGAATCTGAAGAACGACCCCATGTAAAGGAAGTTAACGCTGTCTGGTATCTCGCTGGCCGGCCGGCGATACGGTTGCGGCGCCTCCGTTCGGAGGGCCGGCAGCGATCTGAACCACGATGTCAAACATCGAGCCGCTGGAGTTGGTGCACTCCACCGACAATGTGAACATTATAAGAACAACCGACTTCGGCGTCAATCTGAAACGGGGCCGGTCGAGTGAGCCTCTCATCGCCGCTTGCGGCGCTTTGCAGCCGCCTTCGCCTTGCGGGGGCGCCCGCGGGGGAGAGGGATCACGCGGCGGCCGGAGGCGGCGCTGATGCGGCGCTGGAAGGCCGGGCTGCCGAAACCCCAGCCGCCGTTCGTGGCGGCGCGCAGCTCATCGAGGAAGCCCTGTTCGAGGCCACCCTTGAACAGGTCGCGGTAGGAGCGTTGGCGCTTGCCGGCGGTGGCCCCCAGATCGCGGTAGAGGCGGTGGTCGCTGAGCACGGGATCGGCGGCTCCTTCGGCATGACCGCCATAGCTCGACCAGGGATAGGCGCCGGCCCGGGAGGCCAGACCAGCCCGCACCGGATTACCCTCGATGTAGAGCATGCAGGCCAGCAGATGGGTCCCGGCCTCGATCGGCGCGGCTCGGTAGCGACCCTCCCAGCGCGCCCCTTCGAGGTCGCGGTCGGCGTTGACCTGCCGGGTATGGCGGCGACCGAGCGACTGCAGCAGGCGCGGCAGGCTCCTAGCCGTGCGTGGGGTCACCAGCAGGTGGATATGGCTGGGCATCAGCACATAGGCATGGACAGCGCACCCATACTTCGCGGCCGCCTCGGCGAGCCAGCCGCGATAGCGCGCATAATCCCCCTTGCCGAAGAACACGCGCCGCCCATCCTTGCCGCGATGGATCACGTGCATGGGTTGATTGGGCAGGAAAAAGCGGGCCAGACGAGCCATCGAGCGGCGACCTCTCGGTTGCGAAGGCCGCAAGCTTACCGCGGTTCTCCGGACAAATCTACTCTGACCCTTGTATCACTGCGACTGCATCACATTCCCATGCCGCCCATGCCGCCGCCCATCGAGTGGCCCATTCCGTTGCCCGTATTGGCGTGATCCGGCGGCCCGCCGGGGCGCTGATTGCTGCCCTGGACATCCGACGATTTCGGACAGCCGGCCATCGCCGAAAGCGCCAGGAAGGCCGCCAACAGACCGCCGAGCCGGATGACCTTGGTGCCGCTTCGCATGGGAGTACCGCCTCCTCTGCTGCCCGCGCTGCCGAACCGGTTCCGGCATCGCCTCACCAACACGAGGCGCGCGCGAATATTCCCATGAGGCCATACGAACCTGGCGCTCCCAAGGATGCAGCGCGTCGAAGGACGCAGGGTAATCCTGTAGAGCAGACCCTTCGTCGATCGCGAGCACGGGCCGCATGGCGCCTATCGGGCTGATCGCCGGCGCAGTAAAATGGCACCCTCTTCGAGGGGGACCCCCATGGTTGACCCGTTGCATGGCGATCTCATCGGCCGCATCCGGCAGCGAGCCGGAGACCCTGCAACACGCACCGATGCGCCGCCCTCAACGCGCGGCCAGACCGTCACGGTCGGCAACCTGTCTGTCGCCGGCCTCGACCTCGGTGCGGCCTTGCGCGGGGACCTTCGTTCCACACCCGAGGGCGGGGCGGCGGCGCTCGCGCCGACCGCGAGCGAGGCCACGATCGCCGACGCGGAAAGACAGCTCGGCTTCGCTCTGCCGCAACCCCTCCGGCAGCTCTATCGCCAGGTCGCGAACGGCGGGTTCGGGCCGGGCGCCGGCATCATGCCGCTGGAGGATGTCGTCAGCAGCTATCTGGAGCTGCTTGCAACGCCACCGGGGCGGCGCGGCCAGAAATGGCCGATCCGGCTGCTGCCGGTCAGGCGCGACGACCCCGGTCTCTGCTGCGTCGATGTCGATAACGGCGAGGTCATTTTCTGGGACGAGGAGGAACTCGCCGCCGGCGCCAGTGACAAGGTCTGGAGGCGGTCCTTCAAGCCCGAGGCGCCGGACCTCGGCGCCTGGTTCGGACGCTGGCTCGACAGCCCCTCGCCGGAGCAGCGGACGAAGGATGCGATGCAAAAGGGCATGCTCGATGCGATCAGGATAAGTCTGGTCCACTGGCGCGCAAAGACGCCGGAGGAGCGCGCAGCCTTCGGCCTTCCGGAGAAGGGGTGGGAGGAAAAGCTGTTCGGCCACCTCGGCATCGATCTCAGCAAGCTGTAGCGGGGACCCGCTGCGGACCTGTTGGCGGGCCAGGCACACAAGGCCTGTCGCAGCCCGCCGCAAGGGACTATATATTGCCGAGGTGACACGGGAACTTGACGATCTCGCCAACTGCCTCTCTCATGGGGCAGAGCGAGTCGACAGAAGATAGAGAATGACGATTGGCAGTGTGGACGGTCGCGCCCGACCATCGGTGGCGGGAGCGACAATGCCGCCGACCAACACCGATGATCCCACCTATTTCCACAAGGTCGTCGACTGCCAGTGGGCCTGTCCGGCCCATACGCCGGTGCCGGAGTACATCCGGCTGATCGCAGCCGGCCGCTACACCGACGCCTATATCGTCAACTGGAAGTCGAACGTTTTCCCGGGCATCCTCGGCCGTACCTGCGACCGGCCTTGCGAGCCGGCCTGCCGGCGCGGCCGGGTCGAGAGCGAGCCGGTGGCGATCTGCCGCCTGAAGCGGGTGGCCGCCGACAACAAGGACGATATCTCCGGTTGGCTGCCCAAGCCGATGGAGCAGAAGAACGGCAAGCGCGTGGCGCTGATCGGCGCCGGCCCGGCCTCGCTGACGGTGGCGCGCGACCTGCTGCCGCTCGGCTACGAGGTGGTGCTGTTCGACGGCGACGCCCGCGCCGGCGGCATGATCCGCAGCCAGATCCCGA
>DATIXH010000085.1:0-7288 GCA_035518775.1 Candidatus Acidiferrum sp.
GGGCATCATGATCACGAACCCGAACACCTGCGGGCTGTTCGAGAACGACATCATGGAGATCGCCGAGGCCATCCATGGCGTCGGCGCCTACTTCTACGGCGACGGCGCCAACTTCAACGCCATCGTCGGGCGCGTGCGGCCGGGCGACCTCGGCGTCGACTGCATGCACATCAATCTGCACAAGACCTTCTCGACGCCGCATGGCGGCGGCGGGCCGGGCGCCGGCCCGGTCGTGCTGTCGGCGGCGCTGGCGCCGTTCGCGCCGCTGCCCTACGTGGTGCACGGGCCGAACGGCTTCGACCTGGTGGAACGCAACGATCACGCGCTGGCCAGCGGCCAGGCCTTCGGCCGCCTCAAGAGCTTCCACGGCCAGATGGGCATGTTCGTGCGCGCCCTGACCTATATGATGAGCCACGGCGGCGACGGGCTGCGCCAGGTCGCCAACGACGCCGTGCTCAACGCCAACTATCTGATGGCCAGCCTCAAGGACGAGATGACGCCGGCCTTCGAGGGCCCCTGCATGCACGAAGCCCTGTTCGACGACGATTTCCTCAAGAACACCGACGTCTCTACCCTCGACATCGCCAAGGCCATGATCGACGAGGGCTACCACCCCATGACCATGTATTTCCCGCTGGTCGTGCACGGCGCCCTGCTGATCGAGCCGACGGAGACCGAGAGCAAGGACTCGCTCGATCAGTTCATCGCGGTCATGAGGGGCCTGGCCCGGCGGGCCAAGAGCGGCGACACCGCCTACTTCCACGCCGCGCCCACGCTGACGCCGCGCCGCCGCCTCGATGAAACCGCCGCCGCCCGCAAGCCGGTCCTGCGCTGGAAGCCATCGCCGATCACGGGCGAGGCGGCGGAGTAAGGGATCCCGTACGGGCGACCTGCCAGCCGCCCCTACTGCGTCTCCTCCTCCATCATCTTGTCGGCGGTCTGCACGGCCGATTCCAGCCGCTCGTCCCAATTCTTGAGGTTGCGCTCGCCGTCCTTGAAATAGGCGGTCCGCTTGATGCCCCACATCAGGAGGGCGTTGAGCCAGCGGCCGAGGGGACGCATCGGCCGCTCGAAGTCGAACAGCAGCACGACGCGCTGCTCGTCGGTGTCGTTCCAGACCTCATGGCGATAATAGTCGTCGAAGACGACGCATTTGCCGGCCTCCCAACAGACGGTCTGGTCGTCCACGCGCATCCGGCAGTTCTCGCGCTGCTGCGGAATGATAAGGCCGAGATGGGCACGCAGCAGGCTCTTGCTCACGCCGCGATGGTTCGGGATGTGGTAGCGCGGCGCCAGGATGGAGAACAGGGCTGTCTGCAGGCCGGGAATCGAGCGCAGCATTCGCGTCGTCTCCGGGCAGCGCGCGCAGTTGCGCTCGCTCGCCACCCCGAAGCCAAACAGGATGAACACTTTCCACTGGTCGCCGCGCGAGATGTAACGTTGGTCTGGAGAGATCTGGTGGAAGGCCGGCAACCGGGCGCGATCCTTCAGCAGGACGTCCAGCTCGGCACGGATTGTCTGCCAATTGGCCTCGAGGGGCGCGATGAAGGGGAATTCGGCGGTATCATGCACGGGCCGCTCGGGAACCAGGCTCTGGCGGGCCATCAGGTCTGCGCTGGCCTTGATGAATCGGCGCCCGGCGCGCCTCACGATCCGCCGACGCGTCTGCTTCAGATTTTCTGCGAGCGTCATCCCGACCCGCCCCCACGCGGAGCCTGCAAGAGACCACCCCGCGTCAAATTTGCATTTTCTGTCATATCACTGCAAGCATAGAGCGCTGACCTGCCGCACCGCCGGCCGGGCGGTGAACTGCGTCAGGAGCCGGATATCGATGCCGAATGCCCAGACCGAGCTATCGACCGAGACGGTCGTCGTCCGCCCGGCGATGCCAACGGACGCCGCCGTCCTCGTGCAGTTGATTCGCGAGCTTGCCGTCTATGAGCGGGAGCCGCTGACCAGCGTCAAGGTCACGGAGGCTGACGTGCTGCGCGACGGTTTCGGCCCGCAGCAGCGGTTCGAATGCCTGCTGGTCGAGGTCGGCGGTCGCCCTGCGGGCTTCGCGCTCTTCTTCCACAACTATTCGACCTGGGAAGGCCGTGCCGGCCTCTATGTCGAAGACCTCTATGTGAGCGAATGGGCCCGCAGCCGCAACATCGGCCGCCGCCTGCTGGGGGAGGTCGCGGCCATCGCGGAGGCGCGCGGCTACCGGCGAGTCGATCTGTCGGTCCTGGACTGGAACCCGGCGCGCGGATTCTACGAGCGCATCGGCATGGTCGAGATGACGACCTGGCGGCCCTATCGGCTCAAGGGCGAGGCGCTGGCCGCCCTGGCCGCCGAGGCTCGGTCCGCGGCCCAGCAAAGCCGCTAGCGCGATAGCTTCGTCCGCTCAGGCCTGCGCCGGCGGGACGGTCGCGCTGCCGGCTTCCCGGACGGAGCCTGGAAGCGCCGGAGCCACCGGCAGGCCTCGTCGTCGGTGTAGTCGTCCGCGGCATCGCCGATCACGATTTCGGCGATTGCCTTCCCCTCGAAGGGCGATTCGAAGAAGGCGTTGAACAGCCATATCTTCTCGCGCGCCGCGAAGTCGCGGTTGCGCTGCTTCAAGTCGTCGACCGTGCCGCGCAGGATCACCTGGAACGCGTTGACCTGGGGCACGAGCGGATGGATCTCGCAGATCTCCTCGTCGCGCAGGCATGCGGCCAAGGCGCGGGCGCGGCGGACATAGTCGGGCATGCGCGCCAGCTGCCGGTCCAGGCCGTCGATGGCCGAGAGCGCATAGGGATAGGTGGTCCAGAGTGCCGCACCCTGGCGCGTGCGCCAGGGCTCCAGGGCAGCGAGGCAGTCGCGCGTGCCCGCCACCACGCAGCCGGCCATCCCGCCCATACCCTTGTAGAAAGAGACGTAGACGCTGTCCGCGAGGGCCGCCACGGCGCGCAGCGTTCGGCCATAGCCGGCCGCAGCTTCCCAGAGCCGCGCGCCATCGAAATGCAGCGGCACCTCGTGGTCGCGGCACCAGGCCGAGATGCGCTGCATCTCACCCCAAGGCGGCAGGAGGTAGCCGGCGCGGCGCAGCGGCAGCTCGACGACGACGGCCGCCAGCCGCTGCCGCACCCGCTGCAGGTCCGCCAGGGCGAAGGGCGCATGCCGTCCCAGACGGACGGGCCGCAGATTGTGGATGTACTCGATCCCGTTCGCCTCGTCGAAGTCGAGGTGGCTGAGCGGTGACAGGGCGACATAGGGTGACCCGCGCTGCTCGCTGCAGGCGCGCAGCAGGCATTCCTGGGCGATGACGCCCTTGGCGAAGAAGACGCCGGCCGGCTTGCCCAGCAGCCCGGCCACGCGGCGTTCGAGATCGGCGACCGCTCCGCCGTCGCCGTAGAGATCGGGCAGCCGCTCGGCGAGCGGATGCCGAGCGAGGGCGCTGAGCGTCTCCCGCACGCTCTTCTGCCGATGATACGAGAGACTCCTGGTGCAGGCGGCGCGCAGCTGCCGGTCATGTTCCGGCGTGGTCGGTCCTGGCTCGGTCTTCCTGGGTCGGCGCAAGCGGCTCAGTGCAGCTTGCGATCGAGCTCCTTGATCGCGGAGTCGATCAGTTCGTCGCCCTTGCCGCTGTCGATGCCTTCCTTCAGCAGCTTGGTGGCGGCGGCCATGGCGATATCGACGGCGTGGTTGCGGACATCGGCCACCGCCTGGGCCTCGGCCTGGGCGATCTTGTCCATCGCCATCTTCTCGCGGCGACCGAGGGCGGCCTCGAGGTTGGCGGCCGCCTCGCGCCGGACGCGCTCGGCCTCCTCGCGGGTGCGTGCCAGGATGCCCTCGGCCTCCTTCACGGCCGCGATCTGCTTGCGCTGGTGCTCGGCGAGCAGCCGCTCAGCCTCGTCGCGCAGGGCGCGCGCCTCGTCGAGCTGGGCCTTGATCTTGGCGGCACGGCCGTCGAGACCTTTGGCGATGGCGCGGCCGATCGGCTTGGCCGTCAGCACCACGAAGATGACGAAGGCTACCGCCACCCAGATCTCGGGATCGCGCAGGAGTTCCATGCGTCAGCGCTCCGACATGGCGGCATCGACGGCCGCCTGCACCTGCGCCGGCGGCAGGTTGAGGCCGGCGACCTTGCCCACTACGTTGCCGGTCACGGCGGCGCCGACGCCGCGCAGCTCCGCCACGGCCTTGCTCTTGGCCTGGGCGATGCTGTCCTCGGCCGCCTTGGTGCGCTGCGCCAGCTGCTGGGCGAAGGCGCTCTCACGTTTGGCGGTCTCGGCGGCGATCTCCGCCTGGGTCTGCCGCAGCTCGCTCTGCGCCTTGGCGCGGGCGTCGGCCATGGCCTTCTGGTAGGCCGCGAGCGCAGCGTCGGCCTCGGTCTTCACCCGCTCGGCGCGGTCGATATCGGCCTTGATGCGGGCGTCGCGCTGCTCGATGCCGCCGGCCACGCGCGGCAGCGCCACCCGCGACATCAGGATGAGCAGCAGGACGAAGGTGATGACGAGCCAGATGATCTGCGGCGGGAAATCCGGGAAGCAGAGCTGCGGCATGCCACCTTCGCACTTGCCGGTGCCCTCATGAGTCGCAGCCGTCGGCGCCGCGTTCACGGCCGCCTCCGGCTGCGTTTCCTGGGCCAGCACGAGGTGCGACGCGTGGCCGACCCCGTCCCGATCGATCTTGAGTTCGAACATGGCTCGCCTGACGTGGCGCGCGGCGCCGGACTTAGAACACGAACAGCAGGAGCAGCGCGATCAGCAGCGCGAACAGCGCGATGGCTTCCGTGAGCGCGAAGCCGAGCAGCACGTTGCCGAACACCTTCGGCGCCGCCGCCGGGTTGCGCAGCGCGCCCGAGACGAAGCTGCCGAAGATGTTGCCGATGCCGACGCCAACGCCGGCGAGGGCGATGGTGGCGAGGCCGGCGCCAATGAGCTTTGCGGCTGCTGGATCCATGGGTCGAGTCCTTCTCTCAGGTTTGATGGGGTTGCGTTCAGTGATGCATGTGGACCGCATCGTTCAGATAGATGCAGGTCAGGATGGTGAACACGTAGGCCTGCAGGACGGCGATCAGAACCTCCAGGCCGGTCAGCGCCACGACAAAGGCGAGCGGCGCCCATCCGCCGAGGATTCCGAGCATGACGACGAAGCCGCCGAACACCTTCAGCATGGTATGGCCGGCCGTCATGTTGGCGAACAGTCGCACCGAGAGGCTGACCGGTCGGATCAGGTAGGACAGCACCTCGATCACGACCAGCATCGGCAGCAGCGCCATCGGCACGCCGGGCGGCACGAAAAACTTGAGAAAATGCAGGCCGTGCCGGGCAAAGCCGATGATGGTGACGCCCACGAACACGACCAGCGCCATCGTGAAGGTGACGATGATGTGGCTCGTCACCGTGAAGGTGAAAGGGATCATCCCGATCAGGTTGCAGAACAGGATGAACATGAACAGCGAGAAGATGAACGGAAAGTACTTCATGCCGGCGGTGCCGACATTGTCGCGGATCATGTTCGCGATGAACTCGTAGGAGAGCTCCGCCATCGACTGCAGTCGCGTCGGCACCAGCGCGCGCTGGCGCGTCGCGATCAGCAGGAAGGCCGTGATCGCCGCGATGGCGATCACCATGAACAGCGCGGAATTGGTGAAGGAGACGTCGACGCCGCCGACATGAATCTCGAACAGGCGGGCGATCTTGAATTGCTCGAGTGGGCTATGTGCTGCTTCCGCCACGACCGATCCCCAATCCCCTCGGCGGCCCGAGCGCCGCTATCCGTCCTTGCCGCCCCCGGCCTCGCGATTGAGCTGCATCGCCGACCGTATGACGTTGTAGATGCCGGCCGTGGCCCCCAGCAAGAAGAACACGATCAGCAGCAGCGGGTTGGTGCCGAGCCAACGGTCGAGCAGCCAGCCGATTACGCCGCCGACCAACAGCCCCGCCGCCAATTCGACCGACAGCCGGAACACCCAGCCGGCGGCCGTCTGCGGCACCCCACCAGAGCGCGGCGCCTCGCCGCTGTCCTGCTTCACCTCGCTGCGCAAGGTCTGCAGGCGCTTGGCGAAATCCTTCGGCTCCGGTGGAGGATCGCCCTCGGTCATCGGCATCGGGCGCACGCTTCCGCTGCTGTCACGGCCCCCGTCGCGACCGGCGCGCAACTTAGGGACCGGGTTCCCCTCTGTCAAGGCGAATGCCGGCGCAGAAAACGCTTAGAAGACGCGGGCTTGGCGACCCTCCGGCTACTCCGCCGCGCGCAGTTGCGCGGCCCGCTGCAGGTCGACCGAGACCAGCTGGGAGACGCCGCGTTCGGCCATCGTGACGCCGTAGAGCCGGTCCATGCGCGCCATGGTCATGCGGTGGTGGGTGATGACCAGGAAGCGCGTCGCGGTGGAGTGCGCCAGCTCCTCGACCAGGGTGCAGAAGCGGTCGACGTTGGCGTCGTCGAGCGGTGCATCCACCTCGTCCAGCACGCAGATCGGCGCCGGGTTGGTGAGGAACACCGAGAACAGCAGGGACAGCGCGGTCAGCGCCTGTTCGCCGCCCGACAGCAGCGACAGGTTCTGCAGCTTCTTGCCGGGCGGGCTGGCGAAGACTTCGAGGCCGGCTTCCAGCGGGTCTTCCTTGTAGCTCCGGCTGGCTTCGGCGTGCGCCGCCTCGGCCAGCGCGATCTGCTCCGGCGTCGCGTTCGGGTCGTGGACCAGCGGGCCGGGCGGCGGCGGATAGGCCAGCGCGAGGTGCGCGCGGCCGCCGCCGAACAGCTTCACGAACAGCTCCTGGAAGTGCTTGTTGACCGTCTCGAACGCCGCCAGCAGGCGCTCGCGCCCCTCGCGGTTGAGGCTGGCGATGCCCTGGCGCAGCCGGGCGATGGCGGCGACGAGGTCGTCCTTCTCCGCCTGCATGCCGGTGACCTGGCCATCGAGCTCTTCCATCTCCTGCTCGGCGCGGAGATTGACGGGGCCCATCGTGTCGCGCTCGCGGACCAGGCGCTCGAGCCGGTTCTGGATCTGCTCCTTGTCCGGCAGCTCGTCATCAGCCTCGTGGCCGGCGACGGCGAGGGTCTCTTCCGGCGCGCAGTCGACGCGCTCGCGGATGCGCTGGGCAAGCTCGGCCAAGTCGTGCTCGGCCTGCTGCAAGGCACCCTCGCAGCGCACGCGGTCCTCGCGCGCGACGGCGTGCTGCGCCTCGATCTCCTTCAGCGCCTTGTCGGCCGCGGCGACCTTGCCTTCGGCCTCGGCCAGCCGGTCGGCCGCAGCTTGGCGGTCGGCTTCGGCCTGCGCCAGGCGCTCGAAGAGCGCCGCGCGCTCGCCGGCGATCTCGGC
>DATIXH010000086.1:0-2795 GCA_035518775.1 Candidatus Acidiferrum sp.
ATGGAAAGCGGGGGCACGGGTGCCGCGCCCCTTCGGGGGTGTGGAATGGTTTCCTCCCTCTATTTCACCTGTTTTTTCAGGTTTTCAGGCCCGCCGCGGGGTCTCGCGGAGGGAATGCTAGCGGGTCGGTCGGCGGGTTCAGATGCATTTGCTGCATTTGCCGAATGCACGCGGCGGATTCAGCATGTTCCGCCGACGCCTGCGTGTTGCGGCGCAGCGTGTATCGGCCGGCGGGATCGTGTAGCGTTGACGGCGCGTGCGCCGCCCGGAGGAACACCCCCATGAATCTCCGCTCGATCGACCTCAACCTGCTGGTCGTGCTCGATGCCCTGGTGGAGGAGCGCAGCGTCCGCCGGGCCGCGGATCGCATCGGCCTGAGCCAGTCCGCGACCAGTCACGCGCTCGAGCGCCTGCGCAACCTGCTCGACGACGAGCTTCTGGTGCGGACATCGACCGGCATGGAACCGACGCCGCGCGCGCTCGACCTCGCCGGGCCCGTGCGGCTGGCGCTGGAGGAAATCCAGGGTGCGCTGGCGGCGCCGCAGTTCGATCCGGCGCGCGCGCAGCGCTCGTTCACCATCGGGGTGGAGACCTACGAGACCATCGTGGTGCTGCCGCGGCTGGTCGATATTTTCCGCAACGAGGCGCCGGGGCTGAAATTGCTCGCCCGCTCCGCCTCGGTGCAGGACATCCTCGCCGGCATCGACCAGGGTCGGATCGATTTGGGCGTCGGGCTGTTCAGCGAATTGCCCGACCGGTTCATGACCTGCCGGCTGCTCAGCGATCGCTATGTCTGCGCGATGCGCTCCGGCCATCCACTGGCGTCGGTGCCGCTCACCCTCGATGCCTACTGCAAGGCGGCGCATCTTCTGGTCAGCATGAGCGGAGCGCCGACCGATCCGATCGATCACGCGTTGATGCGGCTCAAGCGCGATCGCGACATCGCGATGCGCCTGCCGCACGGGCTTGCCGCGGTGATCGCGCTCGCCCGCTCCGACATGATCGCGTCGATGACCTGCGGGGCCGCCAAGGCGTTCTCGGTCGCGGGGCCGCTGGTGCTGCGCGATCTGCCGTTCGAGACCCCGCTGGCGCATTTCCGCCTGGTGTGGAACCGGCGGTTCAAGGACAGCCCGGCCCACATGTGGCTGCGGCGCACCTTCACGTCGGTGGCGGCGGAGATCGAGCGGCAGCAGCGGACGGAAGCGACCGCGGCCGCGTGAGGATGCGAGGCACAAAATCGTAGGGTGATCTGAGCGCAGCGAAGCCCACCATGTAGCCGACACGGTCGGTGGGCTTCGCTGCGCTCAGCCCACCCTGCATCGAGATAAATTGGAGAGGGAGGGAGGGTCGCCGCCATAGGCGCTAGGTTAAGTCTGGACACGAGGAATCTCGATGTGATTCAAGCTTGGGATGAAGATTCGCCCTGAGATTTTGGATCACTGGCCGGAAGTGAGCGCTCGCTTTCCGGCAGGTTTTGACGTGGAAGCAACGGCGCGGTCGCGTGGAGCCTTCACGCGGGCGCGGGAAATCAAGGATGCCGCGACGCTGTTGCGGCTGGCGCTCGCCTATGGCGGGCTCGGGATGTCGCTGCGCGAGACCTGCGCTTGGGCCGAGGCCGGCGGGATCGCCAGCCTGTCCGATCCATCGCTGCTCGAGCGGCTGTGCAAAGCGGGGCCTTGGCTCGGTGACATGGTGGCGGCGCTGATCACCGAACAGACGAAGGTGCCGGCGGGACGCTGGGCCGGGTATCGCTTGCGGGCCCTCGATGGGACATCGATCTGCCAACCGGGAGCCGACCGCACGACCTGGCGCCTGCATGTCGGCTACGCCCTGGCGACGGGCCAAGTCGATCAGCTCGAGCTCACCGACGTGCATGGTGCCGAGAACCTTCAGCGCCTGATCTACCAGCCGGGCGATATCGTGCTGGCTGACCGCTGCTATGCGAGACCACGCGACCTGCGGCCGGTGATGGACGCGGGCGCAGACTTCATCGTGCGGACCGGCTGGAACTCGCTGCGCCTGTTGCAGGCGAATGGAGAGCCTTTTGACCTGTTTGCAACGTTGGCCGCGCAGACCGAGCAGGAAGGCGAGGTCGAGGTTCGCATCCACGAAGGCACGACGGGAGTGCCGCCACCGCTGATCCTGCGCCTCGTGATCCGGCGCAAGACCCCGGAGCAGGCGCAAGCCGAGCAGGCGCGTCTGCTCAAAGACGCCAAGAAGCGCGGCAAAAAACCCGATCCGCGCAGTCTCGAAGCGGCCAAGTACGTTCTTGTGCTGACCTCGCTGCCGGCGGCCGTCTTTCCGCCGGTTGATATCCTCGCCCTCTATCGCTTGCGCTGGCAAATCGAGCTGGCATTCAAGAGGTTCAAGAGCTTGGCCGGCCTCGACACGTTGCCGGCCAAAAAGCCCGAACTCGCGCGCGCATGGATCTACGCAAGGCTGATCGTCGCCATCATCGCCGAACAGATCGCCGGGCAGATCCCGGACTCTTCCCCCTCCGGACCAGGCACCGGCAAGCCCTTCACGATGGCGGCTCATGAAGATCGCCTTGGCGACGGTTTGTGCCGCCATTCGCGGACCTCTCCAGTGGCAGACCTTCCGCGACATCTTCGGCCGAATCCGCCGTTATCTCTGTGAGCCGCCGCGCCGGCGTCGAAAACAATGCGATTATCTCGCCGTACGCCTAACCTAGCGCCTATGTCCCCGGCCCTCCCCGCAGGCGGGGAGAGAGCAGAACGCTTTCACGAAATGAAATCGCGTGGCGACTCAAGGTCGCAGGCCTTGAACGCCGCAAA
>DATIXH010000087.1:0-15922 GCA_035518775.1 Candidatus Acidiferrum sp.
GAAATCGAAGCGCACCGGGAAGCCGTGCCGCTCGCCAGCGGTTAGCGGCTGTAGCGTTTGCCGCATGCACGGGGCTGGCGGCGGTGCTCCATGCGGTGAGCGCAATGGCAACTACAAGCATGGCGAACGCACCCTCGCGAGAACCGCAGAGCGCAAAGCAATTCTTGCACTGCTGCGGCGAGCGCGCGCGACGCTGGGTACTTTCGCACTTCTAGCCGTGAGCTTCTTAGTGCTGACGTCGTCAAATGCTGAAGCTCAAATCTCGCTAAGCGATGTTCTCAAGAAATGTGAGCAAAAGACGATTGTCTACGGCAGAGATGAAAATGGCGCGTTGGTTAAAGTAGGTGAGGCAATGGATGGATATTGTCAGGGCGTGCTGGAGGGCATCTTTGCCATTCTTGTTCGAGCTCGGAAGATTTGCGTGAAAGATGGGCAGCACGCATCATCGGACTTTTTGCTGTCGACCGTCCTGACCTACCGGGCTGAAGCCAAGACACAGGATGATGACGCGGCAGGCGCTATTGAGGCTGCATTCAAGCGTGCGTTTAGCTGCGCGGAAGCGGCGCCACAGCCGTAAGGACCGGTTGGAATCCACTCCTCGAGGCTCCCGATGAAACGCTTGGTCATCGCTGCATGGCTGCTGCTTGTCCTTTCGAGCCCCACGCGGGCCGGATGGAAGGAAGGTCTGGCCGCCTACGAGCGCGGAGACTACGACACGGCTTTCCGGGAATTTCTCCCGCTGGCCGAGCATGGCGACGCCCACGCGCAGTACAACCTAGGCATCATGTACGACGAAGGCCGGGGCGTGCGGCAGGACTACAGTGAGGCGGTGAAATGGTACCGCAGCGCGGCTGAGTACCGCAGCGCCGTCGAGCGCGGTGATGCCGTCGCGCAGTTCAACCTGGGCTTCATGTACGCCAAGGGGCACGGCGTACCTACAGACGCGGTCGAGGCCGTAAAGTGGTACCGCCGCGCCGCCGAGCAGGGTCTATCGCTTGCGAAATTCACTTTGGGCGTCATGTACTACTATGGCCGGGGCGTGCCGCGGGACGACCGGGAAGCGGCGGAATGGTATTCCAAAGCCGCCGAGCGGAGCGCGCTAAGCACGAGCGTCGTGAACCACATGTTCCAGGGCGTCGTGCAGGACTACGGCGAAGCCGCGAGATGGTATCGCAATGCAGCCGAGCAGGGCGACGCCGGCGCGCAGCTCACCCTGGGCTTCATGTACGACAAGGGCTACGGCGTGCCGCAGGACGACCGGGAGGCGGTCAACTGGTACCGCCGAGCCGCCGAGGAGGGTGATGGGTATGCGCAGTTCACCCTCGGCTTCATGTACTACGAAGGCCGGGGTGTCCCGCAGGACTATTCTGAAGCGGCGAAGTTATTCCGCCGTTCCGCCGAACGGGGCGACGCCGGCGCGCAGTTCAGTCTGAGCGTCCTATACAGCAACGGCCAGGGCGTGCCGCGGGACTTTGTGCAGGCCTATGTGTGGTGCATTCTCGCGCTGTCACAGACGCCCCCAGGCAAAGCACGCGACGACACAATCAAGTGGCGCGACGTGATGCTCGCCGAGCGCATGACGCCCGAGCAGATCGCGCTCGCCCAGGACATGGCGCGGAACTGGCGCCCCAAGACTGAGCAATCGACGGTACCGCGAGTTCCGCCCGGCTACCAGCTAGACGAGCCAACGCCGTCGCAGGAGCCGCGGGCCTTCGGAGAAGGCGACTCCGAAGCGTTTCCGCCTTCCAAGCAAATGCCACCGCCAACGGCGGCGACACAATCGAAAGAGAAGGATCCGGAACTGTATGCCACCGGCACCGGTTTCGTCGTGAGTAAAGCCGGCCATGTCATCACGAATCTGCACGTCGTGGAGGACTGCAAGCTCGTTCACACACGGCGCGGTGGTCTGCAGATGGGAACGGTCGCAGTTTCAGCCGTTGATAGCGACAACGACTTGGCTCTCCTGCTCCCGCAAACTGGCAGCAGCGGCCTAGCGACATTTCGGCAGGGGCGTGAAGTTCGGGCGGGAGACAGTGTGGTCGCGGTGGGGTTTCCGCTTCACGGACTGCTCGCGTCCAGCGCGAACGTCACGACCGGCACGGTCAGCGCCGTGGCCGGCATCCGCGACGATACCCGCTATCTCCAGATCACGGCACCAGTGCAGCCCGGCAACAGCGGAGGTCCGCTCCTCGACTTGAGCGGGAATGTGGTCGGCGTCGTGGTGGCCAAGCTCGACGCCTTGAAGGTGGCCGAGGCGACCGGCGACATTCCGCAGAACGTGAACTTCGCCATCAAGGACTCGGTTGTGCGCAACTTCCTCGATGCAAAGGGCGTCGAGTACGAAACCGCAGCGTCGGACAGGGAGTTGGCTGCTGCCGAAATCGGCGAGCGTGCCGTGGCGTTCACCGTGCTAGTCGAGTGCTGGAAGTAAGACAGACGAAGGACCACCGAATGAGGAGCGTGCTAGCTTTTATCCTTGCCTGGATAAGGTGCGCGGCTCGTCGCAAAATTGAGTCCATGCCACCGGCGAGGAAGACGCCATCTGCCGAAACTGCGGATGCGAAGATCTCGAGCCCGGCTACAAGGCCCGCCGGCACTGCTGTCGAGAGACCGACCGCCTCTCGCTATCATCCGAGCGGTATCTTGCCAGAACGCACGCGCCTCACTCACGAGGAGCGATGCGCGCTGGCCGAAAGATTGAGAACGCGGGCCGATACAGAAGCGGGCTTGACCAGGTCGGAACGCGCCGAACTTCGACGCAAGGCTCAGAACGTGGAGTGCGTCGGCCGAATCATCGAGCAGAAGTACGCTCGCTTCAATCGGCATCCCGAGCATCCGACGATGCAGTAGGAGCATCATGGCGATTTTCAGGCGCATCATGGTCCGCTACAGAATCGCCTATGCACGGATAGCGGCTGGCGCGTTTGTCGGATGCATGGTGCCGGCGGTGGTGCCCCAGCCGGTGAGCGCAATGGGAATTGCAAACACGGCGAGCGCACGCTACTGCGCATCGCGGAGCGCAAAACGATGGCCGCGCTACTAAAGCGGGCGCTAGCAACGGTGGCAGCCTTGAGCGCCGGCTGTGCGGGTGACCAACAGGAGAGTGCCATGAAGAAGCGCGGTCTAGTCGAACGCTTGAGCGAATTCAACAAATTGTCCCCGACCGAACAGGTTGAGGCCCGGATAGCTTGGTTAGAGTGGAAGATGGTTGAGGTGCTTTGGGTTCTGATAAACGTCACATCGCTCCTGGCCGGCGGCGTCGCTACGTGGTTCGTCAGCGAGGCTGTTGGCAGTCGGTCTTTATGGCTCTTAGTCCCTGTGTTCCTGCTTATTTGGCTGGTAGTTGGGTGGCGGGTTCAGCGGCAAGCCTTCAGAGGAGCGCCCCCGCGCATTGATTTCATTGATCCTTAGCAGTCGCAATCGCTTGGTGCCCGGTTGCCAGGGGAGAAAGCCCACGCGACCCGCTGCCGCGGCGAGTGCGCTAAGTCCGCGGAAAAAGCTGCGTTGGGAGTTGCCGCAAAGCCAAGGGAAGCTCTGGCGCATCTACGATGAATGCTAGCGGACTAATCGCTGTCGTGCTCGTGATTGCCCTGGGGGTCGCCCTGGGGATCGCTATGGCGCCGCATCTCGGCACGATTACATTGATCGTGCTCGCTCTCGTGGCGGCCGGCTTTCTTGTGTACTGCATAGTGAGAGGGCTGGTCCTTCTGGGTGAAGGGCTCCACTCTCTGCCCAAGCTCATCCGCCAAGGTCCGATCTACGCACAGAAGATCCCGGGACTACCGGCTCGATACTTCCGGCACTTGCGCACGCTCACTCGTTCGGGCGCTGGTGGTTGGGCCGAGGCTGTGATGACAGTTTTCTACACGCTTTTTGCGCTCGCCATCATTGCGTTGCTGGCTACAGCCGCGTTCCTCTGACGGCGCCTATCGCTTGCTTTGCAATCCCCGCTTATTGGGGAATAGTTGGGGAAATTCACCCAGTCGACCCAACGAAATGCCAGAAAACATTGTTTTTATTGGCGTCCCCAACGGGAATCGAACCCGTGTCTTCACCGTGAAAGGGTGATGTCCTGGGCCGCTAGACGATGGGGACGCAGCACCGGGGGCTTCGATCTAGCGTCCAGCTTGCAGAAATGCAACGGACTTCGGGCCTTGGCGCCCCCAGGCTTCGGCCGCGCATTGCCAAGCCGGGCGAGATTTGCGATAGGGCATGCGCCGTCAAGCGGCGCTCGCCGCCGCCGGCCATCCATCCATCAACAACAATGCCCAAGAGGGGGAACAATGGCTCAAATCACACGCTTGGCGCCGGGCCGCCGGTTCTGCCAGACCGTCATCCATGGCGATACCGTTTATGTGGCAGGCCAGGTGGCGCCAAAGACCGTGCCGTCGGTCAAGAACCAGACCCAACAGATCCTCAAGGAGATCGACAAGCTCCTGAAGGCCGCCGGCACCAACAAGTCCAAGCTGCTGATGGCCAACGTCTGGCTCACGGATATCCGCACCTTCGACGAAATGAACGAGGCCTGGGACGCTTGGGTCGTCAAGGACGCCATGCCCGCCCGCGCCACTGTCGAGGCCAAGCTCGCGGGTACGCAATATCTGGTCGAGATCGCCGTCATCGCCGCGCGCTGACATCCAGCACAATCGAAGCCCCCTTCGGCCCTGCGCAGCGTTGCCGGTGCAGGCGAAGGGGGTTCCTGTTTCTTGCATCCTTCTTCGCCCTTAACCATCAAAATAAACCAACAGAATTAGATAAATACATCTCAATAACCATACAAATTCGTCGACAGTTATCGTCGAATATATTACAAACCCCGCAAATAATAATGAAGACCGCGTGAGTGGTGGAGATATCGAGGCCCGGCGTGCGCGCCGGGGCGTCAAGCGGTGCGCGCGGCGGGCTTCCCGCCGCGCGCCTGCTGTCCCTCCTCCCTTGCACGGTTGCCTGGTTCAACAAGCCGCCGCCGTCATGGCGGGGCGCAAGGAGTGAGGAAGTCCATGCGTAATGAAGAGACGGGTCCGCGCCTGACGACCTGGGTTCGGACGGCGGTCGCTGCCGCCTGCACGATCATGGTCCTGCAGGCAACAAATGCAGCCGCAATGACCGCGGATGATTGCCAGAAGCTGTCGATGGACGCGCTCATGGCCGCCGTCGATCAGGGCCTGTGCACGCTCGACGCGCAGCCCGCCGCCGGTCCCGCCCAAGTTGCCGACAACAGCCATAGCGGCGGCAACTCCAATGGCGGGTCGGGTGGCGGGGGAGCTGGAGGCGGTGGCAGCGGCGGCGGAGGCAGCGGCGGCTCAGGGGACGGCGATGGTGGCAATGACGGCGGCGGCGGTGGATCGGGGGGTGACGATGGCGGCTCGGGCGGCGGTGACGATGACGGCTCAGGCGGCGGCGACGACGGCGGCTCGAGCGGCGGCGACGACGATGGCTCGGGCGGTGGTGACGACGGTGGCTCGGGCGGTGGTGACGACGGCGGCGATGACGGCGGCCACGATCATGGCCATCATGGGCATGGCCACGATCACGGCCATGGCGGGCACGGGCATGGCGGCGGCTGCGGTGGCGAGCACTAAGCGCGTCTAGAGCTGCGCCGGGGCGCCGTCATCGACGATCAGCTGCACGCCTTCCCGATCCTGCCAACTATCGACGCGCAGGTTTCCGGCAAGGTGGAGCGGCGCCCCGCTACCACCCAGCAGGGCTTGGCCGAGCGCGCCGTCGGCGGCGCGGAACACGATCGCCTTCAGGCGCGCGCCATCGTTGCCGGCGAGCAGCAGGCGCACATGTCCCTCGCCGACCACCTCGCCGCGCACGACCCGCAGGTCGGTCACGGCGAACCGCGGCTCTGGATTGCCGCTGCCGAACGGCGCCATGCGTCCAACCACCTGCGCCAGCTCCGGCGTCGCCGCTGCGCCGGTGATGGCGCCATCGATCTCCAGCTGCGGCACGATCGCGCCGCCGGCCACGACCGCCAGCCGCTCCTCTAGAAACGCGGCAAGGTCCGCCACCCGTTCGGACGCCACGGTGAAGCCGGCGGCCATTCTGTGGCCACCGCCGTTGATGAGCAGCCCGGCCTGAAGCGCGGCGATGACGGCGCTGCCCAGGTCGAGGCCGTTGACTGAGCGGCCGGAGCCCTTGCCGATTCCATTTGCGGTCGCGACCACGCAGGCCGGCCGGCCGTAGCGCTCCTTCAGACGCGCGGCAACGATGCCGATGACGCCGGGGTGCCAGCCTTCTCCACGCGCGAACACCAGCGCCCGATCCGGCGTGCGCTGGCCTTCGACCTGTGCGATGGCGGCTTCGAGCACGCCCTGCTCCAGCACGCGGCGCTCGGCATTGAGGGTATCGAGCCGGCCCGCCAAGGCAGCGGCCTCGGTCGGATCATCGGTCGTCAGCAGGCGGACGCCGAGGTCCGCCGCCCCGATGCGCCCGCCGGCGTTGATCCGCGGCCCCAGCACGAAGCCCACGTGATAGGCGCCGGGAGGCTCCTTGACACCGGCCACATCCGCCAAGGCCGCGAGGCCGACGTTGCGGCGCCGCGCCATGATCTTGAGGCCCTGCCCCACCAGCGCGCGGTTGAGGGCGCTGAGCGGCACGACGTCGCAGACCGTCCCGAGCGCCACCAGGTCCAGCCATTGCCGCAGATCGGGCTCGGCCCTGCCGCCGGCGTACCATCCGCGCGCCCGCAGGGCGCGGTTGAGACCGACCGCGAGCAGAAAGGTCACGCCAACGGCCGCCAGCTGGCCGTGACCCGCCGTCTCGTCGAGCCGGTTGGGGTTGACGACGGCCGCCGCCGCCGGCAACTGCGGCTCCGCGACGTGGTGATCGAGCACGATCACCGCCAGGCCGGCCGCCTCTGCCGCCGCCAGCGCCGAGAAGGCGAGTGTGCCGCAATCGACAGTGATGACCACGGCGACGCCCTCCTCCCGCAATCGCAGCAACGCCGGTGCGTTGGGTCCGTAGCCCTCGGTCAGGCGATCGGGGATGTAGAGCCGCACGGCGATTCCGATGGCGGCGAAGAAGCGATGCAGCAGGGCCGCCGAAGTCGCCCCGTCCACGTCATAGTCGCCGAACACGGCGATCTTCTCGTTGCGTCCGATCGCCTCGACGAGGCGTTCCACGGCGCGATCCATGTCGCGGAACCGCGACGGGTCGGGCAGAAGCTCGCGCAGCGTCGGATTGAGGAACGCAGCCGCGCCGTCGATCGTCACATGACGCGCCGCGAGCAGACGTCCCACGAGCTCGGGTACCCCGAAGCGTTGTGCGATGGCCAGGCCCTCACGATCATCGCCGTGACGCTGATGCCACCGCCGCCCGCCGAACGAGCGCTCGACGCCCAGGAACGCACGCTCTGCAGGCTGCAACGCCGAACCCGTCACGCGGCTCCACCCTCGCACGAATCGCCGCGAGTATCACATCATCGGCGCTGCCGGCAAAGGCCGCGCCCGATCGCTCAGCCGAGATCGATGAACACCATTCCGGCCTCCACCTTGACCGGGTAGGTCTTCAGGTCGACGCAGACCGGCGCGCCCTTTGCTTCGCCGGTCCGGTAGTCGAACCGGCCGTTGTGCATCGGGCACTCGATAATGCCATCCATGATGAAACCTTCGGCCAGATGGACCTGCTCGTGGGTGCAGAGACCGTCGGTGGCGTAGTAGGAGTCGTCAGCCGACCGATAGATCGCGAACGTCCGCCCGCCATGGTCGAAGCGCATGACGTCTTCCGGATCGATCGCGTCCGCTCTGCAGGCCTGGATCCACTGGCTCATTCCGATCTCCGATCGATTACGGTGACGTCAGCGCGCCGCTGAAGCCGGCCGGGTCATTCGGCGGGCACGGCACTGGCCCGCGCGACGAACGGCTTGGCATCCGCGGGCAGGTTGCGCTGCACGAACCAGTTCGGATCCTTCGCCTGCCGCAGCAGGGCGGGAATGATCTCGCGATAGGCCGCACACACGCCGGGATAGGGCGGCGGCGTGTCGGCCTTCATGTCGGCGTGGAGCGCCGGTAGCGCGTGGTACGGCACCATCGGGAACATGTGGTGCTCGACATGGTAGTTCATGTTCAAATAGAGGAACCGGAACAAAGGGTTCATGTACACGGTGCGGCAGTTCAAACGGTGATCGAGCACGTCCTCGGCCAAACCCGCATGCTGCGTCAGGCCGAAGACGAGCAGCAGCCATGCGCCGTAGAAGCTGGGCAAGCCGACGAGCATCGCCGGCAGCAGCGTGCCCCAATAGACGCAGGCGGCGATGACGGCCGCATAGACGAGAACCCAGACGCGCGCCACGCGGTAGACCCTGCCGCGCTCCGCCTCCGGGATGTAGGTCGCCTCCTCGGCCTCCAGCCGTCCGGTAGTGTGCAGCAGCACCTTCTTCAGGGTGGCGAGACCTGACTTGATTGCGAACAGATTGAGGAGGAGGCCGACGATGTTCGGCGGCCGCTGCGCAGCGATCTCGGGATCGCGGCCGACGATGAGCGTATCGGTGTGATGGCGCGTGTGGCTCCAGCGCCAGACCGTGGGCTCGCGCAGCACCATGAAGCAGGCCAGCTGATAGACGGCGTCATTCATCCAGCGGGTGCGGAAGGCGGTGCCGTGGCCGCATTCGTGCCAGCGTGAGTCCGACGCCGAGCCATAGAGCACGCCGTAGGCGGCGAAAAACGGCACCGCCCACCAGCTGCCCCAGAAGTGCCAGGCCAGGCCGCCGGTCGCGCCCAGCGCGACGAACCACAGGAGCGTGTCGCGGATCGCCGGCCCGTCCCTGCGCTGCATGAGCTCCTTCAGGCGCTTGCGCGGGATCGCGGAGCGATACCACTCGGCGCCGGCCAGCCCCTTCTCCACGGCCAGCCGTCCGTCCTGCCCGGTCAGGCTGTAGTCACGTCGCACGATGGGCATTTGCCGCTCCATAGCAGGTCTGGTGCGAGATGCAATCGGCGACGGGCACGCTCCGTCTGGCGATCATCTCGTGTCAGCCATTCACCCAGACCTTCCGCTCGAAGTTGTGGTGCGCCTCGATGACGCGGACCGTCCCGGTCTTCGAGCGCATGATGATCGAGTGGGTGGTGGCGCCGGCCCTGGAGCGCCGCACGCCCCGCAGCATCGCGCCGTCGGTCACGCCCGTGGCCGCGAACATCACGTCGCCCTTGGCCATATCGAGCATGCCGTACTTGCGGTTGAGGTCGGTGACGCCCCATTTCTTGGCGCGCGCGCGCTCCTCGTCGTTGCGGAACAGCAGCCGGCCCTGCATCTGGCCGCCGATGCAGCGCAGCGCCGCGGCCGCCAGCACGCCCTCGGGGGCGCCGCCGCTGCCGAGATAGATGTCGACGCCGCTGTCGGGCTGCGAGGTCGCGATCACGCCGCTGACGTCGCCGTCGGAGATCAGCATGATGCGGGCGCCGGCGGCGCGCACGCGCGCGATCAGCTCGGCATGGCGCGGGCGATCGAGGATGCAGGCGACGATGTCGGAGACCTCGACCTTCCTGGCCTTGGCCAGCTCGCGCAGGTTCTGCTCGGGCTTCTGGTCCAGGTCGACCACGCCGTCGGGCAGCCCGACGCCGACGGCGATCTTGTCCATGTAGACGTCGGGCGCGTTGAGGAAGCCGCCCTCGGCCGCCATCGCCACGACGGCGAGCGCGTTGTGGCCGCCCTTGGCGGTGATCGTCGTGCCCTCCAGCGGGTCGAGCGCGATGTCCACCTTCGGGCCGCCCGAGCCGACCTTCTCGCCGATGAACAGCATCGGCGCCTCGTCCCGCTCGCCCTCCCCGATGACCACGGTGCCCTCGATGGCCAGGCCGTTGAGCGCCCGGCGCATGGCGTCCACGGCCGCCTGGTCGGCGGCCTTCTCGTCGCCGCGCCCCATCAGCATCGAGGCGGAGAGTGCCGCCGCCTCGGTGACGCGCACGACCTCGAGCGCCAGGTTGCGATCCATCGTCATCGGCTTCGCCATCGACACGGTCCTCTGCTGTCAATGGCGGCATCATACCCGCCCGTTGCCTGTGTCGGCCAGCCGTCGTGGCGCCCGCAGTTCCGGTCCCATCCCGAAAAAGTGAAGGGGCCCTGCGGCCCCTTCTGGAGTTTCACGCAGCAGGTACTGCGCTCACTTAGCCAGGCAGTTCGCCACGTTCTCCTGCGTGCACTCGTCGAGGCCCGTGTAGAGCACGGGATCGACGGCCTTCCCCTCCACGAGGTCGCGCATGACGAACGGAGCCTTGTAGCCCATCTCGAACGGCCGCTGGCCGACCTGGACGTGGCTGCGTCCGGCCTTCAGGGCCTCGATCTGCGGCGGCAGCGTATCGCCGGCCACGATCACGAGCTTGCCGGCCTTCAGCTTGTCCATGACCTGGTCGGTCACCTGCGCATAGGCCTGGGGCGCGAACTGCGCCCAGCCGCCCTCGAGGACGAAGGCGTCGAGGTCCGGATGCGCCGTGAAGGTGTCGGCCATCTGCTGGTTGGCCAGGTCCGCCTGGTCGTTGGTGTAGACCGGGCAACCGTCGATCTCCGTCCAGCCGCCCTGGCCGGTCAGCCGCTCCGTGCCCTTGGCGCCGGACAGTGTGTCGCGCGTGCCGGCCGCGCGGGCATTGATATTGTCGGCCGCGACGTTGCCGAGCTGCAGGCAGATCTTGCCGCCGTTCGGCTTGTACTTCTGGAGGTACTGCGCGAACTTGACGCCCATCAGGTAGTTGTCGGTGCCGAGATAGGTCTTGCGCAGGGCGGCGTCGTCTTTGCCGAGATCGGCGTCGATCGTCATGATCGGGATCTGCGGCGCCCGCTGCTTCAGCAGGTTCGCCATCAGCGGCGCGTTCGAGGGCGAGATCGCGATCGCGGCGACACCCTTCGTCAGCAGGTCGTCCACGATCTGCACCTCGCCGGCCTCGTCCGCGCTCGATGCCGGGCCGGTATAGAGGCAGGTATAGCCGCTGCCCGCCAGCTCCTTGTTGGCCTTCTCGCAGCCGAGATGGATCTGCTCGAAGAACGGGTTGTCGAGTCCCTTCACCACGATGGCCAGGACCTTGTCCTCCGCCGACGCGGTCCCGGCGGCGACCGTCAGCGCTGCCGCCGCAAGCACGCCCAATGCGAATTTCATCCTCATCATGTCCTCCCATGTTTCGGCCGGCGACGGGGCGCCCGCCTCTGCGTACAACCGGTTTCAGACCACCCTCGAGGCCGGGCGGGTCCCGCGTTGCATCGATCCTGATGCCCGAAAGGCTAAGGCCCATCGCAGAATCGAGTCAAGATGATTTGTCAGATAAATAGGTGCGGCGTTGGACAATCATCCGATAATTGACGGCGCCTCAACCCATGCTCTAATGACGGCAACGGTTCAACGATCGGCCTGAAACAGGAATGCCGCGGCATCGGAGCCGCCGCGGCCCGGGTTCGGGTCCCGATTGGGGGGAAAGGTCGGGATGGCGGTTCTGGAGCTCGTCAACATCTCCAAGCATTTCGGCGCCATCCATGCGCTCGACGACGTCTCCCTGTCGCTCGACGCCGGCCAGACGATCGGCCTCATGGGCGACAACGGGGCCGGCAAGTCGACGCTCGTGAAGGTGATCGCCGGCAACTTCCGGCCGACCCACGGCAAGCTGCTCATGGACGGCGCAGAAGTCGTCTTTCACAAGCCGGTCGACGCCCGGCGCCACGGCATCGAGATCGTCTACCAGGACCTGGCGCTGTGCGACAACCTCACGGCGGGCGTGAACGTATTCCTGAGCCGGGAGCTGCGCCGCGGCATCTGGCCGTTCCGCGTCATCGACTACGCCGCCATGTACCGGCGCGCCGGCGAGCTGTTCGCCGAGCTGAAATCGGAGACCCGGCCGCGCGATCTCGTGCGGCAGATGTCCGGCGGCCAGCGCCAGGCGGTGGCGATCGCGCGCACGCGCCTCTCCGACCCCAAGATCGTGCTGATGGACGAGCCGACGGCGGCGATCTCCGTTCGCCAGGTCGCGGAGGTTCTGAACCTCATCCGCAACCTGCGCGACCATGGCCTGACGGTCGTCCTGATCAGCCACCGCATGCCCGACGTGTTTGCCGTCGCCGACCGCATCGTCGTGCTCCGGCGCGGCCGCAAGGTGGCGGACAAGCCGGTCGCCGCGTCCTCGCCCGAAGAGGTGACCGGCCTGATCACGGGAGCGATCGAAACGGCATGACGCACGCGATGCGCGCCAGAGGAGACGAGTAAGATGGCGACGACGCTCGACGAGACCATCAACCGGCAGACCTACAGCCCCGTGAGCTGGCTGCTCTCGCGCCAGACCTTCTGGGTGTTCATCGCCGCCGTCGTCGCCTGCCTCGTGCTCAGCATGGTCACCGACACCTTCGCGACCAGGCAGAACATCTTCAACGTCACCCGGAACTTCTCGTTCATCGCCATCGCCGCACTCGGCGTGACGACCGTGATCATCACCGGCGGCATCGATCTCTCCGTCGGCTCGGTCATGGGGCTGTCGGCGGTGATCCTCGGCATCACCATGAACGCCGGCTATTCGATCTGGGCGGGCATCGGCGGGGCCCTGGCCGCGGCGCTGGCCGTCGGCCTCTTCAACGGCCTTCTCATCGCCTACGTCCGCATGCCGCCCTTCGTCGTGACGCTCGGCATGCTCGTCATCGCGCGCAGCCTGGGCCAGGTGGCGTCGAACAACAAGATGGTCTTCCAGTTCGGGCCGGACGGCGACAAGCTGCTCAGGCTCGGCGGCGGCTCCTACCAGCTGTCGCTCGGCGACTACGCCGTCAATGTGCCGAATCCGGTGATCGCGCTGGTGCTGCTCGCGGCCCTGACCGGCTTCCTGCTGCGCTGGACCCGGTGGGGGTGCCACGTCTTCGCGGTCGGCGGCAACGAGAAGGCCGCCCGCCTGACCGGCGTGCCCGTGCGCCGGATCAAGATCAGCGTCTACGTCTTTTCCGCGGTCATCGCCGGCATTGCCGGCGTCCTGATGGCGGGCTGGCTCGGCGGCGTGACGCAGAATCTGGGCGAAGGCGCGGAGCTGCGCGTGATCGCCGCGACCGTGATCGGCGGCGCCAACCTCATGGGCGGCAGCGGCACGGCGATCGGCGGCATCGTCGGCGCCGCGCTCATCGAGGTGATCCGCAACAGCCTGACGCTGCTCGGCATCAGCACGTTCTGGCAGGGCACCTTCATCGGCAGCTGCATCCTCGTCGCCGTCATGCTTCACTGCGTGCGGGGATTGCGCGAGACTGAGGACTGAGGGGGAGAGAGGCGTGCCCATCGGCAGGAAGAAGCGCACCGGCAAGAGCCGCCATTCGAGCGCGGCCGAGGAGATCGGCTCGCGCATCCTGCGCGGCGATTTCGCGCCCGGCGTCCTGCTCCCGAACGAGGCCGAGTGGTGCAAGCGGCTGCGCATGAGCCGGTCGGCCGTGCGCGAAGCCATCAAGATGCTGAAGGCGAAAGGGCTGCTGAACTCGCGGCCCAAGGTCGGCACGCGCGTCGAGCCGCGCGAGCGCTGGAACCTCCTCGATCGCGACGTTCTCTCCTGGTACATGGCGACGCCCGACCGCGCCCGCTTCCTCAAGTCGGTGCAGGAGATGCGGCGCATCTTCGAGCCGGAAGCGGCGGCCCTCGCGGCCGCCCACCGCAGCGCCGAGCAGATGGCGGCGATATCCGAGGCCTGCCGCGACATGGGCACGGCGACGACCCTCGAAAGCCGCATCGGGGCCGACGTCCGCTTCCACCTGGGCATCCTGAGTGCGGCGGGCAACGAGTTCCTCGTGCCGTTCGGGTTCCTCATCGAGTCCGCCCTCGCCAACGTCTTCGACTACGTGACGCGCTCCGTCGGAACGCTGCGCCACGCTCAGTCGCTCCACGAAAACATCGAGAAGGCGATCCGCCGGCGTCGCCCGCAGGCCGCGCGGCGGGCGGCGCGGCTGCTCCTGGCGGACACCGACGACATCATCGAGCACTTGCCGCCGCCGGCCGATCTCGCCGAGCCGGACAAGCGCCGCCGGCCCCCAACTATCGGCCCCCATGACGCAGCGCGATGATGAGCTGTGCCGTGATCTGCATCACAGCGCCGCACCCCGATTTCGGGCGATAGAGGGCATGTTGCCGCTGTTCCAACGGCGGCGGTGAGCGTCTCGAGCTTACCTCGACAACGGGAGCATGCCATGCCCCTTAGCGCAGAAGACATCGTCAGGGCGTGTGAAGCCGAGTGGGAAGCCCACAAGGATGACTGCAGCGGGTTCGTGAAGGCGGTGGCCGCCCGCCTGCAGATTCAGCTTCGTGGTCTGGCCAACGACATCGTCGCGGAGATCTCGCAACCGCCCTGGCTGCGCCTGGCGGACGGCATCCAGGCGGAGAGGGCCGCGGCCGACGGTCGCTTCGTGATCGCGGGGATGCGCGGCAGCGATCAGGCGGCGCCCGCCGAGCATGGCCACGTCGTCGTGGTCGTGCGGGGAGAGCTGGCCCGCGACCGCTACCCTCCCGCCTACTGGGGGCGCCTGGGCGGCGTCGGCAGCAGGAATAAGACGCTCAACTTCGCCTGGAATCCGCAGGACCGCGACCGGATCGTCTACGCCGCCCTGTAGGCGGCCCCGCTCACAGCGTCTCGATGCGAATCATGTGCGGCGGCTCGACCACGGTGTTCAGGCCGGCGATGCGGGCGAGCGCGCGTCGCATCGAGGCTTCCTCGGTCTCGTGCGTGGTCAGCACCACCGGCACCGCCTCGTCGGGGGCGCGGCCGCGCTGCAGCATCGATTCCAGCGACACCCGCTCGTCGCGCAGCGCCGCCGTCACGTCGGCGATGACGCCCGGCCGGTCCACCACCATCAGCCGCACGTAGTAGGCGCCGCGGTGCTTCTCCATGGGCGAGGGCGGCAGCCGCTTCAGCTGCGCGGCCGGGACGGAGAAGGTCGGCAACGTCCGCCCGCGCGCGATGTCGATGAGGTCGGCGACCACGGCCGAGGCCGTCGGTCCGGCCCCCGCCCCGCGCCCCTCCGCGACGTTCTGGCCGACGAAGTCACCCTCGGTCACCACCGCGTTGAAGACGCCCTCGACATGCGCGATCGGCGCCGCCAGCGGCACCATGCAGGCATGCACCCGCTGCTCGATGCCGAAATCGGTGGGCCGGGCGATGCCGAGCAGCTTGATGCGAAAGCCGAGCTCCTCGGCATAGGCGATGTCGGTGGCCGAGACGTGGCGGATGCCCTCGATATGGACGCCGGCGAAATCGACCTCGCAGCCGAAGGCGACGCTGGTCAGGATGGCGAGCTTGTGGGCGGCGTCGATGCCGTCGACGTCGAAGGCGGGATCGGCCTCGGCATAGCCCAGGCGCTGGGCGTCGGCCAGCACCTCGGCGAACTCGCGGCCGCTCTCGCGCATCGTCGTCAGGATGTAGTTGCAGGTGCCGTTGAGGATGCCGTAGATCCGCTCGATGCGGTTGGCGGCCAAGCCTTCGCGCAGCGACTTGATGATCGGGATGCCGCCGGCCACCGCCGCCTCGTAGGCCACCGTGGTGTCGGACTGCTCGGCGAGCCGCGCCAGCGCGGTCCCGTGCAGCGCCAGCAGCGCCTTGTTGGCGGTGACCACCGGCTTGCCGGCGGCGAGCGCCGCCTCGACCAGGCGGCGGGCGACGCCGTCGGCACCGCCGATCAGCTCGACCACGACGTCCACGGCCGGGTCGCTGGCGAGCGCCAGCGGATCGTCGTGCCAGCGCAAGCCGGCGAGATCGACCGAGCGCTGCCGCTGGCGGTCGCGGGCGCTGACGGCCACCGGCTCCAGCGCGCGGCCGCAGCGCTCGGCGAGCGCGGTGGCGTGCCGGCGCAACAGCTCGAGCGTACCGCCGCCGACGGTGCCGAGCCCGGCAATGCCAACTTTGAGCGGCGTCACCATGACTCGTCCGCAAGCTCACGTAAAATGACAGGCGCGCGGACGTCAGCCGCGCTTGGCGAGAGGGACGACGTTGTG
>DATIXH010000088.1:0-9029 GCA_035518775.1 Candidatus Acidiferrum sp.
TGCCGCGCGCCGTGCCCAAAGCGTTGACCGCCGGCGAAGCCACTGAAGCGGTCGCCGCCGCCGCGGAGGCCGACGGCGCGCCCTGGATCGCCAAGCGCGACACCGCCATCCTGGCGCTGCTCTATGGCTGCGGGCTGCGTCTGGGCGAGGCGCTCGCGCTGAACCGCCGCGAGGCGCCGCGCGCCCGCGGCGACGAGACCGCGAGCCTCGTGGTCACGGGCAAGGGCCGCAAGCAGCGCGCCGTGCCGGTGCTGCCGGGCGTCGCCGCGGCCGTCGAGGACTATCTCGCCGCCTGCCCGTTCGGGGGCGACGGCGACGCGCCGCTGTTCCGCGGCGCTCGCGGCGGCCGGCTCAGCCCGCGCCTCGTCCAACTGCGCCTTGAGCATCTGCGCGCGCGGCTGGGCCTGCCCGATACGGCGACGCCACACGCGCTGCGCCACAGCTTCGCCACCCACCTGCTCGCCGGCGGCGCCGACCTGCGCGCGATCCAGGAGCTGCTCGGCCATGCCTCGCTGTCGACGACACAGCGCTACACCGAGGTCGACAGCGCCGCCCTGCTCGCGGTCTACGACCGGGCGCATCCGCGCGCCCGCGGCGCGCGCTGACCGCCGATCCGCCATGGCCGACCTCCACATCCGCACCATCACCGCGGTCGACGCCGAGGCGGTCGTGCGCATGTGGTCCGACTTCGCGCGCTACCTGCGGGAGCTCGGCGACACCGACGAGCAGAACTTCGGGGTCGAAGCCTTTCTGCGCGACGGCTTCGGGCCTGATCCGGCCTTCACCGGCATCATCGCCGAGCGCGACGGCGCAGCGGTCGGCTATTTGCTCTATCACTTCGGCTACGACTCCGATCAGGCGATGCGTTTCCTCCATATCGTCGATCTCTGGGTCGATCCGGAGGCCCGCCGCGGCGGCGTCGGCCGCGCCCTCATGAGCGAGGCGGCGTCCCGCTGCCGGGCCAAGGGCGGCCGGGCCCTCTTCTGGTCGGTGTTCACGCCCAACAAGCTCGCCGCCGCGTTCTATGAGAGGCTCGGCGGGACGTTCTATACCGACTTGAAATTCATGCACATCGCGGCCGCCGACCTCTGATTAACCATTGGATTTAAACGGTCCTTTACGGTTGCCGGTGTCTTATGACAGACGACGTGGACCGGGTGGGTCGAACGTTCGAGAGGCCGTGCGATGAACAGGTTGTTCGGAGCAGCGATGATTGCTGTCGTGGCGACTGCCGCGCCGCCGGCGCGCGCGGACGACCTGTCAGCGGCGCAAGTGGCGACCATCGTTCTCAGCACGGTCGAGAAGCGCATCATCGGCGACTACTACCAGCGCCAGTACGTCACCTGGGTCGAAAGCGAATCGGCCGGCAACGGCAAGGGTAAAGGGAAGAACAAGCACGGCAATCTGCCGCCCGGGCTGGCGAAGAAGGGCACGCTGCCCCCCGGCCTGGCGAAGCAGCTGGCGCGTAACGGCACGCTGCCGCCGGGCTTGCAGAAGCGGGCGCTGCCGCACGACCTGCTCGTGCAGCTGCCGCCGCAGCCGGCGGGCTATCAGCTGGTGCTGGTCGACGACCGAGTGGTGCTCCTCCAGGCCGCCACGAACCTCATCATGGACGTGCTGGTCGTGGCCGCGGCCGAAGCCGGTTAACGATCGGGAAACTATGGGATTCCAAGGCGTACAGGGTTCTGCGGAAGTGAAAGACGGCGGCGACGTGGGAACCGCTTTACCGCTTCTTAACGTTAATGCGTGAACATGCGCCCGTGGCGAACGCCACGCAGCGAAAGGACTTTAGATCATGAAACGCGTCGATGTGATGATTGTCGATGACGACCAGGATCTCGCCGAGAGCCTCGCCGACCTGCTGGCGGCCAATGGATACCAGGTGGAGGTCGCGAATAACGGTCGGGAAGCCGTCGAGCGCTTCCGGGAAAAGGATTACGGCATCACCTTCATGGACGTGCGCATGCCGGTTATGAACGGCGTCGACAGCTTCTTCGAGATTCGCAAGATGAAGCCGACCGCGCGGATCGTGCTGATGACCGGCTTCAAGGAGCCGATCGTCAACAAGGCGCTGGAGAACGGCGCCGTGGCCCTGCTGAGCAAGCCCTTCGATGCGGAGGCCATGCTGAAGCTCGCGGAGACCGTGCACTAACCGCCGCTACCCGCGCTCCAGATTTTCGGTCAAAGGCCGGCTCTTCAGCCGGCCTTTACCATTTTTACTAGGTCGACCTTAGGGTCGCGCTGCTAACCATATCCCCGTCCGATTGTCCGCCGAGACGGGAAATGAAGAAGAGCCCCTTCGTTCTGATCGCTGATGCCGACCGCGCCTGGGCGCAGGGCGTCGCCGATCTCTTCGTGGCCTATGGCTACGAAACGGAAGTCGTCGCCGACGGCCGGCAGGCGCTCGAGCGCGCGGGCCGGGGCGATTTCGATATCGCCTTCCTCGATGCGGACATGAAGGGCGCCGACGGTTTCTCCGAGATTCGCGAGCCGCAAGCCAGGATCGTCATGATCGCCGGCGCCGATGCGCGGCCCGCCTTCGAGCGGATGCTCGAGATCGTGGAGACAGCCGCATAGTCCTGTAGAAGCGGGCTGCGCGCGCCGCTGGACAGCGCAATCTCTCGCACTGAAACTCCAGCGACGGCACGACGGGCGCGCGCAGCGCGCCCCTACAATGATCGCGTTGGAGACGGCGAGAGTGAGACTTCAGATGTGGATCGCGCGCCCGGCGACGCCGAGGGCCGCCTCTTTCACTGCTTCGTTCAGCGTGGGATGGCCGTGGAAGGCGCGCGCGACGTCTTCGGCAGACGCCCCGAACTCCATCGCCATCACGCATTCATGGATGAGCGCGCCGGCGTCTGGCCCGAGAATGTGGGCGCCGAGCACGCGGTCGGTCTTGGCGTCGGCCAGGATCTTGACGAAACCGTCGGTGTCGGTATTGCAGCGGGCGCGGCTGTTGGCCGTGAACGGGAACTTGCCGACCTTGTAGGCGACGCCCGCGGATTTCAGCTCCTCCTCGCTCTTGCCGACCGTCGCCACCTCCGGCCAGGTGTAGACGATGCCGGGCACGGTCTCGTAGTTCACATGGCCGGCCTGTCCGGCCAGGATCTCCGCTGCCGCCACGCCCTCCTCCTCGGCCTTATGGGCCAGCATCGGGCCGGCGATGACGTCGCCGATGGCGTAGATGCCGGGCACGCTGGTACGGAAATGGCCGTCGGTGGTAATCCGGCCCTTGTTGTCTATGGCGACGCCGGCCGTCTCCAGCCCCAGGCCGTTGGTGTAGGGCCGGCGGCCGATCGCCACGAGCACGACGTCGGCTTCGAGCGTCTCGCCCTTGCCGCCAGCGGCCGGCTCCAGGGTCAGGGTCACGCCGGCCTTGGCCTTCTTGGCCGCCGTCACCTTCGTGCCGAGGCGGAAGGTCATGCCCTGCCGGGTCAGGATGCGCTGGAACTGCTTGGCGATTTCGCCATCCATGCCCGGCACGATGCGATCGAGGAACTCGACGACCGTGACCTTGGCGCCGAGGCGCCGCCACACCGAGCCCATCTCGAGTCCGATATAGCCGCCGCCGACCACCACCAGATGGCCCGGCACCTTCGCCAGCGCCAGCGCGCCGGTGGAGGTGACGATCTGCTGCTCGTCGATTTCGACGCCCGGCAGCGGCATGACGTCGGAGCCCGTGGCGATGACGATGTTCTTGGCCTCGATCGTCTGGCCGGCGGCGCCGTTGGCGGCGACGGAGATCTTGTTGGCGCCGAGCAGGCGGGCCGCGCCCTTGATGTAGGCGACCTTGTTCTTGTTGAACAGGAACTCGACGCCCTTGGTGAGGTCGGTGACGACCTTATCCTTGCGGCTCATCATGGTCGGCAGGTCGAGAACGGCGCCGTCGACCTTCACGCCGTGGGCCGCCAGCCCGTGCGCCGCCTCCTCGTAGAGGTGCGACGACTGCAGCAGCGCCTTCGAGGGGATGCAGCCGACATTGAGGCAGGTGCCGCCGAGCGCACCGCGCTTCTCCACGCAGGCCGTCTTGAGGCCGAGCTGCGCCGCGCGAATCGCGCACACATAGCCGCCGGGTCCGCCGCCGATGACGACGAGGTCGAATTGCGTATCCGCCATGGTTCTATCCCGTTGAAGAAGAGGTCAATCTGGAGCTAGCGAGCCGCGTGACGCCGCACCAATACCGTCGCCCGCTCGCGTTTCTTTCCATAGCTAGTGACGCCGCCGAAGTCAGCGCGCGGTATCGGTACACCGGTCATGTCGCCGGGTCGCTTGCCCTTCGCGCGATCCACCCAGGGGTCGTTGACGTAAACATTGTCCGCGTCGACCGCCGTTACCACGAACCAGTGCGCCGTCGGATCGTTGTGCAGGAATTCCATGTTGTTGAGCACGATCGGCAGCGCGCCGGCGCCGAGGGCGGCGGCAAAGTCGTCGATCTCAAGGCTGTCATAGTGCACGGGAATCCCGGCCGCGCGTGCCTCCTTCAGGTCGCGCTCCTGCAGCACGCGCATGATTTCGGCGCGCTCTTTCGATTCAGCGCGGTCGCCCAGCAGCACGCCGCGGTGGTTCAGATGCACCTCGGTGCTGAAGCCGCGGCGATGCGCCGCCAGTGCCAATCCAAGTGCGCCGCAGCCGCCATGGCCGCCCGAGGGGCCCATGAAGATGGTGTTGGCCTCGCGCCAGAGCTGCAGTTCGAGCGCCCGATCCGCCTTCACCGCCGGCCTGAAGGCCCGCATCGCCATGATCAGGGACGAGGGGCCGCAGGTGAAGTCCGTGGTCTGGCCGTAGTGCGGGACGGCGCGCGGCTTCCTTGCCGGCGCCTTCCGGCGCTTCGCTCGCTGCTTCGGCACCGCGCTCACATATCCAGGAGGATGCGCTGGGGATCCTCGATGCATTCCTTGACCCGCACCAGGAAGGTCACGGCCTCGCGCCCGTCGATGATGCGGTGGTCGTAGGAGAGGGCGAGATACATCATGGGCCGCACCTCGACCTTGTCGCCGACGGCCATCGGCCGAGGCTGGATCTTGTGCATGCCGAGGATGCCGGACTGCGGCGGGTTCAGGATCGGGGTCGACAGCAGCGAGCCATAGACGCCGCCGTTGGAGATCGTGAAGGTGCCACCGGTCAGCTCCTCGATCGTGAGCTTGCCGTCGCGCGCCTTGCGGCCGAGCTCGGTGATCTTGCCCTCGATGGCGGCGAAGCTCATCTGGTCGGCGTCGCGCACGACCGGCACCACCAGCCCCTGCTCGGTGCCGACGGCGACGCCGATGTCGTAGTGGTTCTTGTAGACGATGTCCTCGCCGTCGATCTCGCCGTTGACGGCCGGGATCTCCTTCAGCGCGACGAGCGCCGCCTTCACGAAGAACGACATGAAGCCGAGCTTCACGCCGTGCTTCTTCTCGAAGGCGTCCTTATGCAGGTTGCGCAGCGCCATGACGTTCGTCATGTCCACCTCGTTGAAGGTGGTGAGCATGGCGGCCGTGTTCTGGGCCTGCTTCAGCCGCTCGGCGATGCGCTTGCGCAGCCGCGTCATGCGCACGCGCTCCTCGCGTGCGCCCGCGGGGCGTGGCGAAATCGGCGCGGCGGGTTCGGGAGTCCTTGCCGCGGGCGTCAGCGCCAGGGCGGGGGCCGGCGGCGCGACCGGCGTGATCGTGGTCTTGCCGCGCGCCTCCAGGAAGGCCAGCACGTCGGCCTTGGTCAGCCGGCCGTCCTTGCCGGAGGCAGCGATCTGCTTGGGATCGAGACTGTTCTCTTCGATCAGCTTGCGCACGGCCGGGGCCAGCGGCTCGGCCGCGACGGCCGGCTTCGGCGCCTCCTTGGCGGGAGCCTTGGGCGCTTCCTTGGCCGCCGGCTTCGAGGCCGCGACCGCGGCGCCATCGCCGATCACGCCGAGGACGGCGCCGACCTCGACCGTGCCGCCGGCATCGACGCGGATCTCGCTCAGCGTGCCCGCGGCCGGCGCGAATACCTCGAGCGTCACCTTGTCGGTCTCCAGCTCCAGCAGTGGTTCATCCACCTTTATGGGGTCACCGACGCTCTTCATCCACTTTGCGACCGTCGCTTCGGTGACGGATTCGCCGAGGGCGGGAACGACGATGTTTGCGGACATGACGACCTCGAAATGGACAGGCTGGCGGTTTCAATGCTTGGTGAGATCCAAGGCCTCGTCGACAAGGAAAGCCTGCTCCTTGTTGTGGCGGCGCAGCAGGCCGGTGGCCGGCGAGGCTGCGGCGGGACGGCCGACATAGAGCAGGCGTCTCTGCTTGTGCTTGATGTCGGCGAGCACCGATTCGATCTCGGGGCGCACGAAGGTCCAGCTGCCCATGTTGCGCGGCTCCTCCTGGCACCAGACGACCTCGGCCTGGGGTCGCGCGCTCAGCTCGGTCGTCAGCGCTTTGGTGGGGAACGGATAGAGCTGCTCGAGGCGCAGGAAGCAGATGTCCTTGATACCGCGCTTCTCCCGCTCCTCGAACAGGTCGTAGTAGACCTTGCCGGAGCAGAGCACGACCCGCTTGACCTCGCGGTCGTCGGCGATCGGCACGTCGTCGTGCAGCACGCGATGGAACGTGGTGCCCGGCCCCATATCCGTGAGCTTCGCGACGCACAGCTTATGCCGCAGCAGCGACTTCGGGGTCATGACGATGAGTGGCTTGCGGAAATTCCGGTGCAGCTGCCGGCGCAGCGCGTGGAAGTAGTTCCAGGGCGTCGTGCAGTTGACCACCTGCATGTTGTCGTCGGCGCAGAGCTGCAGATAGCGCTCGAGGCGCGCCGAGGAATGCTCCGGGCCCTGCCCCTCGTAGCCATGGGGCAGCAGCATCACCAGCCCGGACATCCGCAGCCACTTGCTCTCGCCCGAGCTGATGAACTGGTCGATGATGACCTGGGCACCGTTGGCGAAATCGCCGAACTGGGCTTCCCAGATCACGAGGGAGCGCGGGTCGGCTAGGCTGTAGCCGTACTCGAACCCGAGCACCCCCGCCTCCGAGAGCGGGCTGTCGACGACTTCCAGATTCGCCTGGCCGGGCCGGATGTTGTTCAGCGGCAGATACTGGGCCTCGGTGTCCTGATCGACCAGCACGGCATGGCGCTGCGAGAAGGTGCCGCGGCCGGAGTCCTGACCGGACAGCCGCACCGGATGGCCCTCGATCAGCAGCGAGCCGAAGGCCAGGGCCTCCGCCGTCGCCCAGTCGATCCCTTCGCCCGACTCGAACATCTGCTGCTTGCTCTGCAGCAACCGCACGATCTTCCGATTGGCGTTGAAATCCTTGGGCACGCCGGCGAGCGCCTTGCCGATCTCCTTCAGCGTCTGGATGGGAAGCGAGGTCTCGCCGCGGCGATCTTCGCCGGAGGCGGTCTCGAAGCCCGACCAGGCACCCTCGAGCCAGTCGGCCTTGTTCGGCTTGTAGCCCGGCGCCGCCGCGAACTCGCCCTCGAGCCGGGCCTGAAAGTCGTCGACGACGCGCTTGGCCTCCTCGGCGCTGATGACGCCCTCCTGCACCAGGCGATCGCTGTAGATGGTCCGCGTCGTCGGATGCTTGGCGATCCTCTTGTACATCAACGGCTGCGTGAAGGCGGGTTCGTCGCTCTCGTTGTGGCCGAAGCGCCGGTAGCAGAACATGTCGATGACGACGTCCTTCTTGAACTGCTGGCGGAACTCCATGGCGATGCGGGCCACATGCACCACCGATTCGGGATCGTCGCCGTTCACGTGGAAGATCGGCGCCTGGCAGATGCGGGCGACATCCGAGCAATAGGGGCCGGAGCGCGAATTCACCGGGTTGGTGGTGAAGCCGATCTGGTTGTTGATGATGAAATGGATCGTGCCGCCGACGCGGTAGCCCCTCAGATCCGACAGATCGAGCGTCTCCGCCACCAGGCCCTGGCCGGCGAAGGCCGCATCGCCATGCAGCAGCAGCGCCATGGTCTGGTCGCGGGTCGTGTCCTTCTTCTGCATCTGCTTGGCGCGCACCTTGCCGAGCACGACCGTGTTCACGGCCTCGAGGTGCGACGGGTTCGCGGTCAGCGAGAGATGGACGGTCTTGCCGTCGAACTCGCGATCGGCCGAGGTGCCCAGATGGTACTTCACGTCGGCCGAGCCCTGGACGTCCTCGGGGTTGGCCGGATTGCCCTGGAACTCCGAGAAGATGGCCGCATAGGGCTTGTTCATGAAGTTCGCGAGCACGTTCAGCCGGCCGCGATGGGCCATGCCGACGACCACCTCGTTCAGGCCGAGCTGGCTGCCGCGCTTCAGGATCTGCTCCAGCGCCGGGATCAGCGACTCCCCGCCGTCGAGGCCGAAGCGCTTGGTGCCCGTGTATTTGCGGTCGAGGAAGCGCTCGAACAACTCCGCGGCGGTCAGCCGCTCCAGGATCGTGCGCTTTCCCATATCGGTGAAGCGGGTCTGATTGTGGCTGACCTCGATGCGCTCCTGGATCCAGGCCTTCTGCGCGGGGTCCTGGATATGCATGAACTCGACGCCGATGTTGCCGCAGTAGGTCTCGCGCACGGCCTGCACGATCTGCCGTAGGGTCGCCGTCTCATGGCCGAGCAGGTAGTCGATGTAGATCGGCCGGTCCATGTCGGCGTCGGTGAAGCCGTAGGTCTTGGGATCGAGCTCCGGGTGGCGCTCGCGCGGCTTCAACTCGAGCGGGTCGAGGCTGGCCTCGAGATGGCCGCGCACGCGATAGGCCCGGATAAGCATGCGCGCGCGGATGGAATCCTTGGCCGCCGCCTTCATCGCCTCGACGCTCGCGGGCCCCGGGGCGACCCGGGGCGCGGCCGGGGCTGCCGCGCCGTTGCCGTTCACGATGACGACCGGCCGCCGCGGCGCCCAGCTGGCGCCGCGCAGGTCCTGAAGCACGGCGCGGCCGTCGTCCTGCAGCTCGGCGAAGAAGCGCTGCCAGCTCGGGTCGACGGACGCGGGATCCTCGACGTAGCGGGCGTAGAGCTCGGCGATGAAGGGCGCGTTGGGGCCCGACAAGATGGTGGGATCGATCTGTTGCATGGCTGATCCACTCACTCCGGTGCGGCAG
>DATIXH010000089.1:0-12530 GCA_035518775.1 Candidatus Acidiferrum sp.
TCGTAGAGGGCGCGGCGGTTCTTCACCCGCAGTTCGTTGGTGACGAAGCGCGGGTCCGTCGCCAGCTCGGGCGCGCCGGCGAACTCGCAGAACTTCCGGTACTGCGCATCGTTGCCGACCGCCAGGATGATGAAGCCGTCGGAGCTCGGCAGCACGTTGTAGGGCACGATGTTCGGATGCTCGTTGCCCACGCGCTGCGGCACCTGCCCGGAGGTCAGGTAGTTGAGCCCGATATTCACCAGCCACGCCACCTGGGTATCGAGCAGCGAGAGATCGATGTACTGCCCGGCGCCCGTCTTGTCGCGGTGATGCAGCGCCGCCAGGATCGCGGAGGTCGCATACATGCCGCACATGACGTCGGCGATGCCGACGCCCACCTTCATCGGCGGGCGGTCGGGCTCGCCGGTCACGCTCATCATGCCCCCGATGCCCTGGGCCAGCATGTCGTAGCCGGCGCGCGGCGCATAAGGGCCGGTTTGGCCGAAGCCGCTGATGGAGCAATAGATCAGCGCCGGCAGCGCGTCCTTGAGGTCGGCGTAGCCGAGCCCGTAGCGCGCCATGTCGCCGACCTTGAAGTTCTCGATCATGATGTCGCACTTGGCGATCAGCCGTTTCGCCAGCGCTTGGCCTTCCGGCTTCGAGATGTCGATGGCGACCGAGCGCTTGTTGCGGTTGGAGGCGAGATAGTAGGCGCTCTCGCCGGTGTCCTTGCCGTCCTTGCCTCTGAGGTAAGGCGGGCCCCATTTGCGCGTGTCGTCGCCGGCGCCCGGCCGCTCGATCTTGATGACGTCGGCGCCCAGGTCGCCCAGCAGCTGGGTGCAGGTCGGGCCGGCAAGGATGCGCGAGAGATCGAAGACGCGCAGGCCGGCAAGCGGGCCGGTGCGGCGGGGGGCAGGCGAAGCGGTCATGAAGGGTCCGTCGGCTGGAATGTGCCGCGAACTCTCCCCGCGCGCCGCCGCCGGGTCAAGTCCCGGGAACCTTGCGCCGATGCCGGTGTTTTCGCCCTACGTTCCCAAGAAATCTTGCCGGAGGGTCGCCATGATGACGAAAGAGCTGAAGTGCGGGTCGGTCGTGCCCGGCTGCGAATATAAGGTGCACGCGGAGACGGACGCGGAACTGCTCGCCAAGATCGCGGAGCACGCCCGCGCCGCCCATGATATCGAGCACATCTCCGAATCGCTGCGCGCGAAGATCCTGGCCGCCGCCCGCGACAACTAGGCGGCGGCCCCCGGAACAGCGCTACATCGCCGGCTGGTTCAGGTTCTCCTGCGGCACCAGCGGCCGGAACGAGAACAGCGTGGCGTCGGCGGGATCGACGCGCACGCGCACGGCGCCCACCCGGTGCTCCCCCATCACCTGCAGGCGGAACGCCGTCTCGATCGGGTTGTCGTCCTTGTCCTTGAGCGGCTGGTCGACGATGAAGACGTGCTGGTCGCCCTGGATGAACAGCAGGGGCTTGCCGAAGTCGAGCGCGCCCTTGGTCAGGGCGTCGATGGTGTCGCGGAACCCGGCGTTGATCTCGGGATCGGCCTCCAGATGCAGGTTGGCCTGCATGGCGATGACTACGCCCTTGGCGCCGTCCTTCTTGGCCTGGGCGAAGGCCTCCTTGATCCAGGCGATATTGGCCGCGTTGCGCCTGAAGAACTCGTCGGCCGATTCGGCGTTGCGGTCGAGATTGTTGTTGCTGCCGATGGCGTCGATGGTGGCGAACACGACGCCGCCGTGAGTCCAGCGCGCATTCTCCACCATGTCCTTGAACTCGCTGACGTCGGCCTGCCGCGTGACTGTCATTGGCGACGCGCCCTGGCTCTTGTCGTCGCCGAAGAAGAGCTTGCGCACGAACGCCAGCCGTTCCAGCGGGTTGTACTTGCCGGCCTTCTCCCGGTGGCAGTCGGTCCATTCGTTGTCGCCGGGGGTGTAGATCAGCGGCTGCTCGAAGGTCTTGAAGTAGCCGTGCACCTTCTCGATCAGTTCGTCGCTACAGGGCGTGCTGCCGCTCTTGATGTCGCCGACATGGATGGAGAACACCGGCTTCACCTTGTTGATGGCGGCGATCAGCGTCTCGAAGCGCTTGTAGTCGTCGGGCAGCTTGTAGGGCATGTCGCCGAGGGCGACGAACTCGAAGGCATCGTCGGCGCGCGCCGGCGAAACGGCGACGGTCGCGCCGAGTACGGCGGCGAGGGCGAGCGTGCGGAGCGAAGAGGCGGGCGTCATCGGGCTTTTTCTCCTCTGCGTCGGAATCGTGTGCTCGACGTTAGGCCGACGGCCATGACGGTTTCATGTCGCCCGCATGACCGATCATGGAGCGAGCCTCAGCCCGCCGGCAGGCGCCCCAGCGCATCGAGCGCGCCTTGCAGGATGTAGGCCGCCGCCATCTTGTCCACGGCCTTGGCCCGCTTGGCCCGTGTGACATCGGCTTCCAGCATGGCCCGGGTCACCGCCGCCGTCGAGAGTCGTTCGTCCCAGAACGCGGTCGGCAGATCGATTCGCTTCAGCAGGTTGGCGGCGAACTGGCGCACAGACTGGCAGCGCGGACCCTCGCTGCCATCCATGTTGACGGGCAGGCCGATGACCAGCCCGCCGACCGCGCGTCCGCCGATCAGCTGCGCCAGGTGCGCGGCGTCGGCCGCGAACTTCGTGCGCCGGATGGTCTCGACCGGCGCGGCCACCTTGAAGTCGGAGTCGGAGATCGCCAGCCCGATCGTCTTCTCCCCGACGTCGAGCCCCAGCAACCGCTGGCGCGGGGCCAGCGCGCTGCGCAGCTCGGAAAGGGCAAGAATCGCCATGGCCCATGGATAGGGCTGCCGCGCGACCGAGGCAAGACGGCCTGGATCGGCGCCGTGCGTGCTTCGACAGGCTCAGCATGGGGGTTTTTCTTCGTGCCACCAAGATTTCCCCTCATCCTGAGCCTGTCGAAGGACGCTATGGTCATGCCGTCATCCTTCGCGATGGACAGGCGGCGGCAAAAGCGGATAAGTCCTTTCCCGTGTGGGGGAATCCGTTGCGACGCCTCGCGACTCCTATTTCGGGTCCAGGGGATGCTTGAATTCGAGCTGCTGTGGAAGGGTGCGTTGATCGGCTTCGCCATCGCGGCGCCGGTCGGCCCGATCGGCATTCTCTGCATCCGCCGCACCCTCTCCGACGGCCGCCTCGCCGGCTTCGTCAGCGGCCTCGGCGCCGCGGGCGCCGACGCGATCTACGGCCTGGCCGCGGCCCTCGGCCTCACCTGGATCGGCACCTTCCTCCAGGAGCAGCGCGACTGGATCAGCGTCATCGGCGGCCTGTTCCTTATCTATCTCGGCTTCATCGAGATCCGCGCCCGGCCGGTCGATCCGGGCGCGCCGCCGCCCAAGCCGACCGGCCTCGTCGGCCACTTCGTCTCGACCCTGTTCTGGACCCTCGCAAACCCGCTCACGATCCTCTCCTTCATCGCCATCTATACCGGCCTCGACGTCGCCGGGCCCGGCGGGTCGGTCGGCCCGGCGGAGAGCAACTTCCGCGGCATCAGCACCCTCGTCCTCGGGGTCTTCTGCGGCTCGGCCTCGTGGTGGCTGGTGCTCAGCATGAGCGTCGGCCTCTTCCGCCACCACTTCCGCGGCCAGCCCATGCGCTGGCCCAACATCATCGCCGGCGCCCTCATCCTCGGCTTCGGCGGCTACGCCCTGACCGCGATCCGCAACCTGCTGTGACGCATCTCAGGCGTCGGATTCGTCGGTATCGGCCGCTGAGAACAGCTGCCGCAGCACCGATTCGTGGTCCATCAGGAACCGCCGCGTGACGCGGTAGTGGTCGGTCTCGGTGTAGCGCGCGGGCCGGATCTGGCCGCCGTCGAAGGACAGCAGCGTCGCGCCCGGGTAGCTCATGATGATCGGCGAATGCGTCGCGATGATCATCTGGACGTTGCCGGGTTCCTCCCAGGCCCGCAGCAGGCCAAGAAATTCGATCTGCCGCTGGGGCGACAGCGCCGCCTCGGGCTCGTCCAGCAGATAGATGGCTTGGCGCGCACCGCGCAGCCGGTTCTCGAACAGCGCGAAGAACGACTGGCCGTGGCTCTGCGCATGCAGCGGCTTCCCGCCATAGGGCTCCTGCCCCTCGGGTCCCATCTCGTCGATGTAGCTGGCGAAATCGAAAAAGCTCTCGGCGCGGAGGAAGAAGCCCTTCGTCACCTTCGGCAGCCACGAGAGACGCAGCGCGGAGGCGAGGTCGGGCCCGTCCGTCCGATCCCGGCTGGCCTGGTTGCGGCCGCCGCCGAGCACGCTGAACCCGCACTGGCGCGCGATCGCCTCCAGCAGCGTCGATTTCCCGGTGCCGTTGTCGCCGACGAAGAAGGTGATCGGCCGATCGAAATCCAGGGCCAGCCGCCCGCCCTCCAGGATCGGCAGGTTGAACGGATAGTCGTCGGCCTGCATGCGTTCGGGCAGCAGCGTCAGCCGCTTGAGGAACGGCGCCTTGAGGACGGAGGGGGCTTTCTTGGCCATGTCGATGCGTCACTACAACCTCTGCGAGTGATCATAGCACGGCGTCGGCCGCTCCGCGCCGGTTGCAGCCGGCGAGCGCCGATGCTAGGTTCCGCGCGGATTTTCAGCCGGAATCAACGGGTATACACATGCCGCTGGATCGCGCCGCGGTCGCCCATATTGCCACGCTTGCCCGCATCAAGGTGCCGGAGGGCGAGCTCGACGCCATGGCCAAGGAGCTCGACGGCATCCTGCACTGGGTCGAGCAGCTGAAGGAGGTCGACACGGCCAACGTCGAGCCGATGACCGGCGCCGTCCGCATGGCCCTGCCGCGCCGCAAGGACGAGATCACCGACGGCGACTGCCGCGACAAGATCCTCGCGAACGGCCCGGAAACCGCCCACGGCTTCTTCGTCGTCCCGAAGGTGGTGGAATGACCGCGGCGATGAAGACCGCTGTAGGGGCGACCCCACGTGGTCGCCCCTCTATCGTGCGACGGCCCGAGGGCGACCACGTGGGGTCGCCCCTACAGATGGCCAACCTGTCGAAATGACCGCGCTCACCGACCTCACCATTGCCGGCGCGCTCGACGGCCTGGCCAAGAAGCAGTTCTCCGCAGCGGAACTGACGGAGGCGCATGTGCGCGCCGTCGAAGCCGCGCGCGGCCTCAACGCCTTCATCACGGAAACGCCCGACCAGGCGCTCGCGAGGGCCAAGGCCTCCGACGCCCGCCGGGCCAAGGGCGATGGCGGCCTGCTCGAGGGCGTCCCGCTCGCCATCAAGGACCTGTTCTGCACCGAGGGCGTGCTCACCACCGCCGGCTCGCACATCCTCGACGGCTTCAAGCCGACCTACGAATCGACGGTCACCGCCAATCTCTGGCGCTCCGGCGCGGTCATGCTCGGCAAGACCAACCTCGATGAGTTCGCCATGGGCTCGTCCAACATGACCAGCTACTACGGCCATGTCGCCAATCCCTGGCGCCGCCCCAGTGGACCAAAGGGGGGCGACAATCGCCCGCTCGTGCCGGGCGGCAGCTCCGGCGGCTCGGCCGCCGCCGTGGCCGCGCGCATCGCCCTCGGCGCCACCGGCACCGACACCGGCGGCTCGATCCGCCAGCCCGCCGCCTTCTCCGGCATCGTCGGCCTGAAGCCGACCTACGGCCGCTGCTCGCGCTGGGGCATCGTCGCTTTCGCGTCCTCGCTCGACCAGGCCGGCCCGATGGCCCGCACGGTCGAGGACGCCGCGCTGATGCTGCAGGCGATGGCCGGCCACGACCCCAAGGACTCGACCTCGGTCAACGCGCCCGTGCCGGATTACCGCAAGGCCCTCACCGGCAATATTCGCGGCCTGAAGGTCGGCATCCCCCGGGAGTACCGCATCGACGGCCTGGCCGCCGAGATCGGCAAGCTGTGGGAGCAGGGCATCGCCTGGCTGAAAGCGGCCGGCGCCGAGCCGGTCGACATCTCCCTGCCGCACACGAAATACGCGCTCCCGACCTACTACATCATCAACCCGGCGGAGGCCTCGTCGAACCTCGCGCGCTACGACGGCGTGCGCTTCGGCCTGCGCGTGCCCGGCGAGAGCCTGGACGAGCTCTACGAGAACACGCGCGCCGCCGGCTTTGGCAAGGAGGTGCGGCGCCGCGTGCTCATCGGCACCTACGTGCTCTCCGCCGGCTACTACGATGCCTATTACGTGAAGGCTCAGAAGGTCCGCGCCCTCATCGCCAACGACTTCACCGAAGCGTTCAAGAAGGTCGATGTGGTGCTGACGCCCTCGACCCCCAGCGCCGCCTTCGCCGCCGGCGAAAAGATGGACGACCCCATCGCCATGTACCTGAACGACGTGTTCACCGTGACCGTGAACCTCGCCGGCCTCCCCGGCATCAGCCTCCCCGCTGGCCTGTCGGAAGACGGCCTGCCTCTGGGTCTACAGCTTATCGGTAAGGCCTTCGACGAGGAGACCGTCCTGCGCAGCGCGCAGGTGCTGGAAAAGGCCGCCGATTTCAAGGCGCGGCCGGCGATCTAAGAGATGAACCGCCGAGACGCAGAGACGCAGAGAAGATTTGTAGGGGCGACCCCACGTGGTCGCCCCGTGGGCCGTCGCACGATGGAGGGCGACCACGTGGTGTCCCCTACGGAATTCCCCTTCTCTGCGCCTCCGCGTCGCTGCGGCGAATCTTTCCCGGGAATGAACACATGACGACCAACGGAACCCTCATCGAAGGCCGCACCGGCACCTGGGAGATCATCCTCGGCCTCGAGGTCCACGCCCAGGTCGTCTCGAAATCCAAGCTGTTCTCCGGCGCCGCCACCGCCTTCGGCGCCGAGCCGAACACGCAGGTGAGCCTGGTCGATGCGGCCATGCCCGGCATGCTGCCGGTCATCAACGAGCTCTGCGTCGAGCAGGCGGTGAAGACCGGCCTCGGCCTCAACGCCCAGATCAACCTGCGCTCGGTGTTCGACCGCAAGAATTACTTCTACGCCGATCTCCCCGCCGGCTATCAGATCTCGCAGTACACCCAGCCGATCGTCGGCAAGGGCACGATCGTGCTCGACCTGCCGGAGGGCAAAACGCGCGAGGTCGGCATCACCCGCCTGCATCTGGAGCAGGACGCGGGAAAAAGCCTGCACGACCAGCACCCGACCAAGAGCTACATCGATCTCAACCGCGCCGGCGTCGCCCTCATGGAGATCGTGTCGGAGCCCGATATGCGCTCGGCCGAGGAGGCCGCCGCCTACCTGAAGAAGCTCCGCTCCATCATGCGCTATCTCGGCACCTGCGACGGCAACATGGAGGAGGGCTCCATGCGCTGCGACGTCAACGTCAGCGTGCGCAAGCCCGGCCAGCCGCTCGGCACGCGCTGCGAGATCAAGAACGTCAACTCCATCCGCTTCGTCCAGCAGGCGATCGAGTACGAGGCGCGCCGCCAGGTCGAGGTGATCGAGGACGGCGGCACCATCAAGCAGGAGACGCGCCTGTTCGATTCCGGGAAGGGCATCACCCGCTCCATGCGCTCGAAGGAGCACGCCCACGACTACCGCTACTTCCCCGATCCCGACCTGCTGCCGCTCGAGCTCGATCCCGCCTGGGTAGCGCGCCTCGAGGCGGCGATGCCGGAGCTGCCCGACGCCAAGAAGGCGCGCTTCATGAAGGACTGGGGCCTCTCCGCCTACGACGCCGGCGTGCTCGTCGGCGAGAAGGAGAACGCCGACTACTACGAGGCCGTCGCGAAAGGCCGCGATCCCAAGCTCGCCGCCAACTGGACGACCAGCGAGTTGTTCGGCCTGCTCAACAAGGCCGGCAAATCGATCACGGAGTCGCCGGTCTCGGCCGCCGCGCTCGGCGGCCTCATCGACCTCATCGCCGACAACACCATCTCCGGCCGCATCGCCAAGGACGTGTTCGCCGAGATGTTCGAGACCGGCAAGCCCGCCGCCGAGATCGTCGAGAAGAAGGGCCTGCGCCAGGTCACGGACACCGGCGCCATCGAGGCCAAGATCGCGGAGATTCTGGCCGCCAACGCCGACAAGGTCGCCGAGTATCGCAGCGGCAAGGAGAAGCTCTTCGGCTTCTTCGTCGGTCAGGTCATGCGCGCCATGGGCGGCAAGGCCAACCCCGCCATGCTCAATGAGCTGCTGAAGAAGAAGCTGCAGTCGTAGCGGCCGACCAAGGCTGCGTGGGCGCGCGTCCGGCCGTTCGGGGGGAGCCGGGATTGACCCAAGTCAACGCACCGCGCGCCGCGGCCACTACAAGCTGCAAGATCGGTCCGCACGCTCGGCTTCTCGTGAAACAATAGTGGTGTCTGGATTGTACACCGATCTGACGGTCGTTCATGAGCCCAAGCTGCACGACCTCTACGAATATTGGGATGCGAAGCGCCGCGGCCGGGCCATGCCCTCGCGCGCGGACCTCGACCCGGTGGAGATACCGGATCTCCTGGCCAATCTCATCCTGGTCGACGTATCAGGATCGCCGCCGCAATTCCGCATCCGGCTCGCCGGCACCGACATCGTCACCCGCTACGGCGCCGAGCTCACGGGAAAGCGTCTGGACGATATCGATCTCGGCAGCGATCTGGCCCAGATCAAGGAGCAGTACGAAGAGACCGCTTTGAAGGTGGTGCCGACCTATTGCCGCCACTTCATCGAGACCAGGAAGCGCAAGCTCCTGAGATACGAGCGGCTGCTGATGCCGCTATCGGGCGATGGTTCCACCGTCAACATGCTCCTGGGTGGAATCTATCCGCTGCCGCCCGAGCTCGCGGCCGAAGGAGCAATGGTCGCGGCGCCCGACCATCAGGAGTCGCGCGGCTCTGGCCAGGGGGTCGTACTGTTGAGGGCCAAGGCTGGCTGAAAAACCGAAAGCCCCGTTTCATCGGCATCGCCTTGATCGGCCGGCCCGTTGATGGAATAGCATTGCCATGTCCGCCGACGCGCTGCTCGAAGCCTATCGCACCACGCGCTTCGTCGCCTACGACGGCGAGCGCGAGATCGCTGCCCTCGTGGACCAGCATGTGCCGGGGATGGATGCGCTGCTGGAGCGGCTGGCGGCGCGCTCCGGCGTGTTCATCACGGCCTGGAATCCGCGCAGCGTCGTGCTCTCGCCCGAGCGCAACGCGGTTGCCGCCGGCCGGCTGGCGGCGCGCGTATCAGCCGAGGGGTTCCGCGCGCTGCCGCATCGCGGCATCTCGGCCGATCCGTCCTGGCACCCCGAGGAGGGCCTCTTCGTCCTCGATATGGATTTCGATTATGCGGTCACCATGGCCGCCGAGTTCGGTCAGAACGCCATTACCGTCGTCGCACTGGGGGAGCCGGCGCGCCTGCTGTTTACGCCGCTGATGGCAGCGTCTGTGCCGGCGTCTATTCCTCCGGCTCGGTCGTGAACAGCAGCGGATAGCCCTTGGCGCGTCCGGCGTCGGTGGCACGCGTCGCCTTGGTCTCTGCGACGTCCTTGGGATAGACGGAGACCACGCAGGCCCCGCGCCGGTGTGCCGTCATCATCACCTTGTAGGCTTGCTCCTCGTTCATGCGGAATTCCGACTTGAGCACGAGAACGACGAACTCGCGCGGCGTATAGTCGTCGTTGAGCAGGATCACCTTGTGCAGCCGCGGCCGCTGGGTCTTCGGCTTGGTGTCGGTACGCGGCGTGGTCGTGATGTCATGCATCGGAGAAGCTCCCGATGGCGGTGCGGCGATGGAACGGGCGAGGCGACATCCTGGCACCATCGCCGCCGGCCGTCCATCGCGGAACGAACAGATGTCTCCCGCCCATCATGCGCCCCGACCTGAAGCGGTTGGGCGTATCTATCGCCGCGGCCGGGGCGGTGCTAGCCTGCCAGACGCAACGATGATCGAGAGGGCGCGTCATGACGATCGAACAGTTGGGTGCGCTGTCGGTGGTGCTGCAGCCGGAGGAGGGCGCCTCCTACTGGCGGCCGCAGCCCACGAATGGCTATGTCACCGTGAAGACCAGCCCGTCCTATGGCGGGCCGGACGGCATCACCATGGGCATCCAGGTGATTCCGCCGGGCTGTTTCGTGAAGGAGCACAGCCACGACCGCCAGGTCGAGATCCTCTTCTGCTTCGAGGGCGAGGGCGAGATCGAGGTCGACGGCACGCTGCATCCCTTCGTGCCCGGCACCACCGTCGTGGCCACACCCTGGCTCAAGCACAAGATCATCAACAGTGGTAAGCGCGACCTGAAGATGACCTGGACCATGACGCCGCCCGGGCTCGAGACCTTCTTCCGCAAGATCGGCCGCGTGCGTCAGCCTGGCGATACGCCGCCCGCGCCCTTCGATCCGCCGAGCGCGAACGCCGACATCCAGCGCGAAACCGGCTTCGGCGACCTGCAGCGCTAGGTCGCGTACTTACAACGCGCGGCCGTTCACTGGCTGCACTGATAGCGTCCGATTTGCAGCCGTCAGCGGGCTTGTTCTTGCGGCTCCGCCTGTCGCAGTAGTGCCGATCGCAGTCATTGCGGCAGAGACAGCGAAACGGGTCGGCCCTTGACTTGAATCAAAGCGACTCTTGAGCGTTGCTTGCCAGGTTCTGACCTTGACAGCGCAAGGAGATGGCCGCGTACCCTGGGGAGGTCTCTCGGGATCAGGGCGGAGGTAGTCCGATCATGCGAGCCGTTACATCGATCGTGATCTTTTCGATCGCATTGCTGATCGGTTTTCCGCTCGTGGCTGCGGGCAGCGATCTAGCTCTCGCCAGGTTCCCGCCCCCAGGTCGACTCGACTACAAGATCGTTCGCAACGGCAGCGAAATCGGTTTCCAGTCTGTCGAATTTATCCGCAGCGGTGATCAGCTGACGGTTCGCACGCACATCAAGATCGCGGTCACCTTTCTCGGTTTCACGCTCTATCACCTCACCCATGAGGCCGAGGAGCGGTGGATTGGCAGCCGGCTCGTGAGCCTCGCTTCGCGCACAGACGACGACGGAGAGCCCCGTCAGGTTGCCTTCAAACTCGATGGCGATCGCCTGCGCGGTTCCTACAACGGCCGAGTCCGCGACTATCCCTCGACCCTTATTCCGGCCAGCCTATGGAATCCGGAAACTGTGCACCAGAGCGTCCTGCTCGATCCCTTCAGGGGCCGCGATCGCCAGGTGACCGTGGTCGACAAAGGGGAGGAGACCATCAAGATCAAGGACGAGGCAGTCACCGCCCATCACTACGCGATTACCGACAAAACCACGCGCGACATCTGGTACGGCTCAAATGGGCAACTGGTCCAGGTTCGCTTCGTCGCCAAAGACGGTTCGGAGATTCAGGTTGTCCTGCGTTGAACATGCGGTATTCCAAGGGCGGCAGGTGGACGCGAGATGAAACAGGCCAGCGAGCTGCGGCGAACATGACCCTCAGTGCAGTTGAAAAGACTGGCAGGCATGGGCGTGCTCCGCGCGAACGCAAGAGTCGCCTTGTGGCTGTCTCTATCCTATCGTTTTGGAGCTTGTGCGAGTTGCTGCCCGTTGATTTGGCATCGGCGTTCGGCGGCTTCGCGATGTCCATGGTTGGCCGGTTCGCCAGCCGGATGCGCAAAGTCTACGCGAATTTGGAGATCGCTTTGCCGAAGCTATCGCCGGGCGAGCGGACTCGGCTCGCCCGCGGCATCGGCCGCAATCTCGGTCGAACCTGGGCCGAGATGCCGCATCTGGCCAGGATCTGCCAGCCGGGCAGTCCCTGGATCGACATTGAGGGATCTGAGCACTACGAACGCGAGATTGCCGCCGGGCGGCCCGTGGTGTTCGTTTCCGGCCACCTGGGCAACTGGGAGATCACAGCTGGTGCCGTCGCGCATCGCGGTACGCCGTTGACCGTCGTCTATACGCCGAATCGGAATCCCGCAGTCCAGCGTCGCCTTCACCACTACCGGCAGGGCCTGAAATGCGGACTGGCCCCCAAGGAAACGGCCGCCCGTGTCCTGGTGAAGGCGCTGTCGCACGGCGAGTCCGTCGGGCTGGTGGTCGACCAGCGTGTGCCGGACGGGGCGCTCATACCGTTCTTCGGGCATCCGGCGCCAACGACGACGACGCCGGCGCGGCTCGCGCTGAAATTTGGCGCCTCGATCGTGCCGACGCAGTGCCAGCGCCTCGGTGGGACGCGGTTCCGCATCACGTTCCATGAGCCTCTTCGTCCCCAGGACATCCCGCCCGGCGCCGACCCCGAGATCGCACTCACCACGCGCATCAACGGCTACATCGAAGAGTGGATCAGGGCCCAGCCCATGGATTGGTACTGCATGCGCTGGCGTTGGCCAGGCGTCGCCGATCGCGGTTGATCCGTATTTCCTCGGATCTATCGATGCAAGGGGCTGCAGCCGCCCGAGGTTGACATCGTCTATTATACTAGACAATACTGTCCAGTATGACAGACGCAGCTTCGATCGCCACGGCCCCTGCCATCAACGCGCGCATCGCCGGCCGCGTGCGGGCGCTGCGCGCCGACCGCGGCCTCAGCCTCGATGCGCTGGCTGCGAAGAGCGCCGTCAGCCGCTCCATGATCTCGCTGGTCGAGCGCGGGGAAAGCAGTCCCACGGCGGTGGTGCTGGAGAAGATCGCGAC
>DATIXH010000090.1:0-18300 GCA_035518775.1 Candidatus Acidiferrum sp.
GCCTATCCGCCGGAGAGCTGGCGGTGAAGGTCGTAGCTGATGAGGGCAAGACCGGCGACGAGAGCGATGTACATGGCGCCGTAGGAGATGCGGTCGGCCATCGACACCTGCCAGTACTCCGGCGCTTCGTCGAGCCGGCCCTGCCACGCCGCCCAGGCCTTGGGTATGCCGAGTATGCCGATGATCAGCAGGATGGGGCTGTGCTGCAGGAAATAGAGGCCGACGAGGAGCGGCACGCCCAGCAGCCAGATGCGCGGCGAGAGGACGGTCGTAATGCGCCCGCCATCGAGCGGCGAGATCGGCAGCAGGTTGAAGAGATTGATCATGAAGCCGGCATAAGAGATCGCAAGCAGCGTCTTGTTGCCGTCGCCGGCGAGGAAGTAGCAGGCGACCGCCCCGAGCGTGCCCGCCGCCGGCCCGGCGATGCCGACATAGGCTTCGGTCTCGGCATTGGGAATGCGATCCTTGAGCGCGACCCAGGCGCCCACGAACGGGATGAAGGCCGGCAGGCCGACGGCGAGGCCGCGCTGGCGGGCGGCGGCATAGTGTCCAAGCTCGTGAACGAAGAGCAGCATCACCAGGCCGACGCCGTAGACCCAGCCGTAGAGCGATCCATAGACGAGGATCGACAGCAGCATGCTGCCGCCGGACATCGCCACCTTGCCCAGCTTGGCGAACTTCAGCAGCAGAAAGAGAGCCTTCAGCATGAGTGCTTCGTTCGTCGGCGCTCAGGTTTCGCCGGAATCATCGCAGGATGCGGTTAAGCATCGGTTCATGACGTTGATAGGGGTGCGCAGCGCTGCCCCTACAGGTTGCGACTACGCCAAGGCTTCCCGCAGCAGCGCGTGGTAGTAGCGCACGCCGTCTTCGTGGCGCGGGCTGAGGGGCCCGCGGTCGAAGATGCCGGCCTCCATGTTGGCCTGGGTTCCCTCGCAGATCGCGAAATCCTCACGGATGACGTTGCAGGTCCAGTCCATGGTGCGGCGGTGGCGCGCAAGCGCCTCGGGCGACGTGTCGGCGAAGAGGAAGTTGTAGTACTGGCGGACGCGCCGGGGGCCGAGCGGCACGATGCGCGAGATGTTCATGCCGCCGGGGAAGGTGGAGAGCGTCATGTTCGGATAGCGCCACAGCCAGGTGCCGCTGTAGACGGCGCCGTCCTTCTGCGGCGCCTGCATGATGACCGTGCGGTTGCGGCCCTCGGTGGTGAACTTCTCGAAATCGATCACCGCGTTGAAGGCGGGATGGATGCCCGGGATGTGGTAGCCCTCGACATAGTTGTCGGTATAGACCTTCCAGTTGCAGCCCATCTCGAATACTTCCTCGCCGACGAAGCGGTAGTCTTCGAGCGGATAGGGCGCGGCCTCGCGCACGAGATCGCCGAGGCCTTCGAGCAGCGGCACCGGATCCTCGGCGAGGTTGACGAAGACGAAGCCGCGCCAGGTGGCGACGCTGATCGGGAACAGGCCGTAGTCCTTCTTGTCGAAATCGACGGCGCTGCCGAAATGCGGCGCGGCGCGCAGGTGGCCGGCGGTGTCGTAGGTCCAGCCGTGATAGGCGCAGCGGAGCACGTCGCAGCGGCGGGCGCCCTCCTTCAGGATGGGCGCGCCGCGGTGGCGGCAGATGTTGTGGAAGGCGCGCACGTTCCCGTCGCGGTCGCGGATCGCGAACAGGCGCCAGCCGGCGAACTCGATGGCGATGGTGTCGCCGGGGTCCCGCAGCTGGTCCTCCCGGCCGAGCCAGATCCATTCGCGACGGAACACAGCCTGGCGCTCGCGCTCGTAGATCTGCGGGTCGTGATACCACGAGGCCGGGAGGCCGAAGGCGAGACTCACGTTGGCGGCGGGGAGGTTCATGGCTGGCTCAGATTAACCGTAGAGGCGCAGAGATCACGAGTATGAAACCACAGATGAACGCAGATGAACACGGATAAGGATTCCTGCGCCTTCGGCGCAAAGAGCCCTTCTCTGCGCCTCTGCGTCTCTGCGGTTCATCTTTCGACCCCACGACGGCTATTGGGTCTGGGTTCCTTCCTGCCAACGGCCGGACTTCTTGAGGGCGTCGACGACTTCCTTCGGCATGTACTTCTCGTCGTGCTTGGCCAGCACGTCGGAGGCGACGAAGACGCCGTCGGGGCCCATGGTGCCCTCGGCCACCACGCCCTGGCCCTCGCGGAAGAGGTCCGGCAGGATGCCCTTGAAGACGACGGGCACTGCCTGCGCCGTGTCGGTGACGCGGAAATGCACGGTGGCGCCGTCGGGGTCATGCGTCACGCTGCCGGCCTCCACCAGGCCGCCGATGCGGAGCGCGCGGCCGGGCGGGATCTGCTTCGCCACCAGCTCGCTCGGGCTGTAGAAGAACACGAGCGTGTCGTTCATGGCGTAGAGCACGAGCGCGGCCGCGACGCCCAGCAGCAGCATGCCGGCGATCACGAAATAGAGGCGGCGGCGCTTCGGCTTCACGCGCGCTCGCGCTTGGAGAGGCCGAGCGCGGCCAGCTCGGCCTCGGCCTTGCGCAAGGCGCGCAGGCTGAGCGCGAGCAAGCCGACGAGCACGACGGCGGCCAGCGCGTAGGCAGGCCAGACGAACGCCGCGTAGCCGCCCATGGCGAGGTATGCTTGAATGACGTCTGTCATGGCGAAGGAATTGAACCGCAGAGACGCGGAGACGCAGAGGAGGACGAAATTCGTGTAGGGGCGGCCCCATGTGGCCGCCCTTTGCGCCATTCGCCAAGAAGAGGGCGACCACATGGGCTCGCCCCTACAACCTTTCTCTGCGTCTCTGCGTCTCTGCGGTTCATCTTCACTACCGCGCCGCCGTGGCTGGCTGCAGGCGGGCGAACTGGGCGGCGCGCAGCCGGGCGGCGAGCAGGTCGGTCTTCATGCGCAGCAGCAGCACGACGACGAAGAACGTCGTGAAGCCGATGGCCATGAGCAGCAGCGGCAACAGCATCGAGGGATCGATGGACGGGCCGCCCATGCGGATGATGCTGGCGGGCTGGTGCAGCGTGTTCCACCAGTCGACCGAGAACTTGATGATGGGCACGTTGACGAACCCGGCGAGCGCCAGGATGGCGGCGCTGCGCGCCCCGCGGGTGGGATCGTCGAAGGCGCGCAGCAGCGCCATGTGGCCGAGATAAAGGAAGAACAGGATCAGCACCGAGGTGAGGCGCGCATCCCACACCCACCAGGCGCCCCACATCGGCTTGCCCCAGAGCGAGCCGCTGGCCAGCGCCAGGAAGGTGAAGCAGGCGCCGACCGGCGAGGCCGCGCGCGCCGCCACGTCGGCCAGCGGATGGCGCCAGATGAGCGCCGCGGCGCTGGCGGCCGCGATGAAGCTGTAGATGAAGAGGGCCATCCAGGCCGCGGGCACATGGATATACATGATGCGCACGGTCTCGCCCTGCTGATAGTCGGCCGGCGAGTCGAACAGCGCGAAGTAGAGGCCGGCGGCGAGCAGGAGCGCGGTCGCCGCAGCGAACCACGGCAGCACGGCGTTGGCGATCCGCTGGAAGCGCGCCGGATTGGCGAAGCGATGCATGATGGCTGGATTATGGTCGGGCGCGACGTTTGTGCCAAGGTTGGCGGCGGGTTGCATTGTCGCAGATCAGGGAATACCCGAAATTTGTAGGGGCGACCCCACGTGGTCGCCCCCTCTCGATCGTGCGACGGCGCGAAGGGCGGCCACGCAGGGCCGCCCCTACAATCCGTACACGTGCGCCGCGCGCTCGGGTGTGATCCAGCCTTCGGCCAGGTCGCGGCGGACCGCCTCGCGGTCGCGTTCCCCGGGCGGGCCGTAGCCGCCGCCACCGCAGCAGATGGAGACCAGGGTCTCGCCGGGCTGCAAGGTGACGCCGCCGCAGGGCAGGACGGGGGTGAGCTGGTCGTCGGGGGTGCGCTTGAACTGGCTGGAGCGGCCGCCAGGCTGGCCGCCGCGCACGCCGAGCGGCGCATTCACCGTGCCGTCGCTGGAGAACCAGGCCTCGATGGCGGTGTCGACCGGGCCGTACTCGCAGATCCCGGCAGGAGCGCCGCAGTGGCGGCCGGCGCCCTCGGTGTCCGGGAGGATACCCCGCCGCAGCACGCGGATGGGATAGCGCAGCTCGTCGACCTCGACGCTGTCGAGATAGCAGAGGCCGAGATCGCCGATATGCACTGTCGTGAGCCAGGCGTCGGCCCGGGGCGCGCCGGGGCCGCCGGTGTGCATCAGGAACAGCGAGTTCATGAAGGGGCGGTTGCCGGCGCGCGGATCGCGGCCGGAGATCACGGCCATGGAGGCCGGCACGATGGTGCCAGATTCGGCGAGGCCGAAACCCTCAGCCAAGTCGGCGATGGCGGCCTGGGTGGCGTTGCCGACCTTGGAGGCGAGGTTGGTGGTGGAGAGCGAGCAGGAGGCGGGATGGCGGGGGATGCCGACGCAGCAGTTCTCGCGCAAATGCACGGCGATGCGCCGATAGCTGCCGGCGTTGCGCGGCACCACCTGGCCGAGCGAGGAGAAGATGCCGATCATGGCGGCCGAGGTGGCGTTGGCCTGGGTGACGTTCATGCCGTTGGGCAGGCAATCCGGATTGTCGCGCAGGTCGACCTCGATGCGGCCGGCGGCGGGATCGAGCGCGACCGTGACCGTGATCGGCACGCCCTCGGGCGGCGTTCCCGGGAAGGGATCGTGGATGCTGGTGCGCGTGCGGCGGCCCGCCGACAGGCGGCGGATGGCGGCGATCATGCGCTGCTCGCTGTAGTCGAGCCACTGCCGCACATGGGCGTCGAGCGCTTCCCAGCCGACCTCGCGGCCCAGCGCCAGCAGCTCGCGCTCGCCGATGCGGGCGGCGCCGACGAGGGCGAGATAATCGCCCCACCACTGCTCGGGCACACGGATGCGCAGCCGGCACATGCGGATGATGTCCTCGATATGCTGATAGTCGCGCTGCACCTGCACGGCGGGGAAGATGAGCGCGCCCTCGTTGTAAACATCGAGGGCGTTGCCGGTGTAGGTGGTCGGCATGGAGTTGCCGATGTCGGCTTGGTGCGCCTTGGCGAAGACGGTGAAGCGATGCACGCCGTCGTCGTCGATCACCGGCACCATGATCGCGTGGTCGGCGGCGTGGGAATTGCCGTGATAGGGCGAGTTGTGCAGGAAGGCGTCGCCGCGCCGCAGCTGCGGGTGAAACTCGACCATCGTGCGCGACATGATGTCAGGGCCGACGAGCACGTGCGACGGCAGGCTCTCCGCCTCCGTCACCAGCTCGTGGCGCGCGCTGACGATGCAGCAGGAGAGATCGCGCGCGGTGTTGATGAGGCCCGAGCGGCCGGTGCGGTGAAGCGTGTGCGCCATGCGCCGGGCGATGCTCTCCAGCCGCTTGGACAGGACGGCCAGATCGACGGAGTCGCCGCCGCTTTCGGCGGCGGTGCGGAGCGAGCGTTGCTGCATCAGCACTGCCTTTCGGGTTTCGCGAAACGGAAAGCTTGGATCAGCGATGTGCGTCCTTCGACAAGCTCAGGATGAGGAACAATCTTCGTGCCATCAAGATTTTCCCTCATCCTGAGCTTGTCGAAGGACGCAGGATAGCGCTGCAGTCGATGACGGCGCCTAATCATGGGGTGATCAGCAGACTGCCGGACTCGAGGCGTCGCGCTGCGGCGCCGTCATCGAGTACGACAGTGGTGTATTCCGATTCGACGATGGCCGGACCTTCGATCTGCTCGTCCGTCGCCATGTGGTCCAGGCGCCGCAGAGCAGCGGAGACGCGGCCGCGGCCACGCAGGTAGATGGCGCGCTCGGTCAGCGCTGGCTTGGCCGCGCCGACGCCTGCGAGCTTCAGGCCGTTCGTCGCCTGCAGGCGGCAGTGCACGCGGACCCGCCAGGTGACGAGCTCGATGGGCGAGGTGGGGTCGTCGACGGCGTAGAGCTCGCGGTGGAGGGCGTGGAAGTCGTCGACAAGCTGCCGAATCTGCTCCGCATTCTCGAAGCGCGACTGCCGCAAGGGCACCTCGATCTCCCAGGTCTGCTGGGGATAGCGCGCCTCCACGACGAACTCGGTCTTGTGCTCGACGGCGCCGCCGCCTGGGCCACGCGCAAAAGCCTCGGCGTCGCGCGCCAGCTCCGACAGCACACGATTGACGGCGGCGATGTCGAGCGAGTCCGAGCGCGTGAAGAGGACGCGGGCGCGGTCTGTGGAGAGATCGGAGATCAGCGCGCCCACGGCGCTGAGGGTGGCGCCGACCGCCGGCACGAGCAGCTGCGCGCAGCCGAGCCGGCGAGCGATGGCGACGGCGTTGAAGCCGGCGGCCCCGCCGCCGCCGACCAGCACGGCGCCGCGCGGATCGATGCCCTGGTTGACGGTGATCTCCTCGATGGCGGCGACCATGTTTTCGGTGGCGACGGCCAGCACGGCGGCCGCCCCCTCCTCCGCCGTCATGCCGAGCGGGCGCGCCACCGCGCGCTCGAGCGCGGCGCGGGCGGCAGCGGCATCGAGGCGGATGGCGCCGGCGAGGAAGAAGGCGGGATCGAGATAGCCGAGGACGAGCGCGCAGTCGGTGACGGTCGGCGCCTGGCCGCCGCGGCCGTAGCAGACGGGGCCGGGATCGGCGCCGGCGCTCTGCGGGCCGACCTGCAGCAGGCCGGCCTCGTCGACATGGGCGATCGAGCCGCCGCCGGCGCCGATGCTCTTCACGTCGACCGATGGGAATCCGGTCATATGGCCGCGAAAGCGCGGGCCGAGCCAGGTCTCGCGCGTCCAGGGGATGCGGTCGCGCCGCACCAGGCTGACGTCGAAGCTCGTGCCGCCGGTGTCGGCGACGATCGCCATCTGCGCCTGCGCCTCGCGCCGCGCCAGGTGGCGGCCGGCGACCGGCGCCATGCTGGGGCCGGAGTTGAGGGCGTGGATCGGGGAGGCCGCCATGTCGGCGGCGTCCATCATGCCGCCCTGGCTGGTGACGGTGAGCAGGCGGCCGGCGAAGCCCTCGGCCCGCAAGCGCTCGGCGAGGCCGCGCAGGTAGGTCCCCATGAGCGGCTTCAGCGAGGCGTCGATGCAGGTCGAGGAGGCGCGGCGATATTCGCGGATGGTCGGATTGAGGCGGTGCGAGAGCGTGACCGGCAGGTCCGGCAGCTGCCCGCGCAGAATCTCGGCGACGCGCAGCTCATGCGCGGGATTGGCGATCGACCAGAGAAGGCAGACGCCGACGGCCTCGACGCGCTGCGCTCCGAGCTCTTCCGCTATGCAAGCGACCGCTCTCTCGTCGAGCGGCGTCGCCACGCGGCCGTCGGCGCCGATGCGCTCTGGCACCTCGAAGGTGAGGGCGCGCGGCACGTAGGGGCGCGGGAACGGCTGGGTGTTGTCATAGGGATCGAGGCGGCCACCTTCGCGCAGCAGCAGGATGTCGCGATGACCCTCGGTCGTGAGGAAGGCCGTCCGCGCGGTGGCGCCGGTGAGGATGGCGTTGATGGCGCGCGTGGTGCCATGGACGAATGTGGCGATGCCGGCGAGGAGCTCACGGCGCGTGCGCTTCAGATCGGACGCGGCCAAGTCGATGGCGGCCAGCAGGCCGACGAGCGGATCGGCCGGGGTCGTCGGCGATTTGTACAGGCGCAATCCGCCAGTCTCGTCTTCCAGCACGAGGTCCGTGAAGGTGCCGCCGACGTCGCAGGCGAGGCGCATGGGAGGCGAGCGTGTTGTCGTTCTTGTCGGCTCTATTGAAGACCTATTCGAGCGCCTGCCGCAACGCCGCCGCCGTCGCCCAGAGACAGAGCGGGACGGCGGCCAGCAGCAGCGCCGCGAGGATGGCGAGATGCGGCAGCGACGCCAGACCCGTCAGCGATGCATCGACGGCGGCGACGCCGAAGATGAGGGCGGGGATGTAGAGCGGGAGCACGAGCAGCGCCAGCAGGGCGCCGCCGCGGCGGGCGCCGAGGGTGAGGGCGGCGCCGAGGGCGCCGATCAGGCTGAGAGTCGGCGTCCCCAGCGCCAGCGCCAGGACGAGCACGGGATAGCCGACCTGGTCCATGCCGAGGGCGATGGCGAGGAATGGCGCCAGCAAGGTCAGCGGCAGACCCGTGAGCAGCCAGTGGGCCAACACCTTGGCGAGCACGACCAGCGGCAAGGGCAGCGGCAGCAGGGCGAGTTGATCGAGGCTGCCGTCTTCGTGCTCCGAGACGAACAGCCGCTCGATCGCGAGCAGGGCGGCGAGCAGCGCCGTCACCCACAGCACGCCCGTGGAAATGCGGGCGAGGAGGTTCGGCTCGGGGCCGACCCCGAAGGGGAAGAGCAGCACCGCCAGCAGGTAGAAGATCAGCACCAGCGCCGCATCGCTGCCCTGACGCAGCGCCAGCTGCAGGTCGCGGCGGACGAGGGCGAGGAAGGCGATCATGACTCCCCGCCGGGCGCGGGCGTGAAATCGGCGAGGGCGAGAACCTCGCCGGCGACGCCGGGATCGCCGTGGCTCGACAGTACGACGAGGCCGCCGCTGCCGCGATGATCGCCGACCATGCGGGCGAAGCGGCCGACGCCCTCGTCGTCGAGCGCGGTCGTGGGCTCGTCGAGCAGCCACAGCGGCGCCGGCGCGGCGAGCAGGCGCGCGAGCGCGACGCGGCGGCGCTGGCCGGCGGAGAGCAGGCGCGCCGGCAGCTCCGCCAGAGGATCGAGGCCGAGCGCAGAGAGCGCGCGGCGGAGGGCGGCGGCGTCGCTGACGCCGTGCAGCTGCTGCCAGAGCGCAAGGTTCTCCAGCACGGTGAGCGCCGGCTTCACCGCATCCTGGTGGCCGAGGTAGCGCAAACGGGCGCTGTGGGCGTCGCGGTCGAGCGCGACCGGCTGTTCGTCCCAGGTCTGCGCCCCCGCGACCGGCACCAGCAGGCCGGCCATGCAGCGCAGCAGGCTGGACTTGCCGCTGCCGTTGGGACCCCGCAGCAGCAGCGCCTCGCCGGCGGCGACGCGAAACGACAGGCCGGTGAAGACGAGGCGCTCGCCGCGCCGGCACGCCAAGCCGTGGCCGGCGAACAGCGTCACGCGCGCCGGGTCCGCCGGCCCCTCATGTTTCGCCCCTCATGCTTCGAATGAGTCGACGATCTCGCCCCGCCGGTCGAAGCAGGCAGCGATCAGCGGGCCGCCGAAGCCGCAGCCGCCGTCGATGCTGGCGGTGAACTGGCTGGTCTGGATGCCGGCGTGAGACCGCTCGAAGCCGCGCACGACGCGAATGAAGCCGCCGTAGGAGCGGTCGAGCTTGGCGAAGCTGCCGGTGCCCCACCACAGCGAGTCGCTCTGCGCGGAGAGCGGGCGGTCGGCGTCGAGGCCGGCGTGGACGAAGAGGAGGGCGCCGTCATCGGTGTAGGCGGCGCGGCGCAGCGCGCTCATCAGCGCGTAGTGGCCGGGGACGGCCTGCATGGCCGTGCGCAGCTTGCTGGTCCAGCGCGTGATGGCGAGCGGGCCGTCGCGGCTGCAGACGAAGCCCTGCTGGATGTCGCCGCCGTAGGTAGTGAGGGTGGCGCCGGCGCCGTGCTCGACCATCCAGGCGAACACCTCGCGCGGATTGGGGGCGAACTGCAGCTGCAGCAGCTTCTGCCACATCTCCTCCTGGCTGCCTCGCAGATAGCCGACGTCGGCGGCGAACATGCCGGGCCGCGCGATCAGCTCGCGCCGGAAGGCGAGAAGCTCGTCGAGCGTGCCGCGCACGTCGGGGCCGTGGCCGAGATAGTTGCCGAGGTAGACGAGGCGATCGCCGGCGACGAAGCGCGGCTCGAGCGTGCGGTGGAGGGCGGCGAGCCGCTCGGCCTCGCCGTGAATCGCGGCGACGGCCCAGACGCGCTGGCATTTGCGCAACACCGCGAACTTGTCGCGATCGGACATGCGAGACGATTCCCGACGCGCCGTGCAATCGATGCGATGGATGCGATCCGCCCCTCGCGAATCGCTTCGCCTGACATGGCACAGAAAATCCGCGAATGCAAAAGGCCCGCGCGCTTCCCCGAAGGTGCGCGCGGGCCTTGCGCTTAGCGTCGCAGGCGAGCGCCGCCGATCAGGCGGCCTTCAGCACCTGCTCGAGCTTCTTGGTGGCGGCAGTCTCGTCGATGGCCTCGACGGCCGCCAGCTCGCGCACCAGACGATCGAGGGCAGCCTGGTAGATCTGCCGCTCGCTGTACGACTGGTCGGGCTGATCGGCGTTGCGGTGCAGGTCGCGCACCACCTCGGCGATCGACACGGGGTCGCCCGAGTTGATCTTGGCCTCGTACTCCTGGGCACGCCGGCTCCACATCGCGCGCTTGGTGCGCGAGCGGCCCTTCAGCGTCTGCAGGGCCGAGTCCATGATCTTGCGGCTCGACAGCTTGCGCAGGCCGGAATTCTTGGCCTTTGCCACCGGCACGCGCAGCGTCATGCGATCCTTGTCGAACAGGATCGTGATCACCTGCAGGCTCACGCCCGAGATGATCTGGGTGTCGATCCCCAGCACCTTACCGACGCCATGCGTCGGGTAGACCACGAAATCGCCCTTCTTAAATCCGATGTCCTTCACTGCTGCCATCTTCTCTCTCTCGATCACGCTGCTGGCGGCGCACCAAAAATCGTTCCCAGACAAGGGGTTACGCCGCCAATTTCCTCCCGTTGGCGCCGTGCCCCTGGACAGCGCCGTTGCCATTTTTCAGTTAACGGGGAGCAGGTACGAAAACACCCGCGCCGTCGCGCAGTTACACGCGGTAACTACCGCGCGTCACGCAACTATAACTATATCAAACTGATACGGTTAATTCAACCAATCCGCGACTGGCAGCCGCGCAATTGCGACCGGCATCAACCTTTTCCGGGATTGGGGTTGAAGTGCTTCTCGAACTTGTCGGGGACGCCCTTCCACTGGTCGGCATCGGCCGGCGGCTCCCCCTTGCGGGTGATGTTGGGCCAGGCCTCGGCATATTGCCGGTTCATCTCGACCCATTTCTCGGTGCCGGGCTCGGTATCCGGCAGGATCGCCTCAGGCGGGCATTCGGGCTCGCACACGCCGCAGTCGATGCATTCGTCGGGGTGGATGACCAGCATGTTCTCGCCAACATAGAAGCAGTCGACCGGGCAGACCTCGACGCAGTCCATGTACTTGCACTTGATGCAGGCTTCGGTGACGATATAGGTCATCCTGGTCACTCCGCTTCTTCGGCCCGGCGGGCGTCATCGGCAAGCGCCGGCGCCACTGGCCGTTCCCCGACCCGTGATCCGTGAAGGCCGTTTGCCTAGCACGCCCTCCGCCCGAGACGCAACTGCACAGCGCGCACGGCCGGCATCTCATTCCTCGCTGCGCAGCCGGTCGAGGGCGCGGCGTTCGGCCTTGGTCGGACGGCCGGCGCCGGGCTCGCGCTCGAAGAGGGCGGGCGCGCGCGGCTGCGGCGGTTCCAGGTCCTCGTAGAGCGTGCGCGCCTCGGTGGCGGGACCGCGGCGGACGCCGAGCTGCAGCACGCGCACGACACGGATATGCGGCCCCTGCGGAAAGGTTAGGACGTCGCCGGGCCGGACGAGGTAGTGGGCCTTGTGCACGAGCTCGCCGCCGATGCGGATCTTGCCGGCGGCGCACAGCTTGGAGGCGAGCGTGCGGCTCTTGCAGAAGCGGGCGAACCACAGCCACTTGTCGAGCCGCCGGCCGTCCTCCTCGCTCATTTGCCGAATCTCAGATCGGCGAGGCGCGCGAACGGGGTATCGCCGGGCGCCAGCTTCGCGGGGCGGCGACGACGGCGGCGGCGCGGCGCGTGGCCGTTCACCGTCGCCGGCGGGTCGGCCGGAGCGGCGCCGCGGCGGCGCAGAGCGAAGGTGATCTGACCGTCGGCGACGTAGCGGCGGAATCCCAGGGACTGCAGGACCGGCGCCAGCTCTTCGACGGTGCAGCCGATCAGGCCCGCGAGCGTCTCGGTCGGGGCGAAGGCGCCCTGCCGCGCCAGCAGATGGGCCGCCTTCGACAACCGCTCCAGCGCATCGACGCGCACGGCCCGCCCGGCCACGGCCCGGTAACCCAGGGCCAGATAGCCGGTCTCCGGAACGGCAGAGTCGGCGGTCAGGCTCAGGGGCTGGTCGTCGGCATCGAAGGGCAGCGGCCGCTCGTGGTAGGCCGACCACAGCAAGCGCTTGAGCAGGATGACGGCGGCCTTGCCATGGCCGGAGAGCCAGATGCTTTCGCGGCCGAGGTGGACGCCGAGGCGGGCCAGTGCGTCGCGATCGGCCGGCTTCAAGCTCGCGAGTTGGGCAGCGACGGCGGAGCGCGGCAGCACGCCGAGGCTGGCGACCAGCTGGAAGACCAGGCCACGGGCGGGGCCGCCGAGATCGGCATCGCGGGCGCGCCAGAGCGGGCGCAGGCGCTGGCGCAGGCTGCGCTCCAGCCACTGCGCCAGGCGGCGGCGTAGGCGCTCGCGCGAGGGCGCATCCTCGAGCTCGCCCGATACGGCCTCGATGCGCGGCGTCAGCGGGTGGTCGCCGCGGGCGAGCCTGGCGACGATGGCGCCCTCCCAGCGGATGCAGCCGTCGGGGTCGAGGCGGAAGGCCTCGTCGGGAGCAAGCTCCAGACGGCGCAGGCGCGCGGGCATCTCCCGGGCGAGGGCGCGGCGGGCCGAGGTCATGAGCGAGCGCGTGGCCTCGGCGCCGGCGGCGGCGTCCGGCAGGAAGCGGAAGCCCTCCATGCGACCGACCGGGTGGCCTTCGACCAGCACGTCGCCGGCGGCGGTGACGGCGCTCATCAGCTCGTCGCCGCTCCTCAGGCGGCGGGTCAGGACGGCATGGCGGCGGTCGACAAAGCGCTGGGTCAGCGACTGGTGCAGCGCATCGGACAGACGGTCCTCGACGGCGCGGGTGCGGTCCTGCCACTGCTTCGAATCCTGGAGCCAGTCGCCGCGATGGGCGATGTAGGTCCAGGTGCGGATGTGGGCGATGCGCTGCACCAGCATGTCGATGTCGCCCTCGGTGCGGTCGATGCGGGCGATCTGGTCGGCGACCCAGGTCGTGGGCAACACGCCGCTGGGGCTCGTGAGGTGGCGGAAGACCTGCGCCAGCAGGCGGGTGTGGCCGTCGCTCAGGGTCTTGCGGAAGTCCGGGATCTGGCAGACCTCCCACAGCAGGCGCAGCGGCGCGCGCGAGCGGGCGAGGGCGGCGATCTCCGGATCGCGGGCCAGCGTGGCGAGGGCGGCCTGGTCGTCGGCCTCGCGGGCGCGCATCAGGCCGGGGGCGGGCGGTGGCCGCTCCAGGCTGCGCAGCAGGCCGTCGAGGGAGCGGAAGTCGAGGTTGGCGTTGCGCCAAAACAGGACCGACAGCGGATCGAAGCGGTGGGCCTCGATGGCGGCGACCAGCTCGGGGTCGAGGGGCCCGACCTCGGTGGTGGTGCCGAAGCTGCCGTCGTTCATGTGGCGGCCGGCGCGGCCGGCGATCTGGGCGATCTCCGGCGCGGTCAGGCGGCGCGAGCTGCGCCCGTCGAACTTCACCAGCTTGGCGAAGGCGACGTGGTCGACATCCATGTTGAGGCCCATGCCGATGGCATCGGTGGCGACGAGGTAGTCGACCTCGCCGGCCTGGTACATCGCGACCTGGGCGTTGCGGGTGCGCGGGCTGAGCGCGCCCATGACGACGGCGCAGCCGCCGCGCTGGCGGCGCATCAGCTCGGCCAGCTCGTAGACGTCGGCGGCCGAGAAGGCGACCACGGCGCTGCGGCGCGGCAGGCGCGTCAGCTTCTTCGGGCCGGTATAGGTGAGGGTGGAGAAGCGCGGGCGCGAGATGACCTCCGCCTCCGGCACCAGCCTGCGCAGCAGCGGGCGGATGGTGTCGGCGCCGAGGAACATGGTCTCGTCCTCGCCGCGGGCCTCGAACAGGCGCTGGGTGAAGACGTGGCCGCGCTCGGGATCGGCGGCGAGCTGGATCTCGTCGACCGCCAGGAAGGCGACGCGGCGGTCGACCGGCATCGATTCGACGGTGCAGACGAAGTAGCTGGGATGGGCCGGGATGATGCGCTCTTCGCCGGTGATGAGGGCGACGGCGGCGCTGCCCTTCAGCTTGACGATGCGGTCGTAGTTCTCGCGCGCGAGCAGCCGCAGGGGGAAGCCGATCATCCCGGAACGGTGGCCGAGCATCCGCTCGACGGCCAGATAGGTCTTGCCGGTATTCGTTGGGCCCAGGACGGCGGTGATCCGCCCGGCCGAGGCGACGGTCATGGATTCAAGATCGGCCCGGATTCTCCAGAATGCAAGCGGCGCATCGTCCCGCGGAGGGCCGACCTATGCGATTCTGCAAAACGACCCTATGGATCAACAATTAACCCTGCGGAATCAATCAGATAACCATGACCAGTTCGGCACGTTCAGGGCGTCTGGAGCGCGGAGCGAGCCGGGAAAACGGGGCGATGGCCCGGAAAACGACCGCTAACGGGAGCGAACCCAGGAAGAGCCGCTGCCGCGGCGCAGGACGGTGGGTTCGCGCTTGTTGAGGGCGAAGGACGCGCGGGCGGTGCGGTCGATGGCCGACACGGCGGATGCCGCCGCCGTTGCCGCCGAGGTGGGTTGGGCGGCCTTCTGCTGGCGGCGGGCGGAGCGCGCCGGCGCCGCTGCCGTCTGCGGCTGCGGCTGCGGCTGGGGGTGAGGGTGGGCCTGAGGCTGGGGCTGGGGCTTCGGCTGCCGGGGCGCGCGCTTCACGCCCCCGAGGAAGGAGAAGACGAAGGCGGCGAGCCAGAGGGCGATCACGCCCTCGCCCCAGGGCACGGCCAGGAAGACCGCCGCCCAGTTGGCGATCCAGACCAGGGCGCGGATGGGGCTGCGCCGGCGGGCGGCATTGATGGCCGGCAGGAAGAACAGGGTGAAGGCCAGGGAGGCCACCACCGGGGTGTAGAAGACAAGCGCATCCTGCTGCTCCTGCAGGAAGGGATTGATGCGGTCGTAGAAGGCGGCGAGGTCCGATGCGGTCAGGCCGAACCAGTCCAGGAGCCCTTGAGAGATCTCGGCAGGGAGGATCGGCTGGGTGAGCGGATACCAGACGAGATAGTGGTAGATGACGCCCCAGGGCTCGTTCTCCAGGCCCTCGTTGCTGGCGACCACGAACATGGCGGCCGCCTCGGCGATGGCGAACAGGAACAGCCAGCGGACGAAGTGGCCGACGACGGCGCCGACCAGGCTGCGCTGGCCGCCGGCCGCCGGGCGGGCGGCAGAGGCGCGCTGAGACTTCTTCTCCAGCTGCTGGGCGCGCTTGCGCAGCTCCTTGTCGTTGGAGAGCTCGGCCAGCTGTTTCAGCCATTCCTGGGACATTTCGCTCTTTTCCTGCCCACCCTCGCCTAGCTATCGGGAGTTGTACCAGAGTCGGGGCGGGACGGGAATCGGCAGCGGGCTTGATCCGACGGCGCGGATTGCTCATATCAGCGCCGAAACAGACCAGCGGGATGGGTGGAGGATGTCGGAAGAACGCCATGGCTTTCAGGCGGAGGTGAGCCGCCTGCTGGAGATCGTCGCCCATTCGCTCTATAGCGATAAGGCGGTGTTCCTGCGCGAGCTGATCTCGAATGCGTCGGACGCCTGCGACCGGCTGCGCTACCTGGCCCTGACCCAGCCGAACCTGGCCGGCGACGACAGCGGCTATCGGGTGACGCTGGCGGCCGACAAGACGGCCCGCACCCTCACCATCGCCGACAACGGCATCGGCATGAACCACGACGAGCTCGTGGAGAACCTCGGCACGATCGCGCGCTCGGGCACGTCCGCGTTCCTGAAGGAGCTGACCGGCGACGCCAAGAAGGACATGGCGCTGATCGGGCAGTTCGGCGTCGGCTTCTACTCGGCCTTCATGGTGGCCGACCGGGTGGAGGTGGACAGCCGCAAGGCCGGCGAAAGCCGGGGCTGGCGCTGGGTGTCGGACGGCCAGGGCGAGTTCACGGTCGCCGAGGCGCCGGTCGAGAAGCGCGGCACGCGCATCACGCTGCATCTCAAGAAGGGCGAGGACGATTTCCTGGAGCCGACGCGGCTGCGCCACATCGTCGCCAAGTACTCCGACCATATTGCCCTGCCGATCGTGCTGCTCGAGGACGGCAAGGAGGAGACGATCAACAAGGCCTCGGCGCTGTGGACGCGCGGGAGGTCGGACATCACGCCCGAGCAGTACAAGGAATTCTATCATCACCACGCCCACGCCTTCGACGAGCCCTGGCTGACCCTGCATTGGCGGGCCGAAGGCAAGATCGAATACACCGGCCTGCTGTTCGTGCCCTCGGCCAAGCCGCTCGACCTGTTCCATCCGGAGCGCAAGCATTGCGTGAAGCTCTATGTGCGGCGGGTCTACATCACCGACACCTGCGAGGACGTGCTGCCGGCCTATCTGCGCTTCGTGCGCGGCGTGGTCGATTCCGAGGACCTCCCGCTCAACATCAGCCGCGAGATGCTGCAGAAGAACCCGCTGCTGGCGAAGATCCGCGCCGGCGTGGTGAAGCGCGTGCTGGGCGAGCTGCAGAAGAAGGCCAAGGACGCGCCCGAGGACTACGCGAAATTCTGGGCCAACTTCGGCGCCGTGCTGAAGGAGGGCCTCTACGAGGACCAGGAGCAGCGCGAGACGCTGCTGTCGCTGATCCGCTTCCGCTCGACGGCGGGCGACGATCTCGTGAGCCTCGCCGACTATGCCGGGCGCATGAAGCCCGGGCAGGACGCGATCTTCTACATCACCGGCGACGACATCGAGGCGCTGAAGAAGAGCCCGCAGCTCGAGGGCTTCCGGGCGCGCGGCGTCGAGGTGCTCCTGCTCACCGATCCCATCGACGAGTTCTGGATTCCCGCCATCGGCACCTTCCAGGAGAAGTCGTTCAAGTCGGTGACGCGCGGCGGCGCCGACCTCGCCAAGATCAGCAAGCCCGAGGGCGAGGAGGCGAAGAGCGAACCCGCAGCAGCGCCGGGGGTCGACAGCCTGGTCGCGATGTTCCGCCTGACCCTGAAGGAGGCCGTGAAGGACGTGCGGCAATCGGAGCGGCTCACCGACAGCGCGGTCTGCCTGGTGGCCGACGAGGGCGACATGGACATGCATCTCGAGCGCATGCTGAAGCAGCACCGCCAGCTCGATGCCGGCTTCAAGCGCGTGCTCGAGGTGAACCCGCGCCACCCGCTGGTGGTGGGGCTGGCGAAGCGGGTAAGCGAGAAGGGCAGCGTGGAGGAGGTGGCGGAGGCGGCGTGGCTGCTGCTCGACCAGGCCCGCATCGTCGGCGGCGAGCCGCTGCCCGACCCGGCGGCGTTCTCGAAGCGCCTGTCGGACGTGATGCGGCGGGCACTGGCGGCGTAGGGACGCCGTAGCCCACCACACTGTTGTCAGGTCACCTTGCCGACGGGATTGCCGGCCTCGGAGGTCACCTCGATGACGCCCCCTTGCGGCAGCGGAACTGATTTCGGCCACCAATAGCCGAACAACCTGGCCTTCGGCTCGAATTGTTTGCGCACCGCGTCGCTCTCATTGCCGCCAAGAGTCAAGATCTGGGTCGCCGTCTCGCCCATATAGAACCCGACATGCCCCAGGCCGGAGTTGGGCGACCCTCGCCAGTACACGGCGATGGCGCCGAGCGCCGGGCCAGCGAGTCTTACAAAGTTCGAGTCGTTCCGGAATGACTGCGAGGACGCGCTGCGCGTCCCCCTGATCCCGCTTTGCTCCAATTTCGCATTGGTCCAGATGGCGCACCAGGGATCGCCGATCTTCCCGCACTGCGCCTGCTTGATGAACGATTCGATGCCTTGATTGTCTCCTTCCTCGTGAAAGCCTAGGTCCTTCACGCCGACCGTTACCCACACCGGTTCAGGCTGGTCTGCCATTGGATCCTCCTGTTGTTGCGCCGGAGCCTTGTCCGAGGTCTGGGCTCCTCCGGCTGAACCCCGACATAGAGCACTTTCCAGAACGGCCTGGGGCGAACTCCGGTGAATTCGCGCAGCAGTCGTTCAGCGGCGGGCCTTGGCGCGCTTTGGCTTAACGCTGCGCTTGCTCTTGGCCTTCGCCTTCGTCTTTCTGCCCGCGCCTTCTTCACCGCTTTCTTCTGCTTTTTCGTCGTTGTCTTCTTCGTCGGCTGCTTGATTCCTGGAGCCGCTGTCTTGGCTGTCTTCTTGGCTGCCTTCTTCGACGGCGATGTCGTTGGTGGAGAACGCGATCGCCGGCATTTATTCCCCTCCTGGCTTCACGTCGGCTGTCGCGAAGAGTACTCCGAAGTTCGAGACGCGGCTCCTCCCATATGGGGGGACTGCGTTTGTTCGACGGACATCCGTTGACCGCGCTTCTACATCCCGGCGTCTGCCTGGACAGGAGGGAACGACGGCGATGTGGCGCCGAAGCGCGTGAGCGAGAAGGGCAGCGTCGACG
>DATIXH010000091.1:0-14515 GCA_035518775.1 Candidatus Acidiferrum sp.
TAGGGATCGCCCCAGTAGCCGATGGGGCGGTCGCAATCCCAGCGGCAGGGCGGGCCGGAGGTGGTGCGCAGCGGGGCCGATACGTAGGGCGGCGCCGCCGGCGGCTCGACGACGGTGACGTTCACGTCGCGGCTCTCGCTCTCGACCTGGAAGGCCGGGTAGCCCTGCTCGAGCGCCAGCTGCGCCGCGCGCCACAAGGCGAGGTCGGCGACGCGCTGCTTCTCGCCGCCGAGGCCGTAGTCCTGGCCGGGATCGCCATGGGCCGACAGGCTGGGGCTGACATAGGTCACGGCATAGCGGCCGGGCCCCAGCGCCGTCTCGGCATAGCCGTAGTCGCCGGTCGCGCTCAGCGCGGCCATGGCGGGGACCGGCGGCGGCGGCGGCTTGCCCGCGCAGCCGGCGACGGCGACGAGGAGGCCCGCGAGCAGCAGCAGGCGCGCAGTGTGGGCGCAACGACGCATGGGGCGACGGTGCCATTGCTGCCTCGGCAGCGCAAGACGCAAGAACGATTCACCACAGAGACGGGAGACTGACCATGAGGCACGGCGCCTGGCCGCTGCAGCGGGAGCTGCATCGGCGGCGGAAGCGGTTCACGGTGATCGTCGCCCACCGCCGCTTCGGCAAGACCATGTTCGGCGTCGCCAAGCTGCTGCGGGCCGCCGCCAAGACCAAGCGCGAGGCGGCGCGCTATGCCTATCTGGCGCCGTTCCAGCGCCAGGCCAAGGCGGTGGTGTGGGACATGCTGAAGCACCAGGCGCGCGTCCTCAAGGACGTGCAGTTCCACGAGGGCGAGCTGCGCTGCGACCTGCGCAACGGCGCCCGCATCAGCCTCTACGGCGCCGACGATCCCGACAGCTTGCGCGGGATCTATCTCGACGGCGTCGTGCTCGACGAGTTCCAGCAGATGGATCCGCGGGTGTGGAGCGAGGTGATCCGGCCGGCGCTGGCCGACCGCAAGGGCTGGGCCCTCGTCACGGGCACGCCGATGGGGCGCAACGCGCTGTGGCAGCTCTATGAGCGCGCCAGGGCGGCGCCGGACTGGCTGGCGGCGCTCTACCGCGCCAGCGAGACCAACGCGCTGCCGGCCGAGGAGCTGGCGGCGGCGCGCGCGGCGATGTCGGCCGAGGAATACGCCCAGGAGTTCGAATGCTCGTTCGACGCCGCCATCCGCGGCGCCTACTACGGCAAGCTGATGGCGCAGGCCGAGGCCGAGCAGCGCATCGGGAAGGTGGCGCACGAGCCGAACCTGCTGGTGCACACCGCCTGGGATCTCGGGATCGGCGACGCCACCGCCATCTGGTTCTGGCAGCGGCTGCGGCGCGAGATCCGCATCATCGACTATGCCGAGGCCGCCGGCGCCGGGCTCGATCACTATGCGCGGCTGCTGCAGGGGAAGGGCTATGCCTATGGCGAGCATGTGCTGCCGCACGACGCCCGCGTGCAGGAGCTCGGCAGCGGCAAGACAAGGGTGGAGACGCTGACGGCGCTCGGCATCCGGCCGCGGGTGCTGAGCGCGCACCGGGTCGAGGACGGCATCAACGCGGTGCGCCTGCTGCTGCCGCGCTGCTGGTTCGACGCCGAGAAATGCGCGCGCGGGCTGGAGGCGCTGCGCCACTACCGCAGCGAATGGGACGAGCGACGGCAAGCCTTCCGCGAGCGCCCGCTGCACGACTGGTCGAGCCACGCGGCGGACGCGTTCCGCTACCTGGCCATGGGGCTGCGCGAGGAGTCGGGCGAGCGGATGCCGAAGATCGCGTATGATGATCGATGGATCGTGTGAGGCACGTTGGTCGAATGTAGGGGCGACCCCATGTGGTCGCCCTCTATCGTGCGACGGAACGAGGGCGGCCACGTGGGGCCGCCCCTACAAAGTGCCAGACGCACGAAAATCGGGGGGCAGGCGGCGCCGGCGTAACGCGTCAGACCCTCCCGGGAATGGCGGCGGCGCAGGGGTGGCAGCCGGCGTCTGCCAGATAGGCGTGCAGCGTGGCCACGACCTGCGCGCCCTCGCCGACCGCCGCGGCGACGCGCTTGACCGAGCCGGAGCGGATGTCGCCGATCGCGAAGACACCGGGGCGACTCGTCTCGAGCGGGTGGCGTCCAGCTCCAGCGTCGGCGCCCGTGCGCACGAAGCCCTTGTCATCGAGCGCGATGTCGGACCGCGCCAGCCATTCGGTCTGAGGCTTCGCGCCGATGAACAGGAAGACATGACGGATGGACCGCCGCGTCTCCGTCCCGGACGGAAGGTGGCGCCAGCGCACGGCGTCGAGGACACCGCCCTGTCCTTCGAGTGCGCTGACGACCGTCTGCGGGAGGACCTCGACGTTGGGCAGGCCGTCGATGCGGTCGATCAGATAGCGCGACATGCTCGCCTCCAACGACGGCCCGCGCATGAGCAGCCAGACCTTCGCGACCTGGCTCGCCAGATAGACCGCCGCTTGGCCGGCCGAATTGCCGGCGCCGATCAGCGCCACCTCCTGCCCCGCGCACAGCCGTCCCTCGATCGGCGAGGCCCAGTAATGGACGCTCGTGCTCTCGAAGTCACCGAGATTGTCGACCTCGAGCCGCTGATAGCGGGCGCCGCTGGCAATGACGACGGCGCGGGCGCTGACGCGCTCGTCGTTGGCGAGGCCCAGCAGGAACCGTCCGCCATCGACAGCCGGGCTGCGTTGGAGGCTGACGACTTCGCCAGGTATCGCCATCTCCGTGCCGAACTTCTGGGCCTGGTTGTAGGCGCGGGCCATCAGGGCCATGCCGGAGATCCCGGTGGGAAATCCCATGTAGTTCTCGATCCGGGCGGAGGCGCCGGCCTGACCGCCGAAGGCATGGCGATCCAGCACCAGCACGGAGAGGCCTTCGGAGGTGGCATAGACCGCGGCGGCGAGACCGGCGGGGCCGGCGCCGACGATCGCCACGTCATAGACCTTGTCGGGATCGATCGGTCCGACGAGGCCGATGCAGCGGGCGAGCTCGACCTCGCCGGGATTGCGGAGCAGCTGGCCGCCCGGGCAGAGCACCACCGGCAGCTGCAGTGGATCGACGTGAAGGCGCTCGACCAGGGTTCTCGCATCCGGATCGGTGTCGGGATCGAGCCGGCGATGCGGGTGCCCATTGCGCCTGAGAAAGCCCTCCAGCCGCAGCACATCGCCGTCACCGGCGCGGCCGACGATCACCGGTCCGCCGGCGCCGGACTCGAGAAGGTTGACGCGACGCAGGATGAGCGCGCGCATGATGCGCTCGCCCAGGTCGGCTTCGCGCACCATGACGTCGCGCAGGCGGTGCGGCGGTATGACGAGGGCCTCGACCGCGCCCTGGGCGCGGGCGTCGACCAGCGCCGGGCGGCCGGAGAGCTGCGCCAACTCGCCCATGAACGAGCCCTGGCCGTGCGTGACGATCGGCCGGCTGCCGGCGAATTCGTCCCGCTGCGTTATGACGACCTCGCCGGCGAGGATGACGACCATGCCCAAGCCGACGGTGCCGGTGGTCGCCAGATAGTCGTCCGCGCGGTAGGACCGCGTCTCGCCGAAGCAGCGCAGCCGCTCGATGTCGGCGGGCGCCAAGGTCGGGAACATCTGGTCGCGGCGGGACTCGACAAGCGAACGAGACGATGCGGGCATTGCTCGACCTCAGGCCGGACGGATGTGCGTTGTCGGGGCGACCTGCCCGTACAGGAGAACGCCACGGATTGCAAATTCGGAGTGAGGATCCGTCGGCTGGCCGCAGATCGGAGTCCAGTGCGCTGCACTACACCGCAGATCTCCTGTGTCACCCCGACGAAAGTCGCTATCGGATTCACACATTTCTGCGGGGCCGCCGTGCGTCCTTCGACAGGCTCAGGATGAGGGTAAGTCTTGGCGGCACGAAGAAAAGCCCTCATCCTGAGCCTGTCGAAGGATGCATGGCCGCGATCTCATGCAAGCGATTGATCCGACTCGCAAACTTGTGTGCATGCCATAGCGACGAAAGTCGGGGTCCATGAACACAGGCCTCTGGAATATCGACCCCGACTTTCGTCGGGGTGACAGCTGAGTTTGAATTGCCGAGGCGGATCAGCTTCCTCTCAGGCGCAAAGCACAGAGGCGAGGCCGCAGACCCGATTGCCGCGGTCACCCCTCCAGCGGCCGCAGCAGGTCGCGGGAGATGATGTGGCGCTGGATTTCGCTAGTGCCTTCCCAGACGCGCTCGATGCGGGAGTCGCGCCACAGCATCTCCAGGGGCAGCTCGTCCATCAGGCCCATGCCGCCGAGGATCTGGATGGCGTGGTCGGTGACGCGCGAGCCCATCTCCGAGGCGAACAGCTTGGCCATGGCGGCGTCGGCGTTGGTCATGGTGCCGTTGGCGTATTTCCAGGCCACCTGCATGGTCAGGAGGTCGGCGGCGCGCAGCTCCATGGCCATGTCCGCGAGCTTGAAGCTGACGCCCTGGAACTTGCCGATGGCCTGGCCGAACTGGCGGCGCGTGGCCGCCCACTTGCCGGCGATCTCGAGCGCGCGCTCGGCGCGGCCGCAGCAGTTGGCGGCGACGAGGATGCGGGTGTTGGCCAGCCATTTGCCGGCCTGGTCGAAGCCCCTGCCCTCCTCGCCCAGGATGTTGCGGGCGGGCACGCGGCAATCGGTGAAGGTCAGCTGATAGTTGTGATAGGTGCGGTGGCTCACCGGCCGCGGGCCGCGGCGCAGCTCGAAGCCGGGCGCGTCGCTGTCGATGAGGAAGGCGGTGATGCGCTTGCGCGGACCCTTCGGGCCCTCGTCCATGCCGGTGACGGCGAAGAGAATGACGAAGTCGGGGCGGCGCACGCAGGAGATGAAGTGCTTGCTGCCGTCGATGACGTAGTCGTCGCCGTCCTTGCGGGCACGCGTGCCGATGTTCATGGCGTCGGAGCCGGCGTTGGGCTCGGTGAGGGCGAAGGCCTCCTTGCGCTCGCCCTTCACGGTCGGGATCAGGTAGGTGGCGCGCTGGTCGCCGACGCAGGCGTTGAGGATCTCCGAGGGGCGGCCGACCCAGCCGACCAGACCCCAGGTCGACTTGCCGAGCTCGCGGTCGAGCAGCGCCGCCGACAGGAAATCGAGACCGCCGCCGCCGACCTCCTCAGGCATGGCGGCGGCGTAGAGCCCCTGCTCGATGGCGCGCTGCTGGATCTGCTTGCCGAGCTCGAGCGGCACCTCGCCGCGGCGCTCGGTCTCGCGCTCGTGCGGAAAGACTTCCTGCTCCATGAACCGGCGCACGGACTCGACGAGCATCTGCTGCTCTTCGGTGAGCGAGAAATCCCAGGCCATCTGCGCACCCCCGCCGAAAAACGGCGCGGAGCATAGCAGACAGCCGGCCCGCTTCAATGCCTCATTTTGATTGACTGACCGACCAATGAATCGATAATATGCCTTCTATAACAGATCATTATATAGCATTACCTATGGCACGAAGCGACATCAAGGACATCCGGCGGGGGCAGCTGATCGCGGCGACGATCGACTCGATCGCCAAGTACGGCTTCGCGCGCACGACGCTGGCCGACGTGGCGCGCCAGGCCAAGCTGTCGCAGGGCATCGTCAGCTTCTATTTCCCGAGCAAGAAGGCGCTGATGATTGCCACGCTGCGTCATATGGTCGAGGCCTACGAGGCGCTCTCGGCGGCCGCGGTGGCGCGGGCCGGGCCGTCGGCGGCAGCGCGGCTTGCGGCCTTGGTGGCGGCGGACTTCGATCCGGCCACTGCCAGCCGCAAGCAGGTGACGGTGTGGTACGCCTTTTGGGGCGAGACGCGCTGGCGCAAGGAATTCCTCGATCTCTGCACGCGCTGGGCTGACGCCTACCAGGAACGCACGCGCGCGTTGATCGAGGAGGTGATCGCGGCGGGGGGCTACGAGGGGCTGGACGCCACGGCCATTGCCCGCGGCCTCAACGCCATGATCGACGGGCTCTGGCTCAACATCCTGCTCGATCCCAAAGCATGCGACCGCAAGGAGGCGCTGCGCGCCTGCCAGACCTATCTCGCGCAGCTGTTCCCGCGCGAGTTCGGCCGACAACCGAGCGTCGCCAGCGCCGCCTAGATCGATCGTCTTGGAAAGAGCGGCGCGCGGCGACAGAAGAACGCCGCGCGATCCGCCCATCGTATGGAGGAAGACCCGCCATGACCGCCTTGCCGCAGCGCCAGCAGCCCGTTGACGAGAACGCCGCCGGGCCGGCCGAGACCCTGCCCGCCTGGACCTACGCCAATGCCGAGTTCCACGAGCTGGAGAAGCGCAACCTGCTGCTCGCCAACTGGCAGATCGTCGGCCATGTGAGCGAGCTGCAGAAGGCCGGCGACTACCTCACGTTGGATATCATGGGCGAGCGCGCGCTGGTCGTGCGCGGCGAGGACGGCGCGCTGCGCGCCTTCCACAATGTCTGCCGCCACCGCGCGGCGGCGGTGGTGCAGGGCGCGACCGGCAATTGCGGCCACGCGCTGCGCTGCTTCTATCACGGCTGGACCTACGGCCTGGACGGCCGGTTGAAGGCGGTGCCCGCCGAGGCCAGCTTTCCCGGCCTGGACAAGGGCCGCTTCGGCCTCAAGCCGGTCGACAGCGAGGTCTGGCAGGGCCTCGTGTTCGTGCGCTTCGCCGGCAGCGGGCCGAGCGTGGCGGAGCGGTTCAAGCCCTATGAGCGCGAGCTGTCCGCCTATCGCGGCGCCGAGATGGTGCCGCAGCGCGGGCGCTGGGACTTCGAGCTCGAGGTCGACTGGAAGAACGTGATGGACAACTACCTCGAGGGCTATCACGTGCCGGTCGGGCATCCCGGCCTGTTCCGCCTGTTCGGCAACAGCTACGAGGTCGACACCAAGGCCGGCAACGTGAATCGCGCGGTCGGCCGGCTGCGCGACAAGGAATCGGCCAACTGGAGCGAGCGCGCCTATCAGCGGCTGCGGCCGCGCGTGGCGCATCTCGAGGGTGAGCTCGCCGATACCTGGCGCTACTACACGCTGCTGCCGAACAGCTGCTTCGACATCTATCCGGAGTTCATGGACTTCTTCCACGTCGTGCCGCTGGCGCCGGGGCGGGCGCGGCTGCGCGGCCGCATCTACGGCCTGCCGGGCAGCGACCGGGCGTTGCATGCGGCGCGCTGGCTGATCCGCCGCATCAATACCCAGGTGCAGCGCGAGGACGAGGGGCTGATCGAGTCGGTGCAAGCGGGGCTCGCGACCAGCGCCTATCGCGTCGGCTATCTCTCGGAGAAGGAGGCCTGCCTGCGCCAGCTGCACGACATGGTGCGGGCGGCGATCCCGGTCGCGCGCCGGCCGGAGGCGCCGGCGCCGGGAACGGTGGCGGCCGTCAACGCGGCGATGGGCTGAGCGATGCCGCATCCCCTGCCCCCGAACGCGCGCGCCTGGCAAGAGAAGGTGCAGCGCTTTGTCGATGAGGAGCTGATCCCGTTCGAGGTCGAAGCCGAGATGAACGGCGGCGAGCTGCCGGAGGAGGTGCGGCAGCGCCAGCGCAGCAGGGCGAAGGCGATCGGGCTGCATGCGCTGGGCATCCCCCGGGAGCATGGCGGCCAGGGGCTGACGGCGCTGGAGCAGGCGGTGATCCAGGAGCAGATCGGGCGCGTCACCAACGCGCTGGGCTGGTGCTATTCCTCGACGCCGCCCTGGATGCTGGAGGCCTGCGCCGGCAACGCCCACCAGATGAAGACCTGGGTGACGCCGAACATCCGGGGCGAGCGGCATGAATGCTACGCCATCACGGAGGAGCATGCGGGCTCGGACGTCGACGCCATCCAGGCGACGGCGCGGCGCGACGGCGAGCACTACGTGCTGAACGGCGAGAAGTGGCACGTCACCAGCGCCAACCACGCCGATCACTTCATCTTCCAGGCCAAGCTGGCGGGCGGGCCGCACGCCGGGAAGCACTGCCTGTTCTTCGTCGACATGAATGCGCCGGGCGTGACGCTGGTGCGCACGCCGGCCTACAGCCACAGCTATGCGTCGCATCATCCGATCTACCGGTTCGCGGACGTGCGCGTGCCCGCCGCCAACCGCATCGGCGAGGAAGGCGACGGCATGGGCTTCACCTACAGCTGGTTCCGCTACGAGCGGCTGGGGATCGCGGCGCGTTGCTGCGGCGCGGCGGCGCGGCTGATCGAGGAGTCGACGGCGTTCGCCAAGGGCCGGCGGCAGTTCGGCGATGCCATCGCGAACTTCCAGGCCGTGCAGTTCATGCTGGCCGACAGCCTCACCGAGCTGTGGGCGGCGCGTCTCATCACCTACCGCACGGCCGAGGCGATCGACGCAGGCGAGGACGTGAAGGTGCTGCACGCGCAATGCTCGATGGCCAAGCTCTACGCCTCGGAGATGGCGAACCGGGTCGCCGACCGCGCCGTGCAGATCTTCGGCGGCCGCGGCTACATGCGCGAGAACGTGGCCGAGCGCTTCTACCGCGAGCTGCGCGTCGACCGCATTTGGGAGGGGACGAGCGAGATCCAGCGCATCATCATCGCCAACGGACTCTACAAGCGGGGGCAGCGCGCGCTCGTGGAATAAGGCGGCGGCCCAAACGCCGCGCGCGAATTGTCGCGCACAGCCGTGCTCTTGCGCGATGCCGCGAGCGCCCGGCAGGAACGCGGGTAACCAGGTGTTCTCTCGATATCCGGACGACTGTGACCTGCCTCACAGCGAAGCGACGGCGGGCGCGCGATGCTTAGTCTGCCCCGCCGCCTCGCAACAGGGAGCATGACCATGGCGCAATGGAAAGGGATCGTCGGCCGCAGCTTCGCGCCCGACGCCTTCGATGCGTATGTCTCGCAATTGAAGTTCGAGCAGTGGCGTCCGGAGTTCGTCGTCCTCCACAATACCGCGAGCCCCAAGCTCTCGCAGTGGCACAGCACGCCGGGCGAGCAGCGCATGAAGAACCTCGAGTCCTTCTACCGCGACCAGCAGAAGTGGTCGGCCGGGCCGCACCTCTTCGTCGCCGACGACCTCATCTGGGCCTTCACGCCGCTGACGACACCGGGCGTCCACTCGCCGTCGTGGAACAGCATCGCCTGGGGCGTCGAGATGGTCGGCGACTACAATATCGAGCCGTTCGACGACCGCGTGCGCGACAATGCGGTCGCCGCGCTCGCGAGCCTGCACGCGGCCGCCGGGCTCGACCCGGCGACGCTGAGGCTGCACAAGGAAGATCCGAAGACCACGCACGACTGTCCCGGCAAGAACGTCGTCAAGGCCGACATGATCGCCCGCATCGCCGCCAGCCTGGCGGCGCGACACGTCGGCGAGACGGCACCACGCGCAGCCGGCTAGACGGGATGGATTTCAGCGCGATCCGGCGCATCTTCATCGCCAACGGGCTCTATAAACGGGGACCGCAAACGCTGATCGAGTAGTCGGGGATCGTCCATTCGGGTTTGTAGGGGCGCGCTGCGCGCGCCCGGCGGTGGATGCGACCTGCACGCATGGGGATGCCGAGCGACGGCGCCACGGGCGCGCGCAGCGCGCCCGTACATGCAACGCTGCAAGCTCACTCGAAGCTGAATTTGATGGCGCCGATCAGGCGGCGCACCTCGTCGTCCGAGACCTGATCGTCCAGCGCCGTGCAGTAGAAGCCGTAGACGATATGGCGGAATCCCGAGCTGCGCGCGACGTGGCCGGTGAAGCGCGAGAAGGCGAAGCAGGCGAGCGGCTGGCCGGCGTTTCCGCTCAGCCAACCCTTGAAGCGCGCGACGGTGAACTGGTTGCCGCCCGGCGCCGCCGCCCAGTTCTCGATCTTGGAGAAGGCGGTGCCGCTGTCGATGAACACCCGCGTGTCCTGGCGATCGAAATAGGTGCGCACCCCTGCGGTGACGTGGCGGACGACGAAGACCGATGCCAGGCCCTCCGCGACGAGGCCCTCCTCGCTGTGCGAGGGGCCGCCGCCGGCGTGGCTGCCGTTGTCGCACTTGGTCTCCTTGAATCCCGCGGAGGCGTCGAGCGCGATCTCCAGCGACGCGCAATCGGCGGTCTCGGCCCGGGGCGCCGAGAGCGGGATCAGCAGGACGAGCGCGAGGGCCGCCTTGGCCGCGCGCAGACGAAGAGGGGAGCGCATCTGAAGTCCATCTGGCTATCGGGCTACCATGGGGAAAATATTCTACCACAGCCGGCCGCGAACTTCGAGATTATACGAAGCGATCGGCCGCCCTCGTTTTGGGTTACTATTCCCTATTGCTTGTCGAATGTTTCCAGGTGCTGCAGGTCGACCACCCAGCGCAGCGCCGAATGGAACCAGTATTGCCGGTGCGGGCGCAATTCCGCGCGCTGGCGGATGGTGCCGACGCGCAGACCATACCTCTTGGGGCCGGCGCCGGCCGCGGTGGCATAGATGGGAGTCCCGCAGTCGCCGCAGAAGGCGTGCGCGCGCTTGGCGCCGCTGTCCGCGGTCTTGATGTAGATGATCGGATGGCCCGAGAGGAGCGCGAACGAGCCCTCGGCGGCGGCGACGGTGACGCGGAAGGCCGAGCCGGAGAGGGTCTGGCAACCCGTGCAGTGGCAGAGCCGCACGCCAGCCGGATCGATCTCGGCCTCGTAGGTGATCGCGCCGCAATGACAGGCGCCGTCGATTTTCATGGTCGGCCTCCGCGGCGATGCTTCATGATGAGCGCTCACGCCAGCTTAGCAGATGCCGGGCGGAGGCCATGGATTTCAGCGATCCCCGGGTGCGCCGCGCCTTCTTCGACGTGCATTGCGGCCTGCCGCGGGAGGGACCGGGCAGCCGCGACTGCACGGCGCGGGCACTGGCCCTCGCCGGCACGCTTTCGGCGCGCGCTCGCCTGCTCGACATCGCCTGCGGGCCGGGCATGCAGACCATGGATTTGGCGGCCCTCCTCCCGGAGGCGCGCATCGTGGCGCTCGACAACCACGGACCGTTCCTGGCGGAGCTGCAGCGGCGCGCTGTCGCCGGCGGCGTGGCGGATCGAGTCGCGACGGTGCGCGGCGACATGGCGGCGCTGCCCTTTCCGGCCGGCAGTTTCGACCTGCTGTGGTGCGAGGGCGCGGCGTACATAATGGGCGTGGCGCGGGCGCTGCGGGCCTGGCGGCCGCTGTTGCGGCCCGGCGGCAGGCTCGCCCTCACCGAGGCCGTCTGGCTGCGGCCGGATGCGCCGGCGGCGGCGCGGCGCTGTTGGGCGCCAGACTACCCGGACATGGGCGACGTGGAGTCGTGCCGCCGGCTCGCGGGCGAGTGCGGATACGCGCTGCTCGGCGATTTCGTGCTGCCGGAGAGCGCCTGGTGGGACCACTACTATGCGCCAATGCAGGAGCAGCTGGCGCAGCTAACGCCGCGCCATGAGGGCGATGCCGTCGGGCAGGAGGTCCTGCAGGAGTGCCGTGAGGAGATCCGGTGCTATCGTGAGTTTTCGGACTACTACGGCTACCTCTTCCTGGTCATGGCGGTGCGCGATCCGTGACGCGAAGGGCGCCGCATTTCCTTTGATTTCGCCGCGTGCCGCCCATAAGCCCGGGCCCCTGGGGCCAGCAGGAGCCGACCATGCCGCCGGACGCCACCTCCGCCGCCATCTTCACGCATATCCGCATCGTCATGGGCATTGCGCTCGGGCTCGGCATCACGCGGCTGCTCACGGGCACCGCGCGCTTCGTGCAGCATCCGCAACGCCAGCGCGTTTACTGGGTGCATCTCGGCTGGGTGCTGTTCATGCTGGTCTCGCTCAGCCATTTCTGGTGGTGGGAGTTCTGGCTGCTGGGAATCGTCGACTGGACCTATGAGATCTATTTCTTCCTGACCAGCTACACGATCCTGCTGTATTTCCTGTGCGCGCTGCTGTTTCCCGACGACGTCGACGAATATGGCGGCTATGAGGAGTACTTCCTGTCGCGCCGGAAGTGGTTCTTCGGCCTGCTGGCGCTTACCTTCGTCTTCGATCTCGTCGATACGCTGCTGAAGGGCGCGGCGCATTTCGAACGCTACGGCGTGGAATATCTCATCCGCACGCCCGTCTACGTCGGCCTCTGCATCATCGCCATGTTCGTCGGCAACAAGAAGCTGCACGCCGCCTTCGTGATCGGCAGCCTGATCTACGAGGCGACATGGATCCTGCGGCTGTTTCCGGACGCTGACCTGACCGCATCGGTTGGGCCGGACGGACCGAAGCTGCTATAATGAGTCGTCCGCCACTGGAAGGAGTATGGGATGCCAACAACGGGCGACTGGACGGTGTCGTCGGCGCTGCAGCCGAAGGCAGAGGACTACGACTTCGATCTCGATCGCGCCCTGGCGGCGGTGGTGGGCCTGCGCTCGGCCGTTCCCGAGGACGCCTTCACGGCCGAGGTGCTCGGCACCGAACGGGCCGGCAACGGCGTGCTGATCCGCAGCGACGGCCTGGTGCTGACCATCGGCTACCTGATCGTCGAGGCCGAATCTGTCTGGCTGAGCCTGAGCGACGGGCGCGGCGTGGCCGGGCACGTGCTCGGCTACGACCAGGAGTCCGGCTTCGGCCTGGTGCAGGCGCTGGCGCGCCTCGACCTGCCGGCGCTGCCGCTCGGCGAATCCGGCAACGCGCCCGTGGGCGAATCGGTCGTGGTCGGCGGCGCCGGCGGGCGCCAGCGCTCGGTGGCGGCGCGCATCGCGGCCAAGCAGGAGTTCGCCGGCTACTGGGAATATTTTCTGGATGAGGCGATCTTCACCGCGCCCTCCCACCCGCAGTGGGGCGGCAGCGCGCTGATCGGGCCGGCCGGGGACCTCCTCGGCATCGGTTCGCTGCAGCTGCAGCGCGAGGGCGACGGCGGTCGGCGCGAGGACCTGAACATGATCGTGCCGATCGACGTTCTGAAGCCGATCCTCGACGACCTCATCACGCTCGGCCGGCCGAACCGGCCGCCGCGGCCGTGGCTCGGTCTCTACGCCACGGAGATCGAGGACAAGGTGGTGGTGGCCGGCCTCGCCGGCCAGGGACCGGCCAAGGCGGCGAAGCTGCGGCGCGGCGACATCGTGCTGGCGGTGAACGGCGCCCAGCCCAACGGCCTCGGCGACTTCTACCGGCGAGTATGGGCCATGGGCGAGGCCGGGGTAGAGGTGCCGCTGTCGATCTATCGCGACGGGCGCGCGGTCGAGCTGCGCGTGGCCTCGGCGGACCGCAGCCGCTTCCTGCGGGCGCCGCGCATGCATTAGCGGCAGCTTCGGTGCGCTGAGCCCCTGCTCCCGCGCCATTGCCAAGGGCGATTTTCCCGGCTTATCTCCGCGCGGGAAACGGGTTTGCGGGCGGAGGACTCATGCTGCAGGCGGTGCGCCTGGTCGCGCAGGTGCTGCTGGGCGTGGCGCTGATCGAGGTGGCGCTCGGCGCGCTCTGGCCGCTGGTCAGCTTGCAGCTGGAGCAGCAGCGGGTCGGCACGGAGATCACCAGCATCGTCGGCGCGGCCTACTACGCCGGCTTCGTGCTGGGCACGCTCACCTGCTTTCCCATCATCGACCGGGCGAAGCATATCCGGGCCTTTGCCGTGTTCGCCGTGTTCGCGGTGAACGCGACGCTGCTGCACGTCGTGCTCCACAGTCCGCTCGCCTGGGCGATCCTGCGCGCGATCATCGGCTACTCGCTCGCCGGCCTCTTCACCATCGTCGAGAGCTGGCTGAACGACAAGGCGACGAAGGAAACCCGCGGCCGCATCTTCGCGCTCTACACCATGATCGCCTGGGGCGTCAGCGGCATCGGCCCGCTCGGCCTCAACATCCCCGATCCCAGCGGGACGATCCTGTTCTGCCTGATCACGGTCGTGCTGGCTTCGGCGATCGTGCCGATCTCGCTCACCACCGTCGGCAACCCCGACATCGGCCACCGCACCCAGTTCGGCATCCTCCGCCTCTACACGATCTCACCGCTGGGCGTGCTCGCCTGCTTCTCTTCCGGGCTCATCAACACCGGCCTGTTCGTGCTGCTGCCGATCTATGCCAAGCGGCTCGGCCTGGACGAGGCGCACATCTCGATCCTGCTCAGCGTCGCCGTCACGGGACCGCTGTTCATCCAGTTCCCGGTGGGCTGGCTGGCCGACCGCTTCGGCCGCCGGCCGATGATGCTGATCACGACGCTGCTCGCCATCCTGCTGTCAGCGGCGATCGTCAACCTGCCGCCCGGCAACTTCTACGCGCTTGCCACGCTGATCGTGCTGCTGGCCGGCATGATCTCGCCGCTCTACGGGCTCGGCGTCGGGCAGACCAGCGACTACATCTCCAAGAAGGACTTCGTCGCGGCCAGCGCCGGGCTGCTGTTCGCCTGGGGCGTCGGCGCCTCGATCGGGCCGGTCGTCGCCGCGCCGGCGATGCGGCTGTTCGGCGCCAACGGGCTGTTCTTCTACGTCTCGGCCTGCCATCTGCTGCTGGCCGGCTTCATCGGCTACCGCATGCTGGCGCGGCGCGCGCTCTCGGCCAAGGAGCAGAGCAACTTCGTGGCCGTGCCGATCACCCAGGGCACCTACGGCGCGCCCGAGCTCGACCCGCGCGGCGAGGCCGAGCCGAGCCCGGCTGCCGCCGGGCGCGCGATCGCCGCGGTCGTGGACTGACACCGCCGCCCGCGCC
>DATIXH010000092.1:0-12663 GCA_035518775.1 Candidatus Acidiferrum sp.
CTCGTCGACGTCGCGGGGTGCACCGGGATAGAAGGGTCTGAACATCTGTGTCCTCCTGATTTGCGATGACCACAGCCGCACCGCCGACCGATCGCGATGTCGCGATGGCCTGCGGCTGCTGAAGGGGTCGCGGTGAAGGTGTGGTGGGTCGCCGTGCCTTGTCCGCCTATGCGCGGGCGCAGAAGCCCATCGCATAATTACGCCTATCCTACGGCACGGACCCTAGCGATATCAAGAACGAACAGAGAACAATCGATCCCTCGCCATACCGCCTGCGCCACATCGTCCGGGCCAAGTCAGGCGGCGGGCGCTAAAGTGGCGCCGTCTCGAAGTCCTACCAGCGCATCACAGGAGCATCATGACCACCGACGCCTCTGCCCTCCGCGGCAACTGGAACTACCCGACCAAGGTGCGCTTCGGCGTGGGCCGCATCGCCGAACTGCCCGCCGCCTGCCAGGAACTCGGCATCAAACGCCCGCTCATCGCCACCGACCCCGGTCTTGCCGGCCTGCCCATGATCAAGGACGCGCTCGCCGCGCTGAAGTCCGTCGGCCTCGGCGCCGCCGTCTTCAGCGACATCAAGGGCAACCCGATCGGCAAGAACGTCGATGACGGCCTCGCCGCCTACCGCGCCGGCAAGCATGACGGCGTCATCGCCTTCGGCGGCGGCAGCGCGCTCGACGCCGGCAAGGCCATCGCCCTCATGACCGGACAGAAGCGCCCGATCTGGGACTTCGAGGACGTCGGCGACAACTGGGCGCGCGTCGATCCCGCCGGCGTCGCGCCGATCATCGCCGTGCCCACCACCGCCGGCACCGGATCCGAAGTCGGCCGCGTCTCCGTCATCACCAACGAGCAGACCCACCACAAGAAGCTGATCTTCCATCCTAAGGTGCAGCCCTCGATCGTCATCTCCGACCCCGCGCTCACCGTCGGCCTGCCGCCGAAGATCACCGCTGCCACCGGCATGGACGCCCTCGCCCACTGCTTCGAGGCCTACTGCACGCCCTTCTATCATCCGATGGCCGAGGGCGTCGCCGTCGAGGGCATGCGCCTCATCAAGGAATGGCTTCCCATCGCCGTGAAGGACGGCAAGAACCTGACGGCGCGCGCCCAGATGCTGTGCGCCGCCACCATGGGCGCCACCGCCTTCCAGAAGGGCCTCGGCGCCATCCACTCGCTGAGCCACCCCTTGGGCGCCGTCTACGACACGCACCACGGCCTCACCAACGCGGTCGTCATGCCGTACGTGATGCAGTTCAACCGCAAGGCCATCGACGAGAAGATGCAGCGCCTCGCCGCCTGGCTCGGCCTGAAGCAGCACAGCTACCAGGCCGTGCTCGACTGGGTGCTCGCCCTGCGTCAGGAGATCGGCATCCCCCACACCCTGAAGGACCTGGGCGTCGGCACCGACAAGCTCGACGAGCTGAGCCAGGCCGCCTACGACGACCCCTCCACCGGCGGCAACCCCGTCCCCGCCGGCATCCCCGAGATGAAGCAGATGTTCATCGCCAGCATCGAGGGAAGATTGTAGGGGCGACCCCACCTGGTCGCCCCTTGCCGCGGAGTGAAACCGGCCGCCATCCCCCGCTCACCGCGACTCTATGGCGCATGAGAGAGCGGCAGATGCGTTGATCTGGCGCAATGCGTCCGCAGCGCACTCTGCCACAAGCGGCAAGAACGAGGATACATTCGCTTCCGGACTGACGACGGCTGTCCGCTGATGGACGATATCCCAGCTCAGCGCTCGAACGCGCGCGATCCCGGAACTGCGGTTCCCCGATCGCCCTCGCCTCCCCGCGCAAAGAGCGCGGCGGAGCGGGGCAGGCTGTTCCGGCTTTCGCACGCGCTCTGGGCGCACAAATGGTTCGTGCTGTTCGTGGCCGTGCTGGTGGCGCTCGGCTGCTGGCAGGCCGCACGCCTGGTCCTCGGCGTCGCCGTCGTCGTCGACCCGGTCGTGCGCGGCGACCTCGTCCAGACGGTCGTGGCCAGCGGCCATGTGGAAACCCCGTTTCGCGTGGAGGTCGGCAGCCAGATCACCGGGACGGTGGAGGATGTGCTCGTCGAGGAGGGTCAGCGCGTCAGCAAGGGCCAGCCGCTCGTCTCGATCGAGGCCGGCGAACTCAAGGCCGCGGTGGTACAGGCCGAGGGGGCGGTCGCCCAGGCCGACGCGCGCCTGCGCCAGCTGCGCGAGCTGACGCTGCCGGCGGCGCACGAGGCCCTCACCCAAGCCCGGGCGACCCTGCTCAACGCGCAGCAGATCTACGATCGGACGGCCGACCTCGCGAAGAACGGCTACGCGACCAAGGCGTCGCTGGAGGACGCGCAGAAGAATCTCGACGTCGCGCGCACGCAGATGCGCACCGCGGAGCTCGAAGTCTTCACGAGCAGCCCGGGCGGCAGCGACTATGTGATGGCCGAGACGCAGCTCAATCAGGCGAACGCCAATCGCGACACGGCCCGTTCCCGGTTGAGCTACGCGACCATCGTCGCGCCGCGCGACGGCGTGCTGATCTCGCGCAATGTCGAGCGCGGCACGGTGGCGCAGCCCGGCAGGGCGCTCCTGGTGCTCGCGCCTACCGGCGACGTGCAGCTCGTGCTGCAGATCGACGAGAAGAACCTCGGCCTCATTGCCGTCGGCCAGAAGGCGCTCGCTTCGGCGGACGCCTTCCCGGACAAGACCTTCCCCGCCCAGGTGTCCTATATCAATCCGGGCGTCGACATCGCGCGCGCCTCGGTGGAGGTCAAGCTCACCGTGCCCACGCCTCCCGACTATCTCCGGCAGGACATGACGGTCTCGGTCGATATCGAGGTCGCGCGGCGCAGCGGCACGGTCGTCCTGCCCTTGCGCGACATCCATGATGCGCTGACGGGATCGCCATGGGCGATGATCGCCAGGGACGGCCGGGCGCACAAGCAGCCGGTCCGGCTCGGGCTCCGGGCCAACACCCAGGTCGAGATTCTCGAGGGCGCTGCCGAGGGCGATCTCGCCGTTCCCGTCACCGCCGGGGTTCTGACGGGCCAGCGCATAAGGCCGGTGCTGCCGTGAACCGCTGGCTGCCGTTCGAGTGGATCACCGCCATCCGCTTTCTCAGGGAAGGCCGGATGCAGACGATGTTCATCATCAGCGGCATCGCAATCGGCGTCGCGGTCATCGTCTTCATGTCGGCGATGCTGGCCGGGCTGCAGGCCAATTTCATCAAGCGCGTGCTCACCTCGCAGCCCCAGATCCAGCTCCTGGCGCCCGACGAGGTGGCGCGCCCCCTGCGGAGCGGCGCCAGGGAGATCGAGGCCGCGCTGATCCAGCGCCCCACGCAGCGCACGCTGTCGATCGATCAGTGGCAGAAGATCCGCGATCAAGTCCAGGCCATGCCGGAGGTGACGGTCGTATCGCCGACCGTGTCGGGCTCGGCGCTCGCCGTGCGCGGCGAAGCCAGCCGCTCCGTCACGATCACCGGCATGGACCCGGCCGTCTACTTCAAGATTGTCCGCCTGCCCGACTATATCGTGGCGGGCGATACGCGCCTCGAAAGCGACGACATCATCGTCGGCACCGAGCTTGCGAACGACCTCGGCGCCACCATCGGCGACAAGCTCAACGTCCGGGCCGCGTCGGGCGCCGATCGCGTCTTGACGATCACCGGCATCGTCGACCTCGGCAACAAGGGCGCCAATCAACGCTCGACGTACGTGGCGCTGCGGACCGCGCAATCGCTGCTCGATCTCGTCGGGGGCGTCACCACGATCGATCTGACGGTGCAGGATGTCTACGCGGCCGAGACGCTGGCGCAGGAGATTCAGGCCTCCTATCCCGTCGAAGCCGACAGCTGGATCAAGACCAACGCGCAATTCTTCACCGCGGTCCATGCCCAGTCGACCACCAACACGCTGATCCGTCTGTTCGTCGGCCTGTCGGTCGCCTTCGGCATCGCGGCCGTTCTCGTCGTCTCGGTGATCCAGCGCTCCAAGGACATCGGAATCCTGCGCGCCATGGGCACGCGGCGAGGCCAGATCCTGCGCGTTTTCCTGATCCAGGGCGGCCTGCTCGGCCTCGTCGGCTCGCTGTTCGGCTCTGCGATGGGAGCGGCGGCCCTCGTGTTCTGGCACGGTTACGCGCGGCAGGTGGACGGCAGCGAGCTGTTTCCGCTGATCCTCGATCGCACTCTGTTCATCGCGGCGGCCGTGCTGGCGACGGCTACCGGCGTCGTGGCCGCCATGGCGCCGGCGCTGCGCGCGGCCAAGCTCGATCCCGTGGCGGCGATCCGTGGCTGACGAAATCCTCCGGCTCGACGGGGTCTGCAAATCCTACAACGTGGGAACGCCGGTCGAGACCGAGGTTCTGCACGACATCGACCTGGCCATGCGAAGGGGCGAGTTCCTCGCGCTCATGGGCCCCTCCGGCTCCGGCAAGAGCACGTTGCTCAATATCATCGGCCTTCTCGATCGGCCGACATCCGGGCGACTCTTCATCAACGGGCAGGACACCAGCGCGCTCGGCGACGGCGAGCTCACCCGCCTGCGCGGCCACAGCATCGGCTTCGTGTTCCAATACCACTATCTCATCTCGGCCTTCACCGCGCTCGAAAACGTGATGATGCCGATGCTGGTCGACCGCGGCTTCCCGTCGCGCGACATCGAACACCGGGCTGCCGACCTGATGCAACAGGTCGGCCTCACGAGAGTCGCCGGCAATCTTGCCATGAACATGTCCGGCGGCCAGCAGCAGCGCGTCGCCATCGCCCGCTCGCTCGCCATGCAGCCCGATCTCGTGCTCGCCGACGAGCCGACGGGAAATCTCGATACCAAGTCCGCCGATGGCGCGTTCGAACTGATGCGGCAGGTCAACCGGCACAACGGTACCACCTTCCTGATCGTCACCCACAACATGGACCTGGCGCGCCGCTGCGATCGCATCATCGAGGTCGTCGACGGCCGCATTCAGGCGAACGAGCCGTGAGACCTTCCGAGACCGGTCGCCCGCACGGCGGCTCGGCTTCCGGAGGGCGCCTGCTCCGGAGGCTCTGGAGCGCCCTCGGCCCCGGCCTCATTACCGGCGCCGCCGATGACGATCCCAGCGGCATCGCTACTTATTCTCAGGCGGGCGCCCAGTTCGGCTACAGCCTGACTGGTGGCCAACACCATCAACATCGCGGCGGATCTCGCCGCCATGGGCGACGCCCTGCGCCTCGTCGTCGGCGGCCCCGCGGTCTTCTACGCGCTCGCCTTCGGCTATGGCTGCCTCATCGTCGAGATCTTCGTCCCCTACCATCGCTATGCCGGCTATCTGAAGTTCCTGACGGTCGTGCTGTTCGTCTATGTGGCCACGGCCTTCAGCGTGCACATTCCCTGGGGCGAGGTGATCGCAGCGACGCTCGTTCCCGACGTCTCGTTGAGCCGCGACCAGCTGCTGACGATCGTCGCGGTCTTCGGCACGACCATCAGCCCCTATCTCTTCTTCTGGCAGTCGTCGCAGGAGGCGGAGGAATCGCGCCTCAGCCATCGCCGCCGTCACGGCGCCAGGGTCCGATCGCGCGGGGTCATTTCCGGCATATCGCGTTCGATACCTGGACCGGCATGGTCTTCTCGAATCTGATCGCCTTCTTCATCATCGTGACGACCGCCGCCACGCTGAACGTCCATGGCGTCACCCGGATCGACACCGCCGCCCAGGCGGCCGAGGCCTTGCGGCCGATTGCCGGCGACCTGACCTTCGCGCTTTTTTGCCGCCGGCATCATCGGCGCCGGCCTGCTCGCCGTTCCCGTTCTCGCGGGATCGGCGGCCTACGCCGTGGCCGAGGCCTTCGGCCTGCGCGGCAGCCTCGAGCTGCCCGCCAATCGCGCCCTGGGCTTCTACGGCATCGTCGGCGCGGCAACCCTTGCCGGCGCCGCCCTGGCCGCGACCAACATCGATCCCATCGCCATGCTGTTCTGGACGGCCGTCATCAACGGCGTCATCGCGGTACCCCTGATGCTCGCCATGATGGTCGTCGTCTCGAGCCGGCGCGGCCTGCAGACCTTCTCGCTGCCGGGATGGCTGCGCGCGCTGGGCTGGCTGGCCTCGATCCTCATGGCACTCACGCTCCTTCTATTCCTATGGTCGAGCGCCTCGTCCTAGCGCCGCAGGGCCCCATGTCGAGCCCAGCACAATGTGCTATAGGGGAGCGCCATGCCCCCACGACGCACCACCACCCCGACGCCGGCAAGCCGAGCAGCGACGCTGCCCCTCGAGGAGTATCGCGATCACCTGAACCTCGATGCGCCGTTCGCGCCCCCGCCGCCGGCGCGAATCACCGAGCTCTCGCAGATCGTCGACAAGCTGATCGATCACCTGCTCGCCGAGCATAAGACCGCGCCGGAGTCCCTGCACCGGATCAACAAGGCCGGCACCCGCCCGCGGGGACGGCTGCAGGCGCTCGCCACGATCCGGCGGCCGCGCCCGCCCCTGCCCGACGAGATCCAGACCCTGTTCGACCGCCTGCTGCAGAACGAGCGCGCGCGCCGTCGGGAGACCGCCGCGGCCTCGCTCCCCACAATCGCCGCGGCCTTCCCGAACACGCGCTATGCCGCCGCCCGCCAGACGAGCCTGTGGCAGGGCGACATCACCGCGCTCGCCGCCGACGCCATCGTGAACGCCGCCAACGAGGATCTGCTGGGCTGCTTCAGCCCATTCCACCCCTGCATCGACAATACGATCCACAGCGCCGCCGGCCCGCGCCTGCGCGCCGATTGCGACGCCGTCATGCAGCTGCAGGGCGGCGACGAACCCGCCGGCGGCGCGAAGATCACGCGCGCCTACAACCTGCCCAGCCGCTTCGTGCTGCACACGATCGGCCCGGTCTGCCCGCCCCGCACCGAAAAGCCCTCGCCCGAGGCCGCGAAGCTGCTCGCCCGCTGCTACGAGAGTTGCCTCGACCTCGCGGCGCGCCTGCCGCAGATCCGCACGCTCGCCTTCTGCGGCATCTCGACCGGCGTCTTCGGCTTCCCGCCGGAACCCGCTTCCGCCATCGCCCTCGCGACCGTCGCCGCGTGGCTCGCCCGCAACCCCGACCGCTTCGACCGCGTGATCTTCAACGTGTTCTCGGACGCCGACCAGCAGCTCTACGCCGGCAAGCTGGCTTAGACCATGCCGAACGGTCGAATCTCTGCACGCGGAGATTCGAGACTCATGTAGCGGCGACCGGAAGGTCGCCCGCCTCTCCGCGGCATCGTGAGTTGGCACATCGATCCGATTCGTTCGCGGCCCGGGCGACCTTCCGGTCGCCCCTACGCCGCGCCTGGGTTAACGACTTCCTAACCGTGGCTGAGCCCATATGGAGCGATCTCCCGGAATCGCCGAGGACGATAGGCCATGACACGTGAACGCAAAAACACGATCTGCGCAACACACGACAAAAGCTATCGGACATTCGTCTGCGCGCATCTGCTTGGCGCGAGGGGCGCCTCCTGGTATTCCGCGCCGCCGACCGAGGACAATCCCTGGCCGGACGCTTGGTGCGAGGCCTGTCACGCCGCATTCAAAGAAGAAGATGAGTGGAACGATCGCTCCGTCGCCGCCGCGGCGCTCGACGCCCAGCTTCTCTGCCACCACTGCTACGAACTGCACCGGTCCTGGAATATCCCGCATGCCGTCTGAGCATCCGAGGAGGAATGGGGACCGCCCCTTTTCGACTTCGTGCTCTTCGTGCCTTCGCGGTGAGCTTTCTCTTTATCCCGCCTCCACTGCCGACTCCGTCGGACCGCCCGGCGCGTTGATCGTCCAGCCGTGAGCTCTTCTCCGACGCCGATTGGAAGCTGTACTCGAGCCGGCTCGCCTAGTCTAGCGGGACGCTGATGCTCTACTCCTTGCCGATCAGCGCGACGATTTCCGCCAGCTCTTCCGCAAGCTGCCCCGGCAGCAATCGCACAAAAGCCGCGGCGAGCGAGCCGAAGTACCACAGCTGATCCTCCGGCCCGCGCTTGAAGCGCTGCCACACGGCCCGGCCGACTTCGGACTTGCGGAGGTCCCGCAGGATCGAACGGGCGTTGTGTACCTTGTCGGCGAGCGACACCATCAGCGTATCGGGGTCACAGCCCTCGAGATGGCGCAAATAGCGCTCCTTACGCGCGCGCCACTCCTCCTTGGCTTCACCCGCCGCCGCCAGCCTGTCGGAGCAGTCGCGCACGATGTCGGCGACGCGCTCGCCGAACCGAACGCGGATGTCGTCGAGCCGGCGGGCGCCGCCCCGGTCTTCGGCTGCATCGTGCAGCAACCCGGCGATGGCCATGTCCTCGTCGCCGCCATATTCCAGCACGGTGGCCGCCACCGCCAACAGATGCGCCGCGTAGGGCACGCTCGTGCCCTTGCGCACCTGACCGCCATGGACGTGGATTGCGTAGAGCAGGGCGCGGTCGAACCGCTCCGTCAGTCGCGCGCGCGCTTCGTACATGCGATCTCCTACGTGACTTCGACGACCAGTTCCGTCGGCCCGCCCGGCGCGTTGATCGTCCAGCCGGGGATCGGCAGGTCGAACGGGCAGGACGAAATCACGCAGATCAGGTCCATGCGCGCCGCCAGCTCGACATAGCCGCCGGGCGGGACCGTGTTGGGCGGCGAGATCAGCCGGCCGTCGGCCTCGACCACCGTGTTGGTGAAGAAGTTCACGGGCTGCGGGACCACGTCGATCGCATGGCCGAGCCGCGCCATGGCGCTGCGCAGGTTTTCCGAACAGCTGCCGTGCGCGCCGACGAAGCCGAACTGCTCGTAGCGCGCCTGGTCGCAGGCCGCGATCGTCATGTCGTGCATGCCGCCGGCGCCGTCCTCCACCAGCTCCAGCATCGGCCGTCGGAAGCGCGACAGAAAGACGTCGCCGACCCGCGGCTTGATCGAGCGCGTCGTCACCCAGCTGTGCATGGGCGACAGCCACTCCCGCACATTGTCGGCCGCATAGGCGAAGAAGTCCGCCGCCTGCGCGCCCTTCGGCGCGATGATGCGGATGCGCTGTCCGCGCTTGACCGGCACCGCCAGCCCGGCGCGCGCGGGGATGTCGTGCTTGGTCACGCGAGTTCGAGCTCCTCAACCGACTGTCCGTCTCTGATCGCCATCATGCAGAAGGTGGGAGCCGCGCTTCAAGGGTCTGCTTGCCGGAGACTTCACAAACGAACCGGCACTGGTTGCCGAGCATCGCAGCGGCTGCATCAACGCTCAGGAGCTGCAGAACGGCAGCGGCAGAAGCGCGCTTGCGAGGTTCGCAACCGCGCCCGTGCCTAGCGCCGCGAACGTCAACGCCATGCCGAGAACGCGTGCCCTCGGAAGTTCCGGCTCGCAGCCGACGCCGTAGGCGTGCGTCGCCCGGCCGACCAGCAGGAGGATGCCGATGGCGTGGATCAACCAATCGGGCAGGTGCTGGAGTTCCGCGAGCGCCATCAGGAGGAGGGCGAGCGGCACATACTCCGCGAAGTTGCCGTGTACGCGTTGCCGCCGCAGCAGCGCAGGATTGCCGCCGTCGCCGAGCGCCACGCGGGCCGCGCGCCGCATGCCAATAACGCGAACGCTCAGAAGGATGAACATCAGGGCGAGGAGTCCGGCATAGACCGGCGTCACGGACATGAGACGAAGCCCTCCTCTTTCGAGCGATGCAGCCTTGTCAGCGGGTCTCGTCTCATAGTCTGTTGAGCCACCAGATCGACGCATTCAGCGCGACGGCGAATGACGACCACAGCAAGTAAGGAACGAGGAACAGCCCGGCAGCCATGTTTACCCGGTAGAAGCTGATCACGGTCAGCAGGATGGCGATCCACAGGGCGAGGATCTCGACCAGTGCCCAGCCCACGGATCGGATTCCAAAGAAGAGGCCGGACCAGGCGAGGTTCAACGCAAGCTGCATGCCGAACAAGGCCAGCGGAACACGGCCCCGCCTGAAACCGGTCCGCCGCCAGACCAGCCACGCCGAGACGCCCATGAGGATGAAAAGGGATATCCAGACCGGCGTGAAGACCCAATCAGGCGGATTGAACGAAGGCTTGGACAGTCCTTGGTACCAGTCCGATACCGAGGTGCGCGTGATTGCGCCCCCGATACCTGACACGCCAAGGCACAACGCCAGCCAGAATGCGAAGCCAGCGAGGTCTCTCGGTTTCCCCTGCGGGGACATGCTCGATCCTGAATCTCAGATAAACGGGTTGTAAGCCCACTGAAGCAGCGCTTGCCGCTGTCGTCGGCGGCAGGAGGTGTCGCCGGGCAGGCAGTGTTTGCGAACCTGCGCAGCGTGTCGGGCAAAGTTCCGCCAACGGCGGATCTGGATTCGGTCGATTTCAGGCAGCCTCCGTCCAAGGTAGTAGCGGCAATACCATTGAAACCAGCCGCGCGGATCGGGACCGATGATCCACCCTTTTTGGCGCCAGACCGCAAGCGACTGGCGGCTCTTGACGCCAAAGCAATTGAGGGCCGCATCAGGCTGACAGTTGGTCCGCGCATGGTCGAACCAATCCTCAGGCAGCTCCGGACGGCAGTCGTTGCAATACTTGCCCTCGAAGACGCCCAGCTCGAGCATCTCCTTCGGCGAGAAACGGGGCTTGAATTCTGGAGCGAACCCGCCGCCAGGCGGTGCCGAGATGGCGTAACGATAGGAGCGCTGCATGCTGTCGTTGACCACGACGACGTCGCCGACCCGGTATCCCCGACCATGTGTAGCCGCCGCCATGTCTCTAGCGGCCGAATAGTCGCTCAACGCACCGACCGTGCCGATCAAACCGATCGACCTGTCGGATTTCGTCGGGATCGATCCAGAGGCCGCACTTCCGGCAATAGTTGATCTCGGTTTCATAGATGGCAAGCGTGACGAACGGAACGCGATCGATGGGGCAACGCAAGTCCATTTTTGGTCAACTCCCTATACTGGCGCAACGGCAGCAGTCGATATGCCGCAATGTCGTCATTGCTTCACCCGATCTAAGAAAGGGCGCTCGAAGTCGGACAGCGGTCGCGAATGCTCGCCTACCGTTCAGCCAAGCGCGCCGGCGTCGACCGACACTCCTGCGTGGCATAAGCGTGAATAGATCGGGCTAGCCAACTCATCCGCTCGCGAGTATTCGCCGAGGTAACCCCATGGTCGAGACGGCGCGAACGCTCGGCGACCGGGTTGTAGCCGCAGTGCCGCAAGATGCGCCACTCCCAGGCAGTTCGAAGGCGCGGCACTCCAAATCGATGATCGCTGGGCCTAGTCTTTGGTAACCGTCAGTGCCGGTCGTGCAGATTCTGATTTCGTCGATGCGCCTGCGCCATCGCGCTGCCATAGCCGCGGGGTTTGCGCTCTTCGCAGCTTCCGCACTTAGCGCTTCACCTAGAAGGCCTTCCATTCGTACCGCCATACGGACTAGTTCAGGCAATGACTTGGCGCCCATCTTCTTCATGAGGTTCGAGCGGTGGACTTTTATGGTCTTCTCGACGGTGCCCAGACTCCCCGCAATTTGCTTGTTTCTGCGCCCTGCGACGATTTGGTGAAACACCTCAAGCTCTCTTGGCGTCAATGAGGCTAGGTGAGCGGCAATGCACTGCAGTTCGGCACAAATCTTGCGCCGCTCGCGGCCCTTCTCCATGGCGCAGTGCACGGCAGCAAGCAAAGCCTCTTCGTGTATCGGTTTAGAGAGAAAGTCGACTGCTCCCCGCTTCATCGCCTGCACGCTGGTGAAAACATCAGCGCTGCCACTGATGAAGACTATCGGCCTCAGATCACCGGACGCCTCCAGCGCGCTCTGCAGTTCAAGGCCACTCGAGCCAGTCATGCAAACATCCAGCACTATGCAACCAGGTGCCGGCGGGTCATGATCACCGAGGAAATCATGTACATTCGCAAATGCACTGACCTGATACCCCGCCTTGGACATCAATCGCGAAAGGCTCCGGAGCACCCTTGGCTCGCTGTCTACGAGGGCAATCGTTTCACATTGCCTCTCCATTCGATTTACGTCGTTCAAGCTTCTGCGGTCAGCAGCCTGCGGTCGAATCCTATTCGTAGTAGCTCGCACATCTCGCTGCAGCGCTTCCTCTTCGACCAGCGTCTCCACACCTACTTTGTCGACGATATCCATCGAGCAATTCCTCCCGAATACGCTGATGATCGCCCTTGGTGACCAGATAGACCGCGTCGTCCCAATCTGCGTGGCCGCAGCAGGCGTAGAGGCTGCGAAGCTCGTTCGCGGCGCGCGCCAGTTGCTTTGCGACCTTCTCAAGGATATCTACCGCCCTTATGCAATCGGGTGCCTCTCTGCTTTCGATGGCCACCTCAGTTGCCGAGATCTTCTTGAGAGCATGCGTATAGTTTGCCAACGCAGTCACTGCTTCCGTGAGGTCAATCACCGCTTCGTTGAATTGATGTCGTGGCTTCAAGCATACCCCCTCTGGGCCTACCCGAACCTCGATGCTCCGGTCCGTTCGAGTCCTCTTCCGGACGGTTGCTGCTGGTTGCCTTGCGCAGCGAGCCGCGGGCCGGGCGTGCGCCCCGACCCGCGTCAGCGGGCAGCTAGTTGGGCATCACGACGGTGTCGATCACGTGGATCACGCCGTTGTCCGCCGCGATATCGGCCGACACGACCTTCGCGTTGTCGACCATGACGCCGCCGGACGTTGCATCGATCGACAGCGTTTCGCCCTCGACGGTCTTGACCTCGGTCTTCTTGCCGGCGAGG
>DATIXH010000093.1:0-5722 GCA_035518775.1 Candidatus Acidiferrum sp.
AGCGAATTCGACCAGCTGCTCGAGAAGGCGCAGGAGAAGGCGCCCGCGCGCAGCCTCGTCTCGGTCGACGACGTCGGCATCGCCGTGGCCTTCCTGGCCACCGACGCGGCGAAGCTGATCACGGGCGAGACGCTCTACATCGATGGCGGCTACCACATCATGGATTGAGTGGTCCGCACGAGGTGATGGAGCGCGGAGCTACGCGCTCGCCTTCAGATGCTCCTGCAGCCGCGGCATCAGTTCAACCAGGTTGCACGGCCGATGCCGGCTGTCGAGCTGCCATTTGAGAATATCATCCCAGCCGTCGCGGCACGCTCCGGGCGAGCCGGGGAGGGCGAAGAGATAGGTGCCGCCGGCCACCCCGCCGGTGGCCCGGCTCTGGATGGTCGAGGTCTTCACCTTCTCGTAGGAGAGCATGCGGAACAGCTCGCCGAAGCCCTCGATCTCCTTCTCATAGACCTGACGGAAGGCCTCGGGCGTCACGTCGCGCCCGGTGACGCCGGTGCCGCCGGTCGAGATCACCACGTCGACATTGGGGTCGGCGATCCAGGTCCGCAGCTGCGCCGTGATGGCCGCGACGTCGTCGCGCACGATGGCGCGCGCCACCACGCGGTGGCCGTCGCGCCCGATCATATCGACGAGCGTCTGGCCGGACTTGTCGTCTGCTGCGGTGCGCGTGTCCGAGACCGTCAGGACCGCGATGTTGACGGGGAGGAAGGGCTTGCTCTCGTCAATACGTGCCATTGGCGACGGCCGCGGTCTGGGGAGGTGCGGACGGCGCCTTGTACACCGGCCAGCCGCCGCTCGCCAGGGCGTCCAGCGTCGGCATCTTCTGCCCGAGGGAGTCCTCGTAGAGCCAATAGTTTGTCAGCACGCGCTCGATGAACTGGCGGGTCTCGAGGTTGGGGATGGTCTCCATGAACAGCAGCGGGTCCTGCTCGTAGTTCGCGCTGGCGCGATACTTGGCGAGGTTGCCCGGCCCGGCGTTGTAGGCGATCGCCAGCAGCATCAGGTCGCCCTTGACGTTGGGGTCCTTCAGCAGCGTCGTGACATAGCGCTGCGCCAGCGTGAGATTCAAGACCGGATCGAACAGCACCAGCTTCTGCTGGTCGACCAGCTGCAGGTCCGTGGCCATGGCCGTCGCCGTCGCCGGCATCAGCTGCATCAGCCCGACCGCGCCCGCCGCGCTCTGGGCCCTCGGATTGAAGCCGGACTCCTGCCGCATCAGCGCGAACAGCAGCGCCGGATCGAGGGTGAACCCGCCGGTCGGCCGCCAGTTCGGCACCGGGTAGAGCGCCGCGTCGCGCAGCGGGCTGTCCGTCGTCTCGAAATGCACCGCCAGCCGGATCGAGACCGCGGGCAGCCCGGCCTCGTGCGCGATCAGCATCACCGCCGGCGCGATCTCGGCGCGGTTGTCGCCCCTCAGCAGCACGTGCAGCTCGTCCTCGGCCAGGTCGTTCATCCCGACTTGCAGCAGCGCGAGCGCGCGCAGCCCGCCCGGCGTCGCCGCCAGCGCCCGCATCGCGCCGTCGTCCTGTGTCGGCTTCGACCAGGCGAGACCCGTGTTCATGCCGAGGGCGCGGCGCGCCAGCTGGCCGTAGAAGGTACGGGGATAGCCGGCCGCCACCCGCATCCACTTCGAGACCAGGCCGGGCTCGTGATTCTTCAGGTGGCTGCGCGCCGCCCAGAAGGCGCCGGCCGCGCGCGCCCAGTCGGAGGCGTCCTCGTCGTTGGCCACGAACTCGAACTGCCGCGCCGCCTCAGCCATCGAATGCACCCGCCAAGCCGCAAGGCCGGTCTGCCAGTTGAGGTCGGCGGGCTCGCCGCCGCTGTCGGGCGTGCCGAGACGACGGATGACGGCCAGCGGCTCGCGCGGTGCCGGGTCACCCTTCTGCCGGCGGGCATTGGCGAGGCGGTAGATCTGCTGCGCCTCCGGCAGGTCGGCGTACATCAGCAGCCAGTCGCGCAGCTCCGGATAGGTCGAGCGGTAGGCGGTCGGATGCAGATAGCGCTGCGCCAGCACATGGCCGAGCAACTGCCGGTCCGCCACCTGCCCGATCAGCTCGTCGGCGGCCGGCCACTGCCCATCCTGCTGCAGCCGGAAGATCGCCCGGTAGCGGTCGGCGTCGGCGGCGCTCAGCGGATGTGGGATGGCAGTGGTGGTGTCGAGGTGAAGGTCGGGAGGCGGGAGGGCGGCGGTCTTGGGACCGGCGCTCGGCTCGGTGGCGGCGGCCGGCGCCGCCAGCACCAGCCAAGCCAGGCACACTATTCCGGCGGACACGGACCCCCACCCGAGGGCAGCAGCACGAGGAAGTAAATTTTCCGTAAATGGCCGCATTTGAACTAAGTACCCGACACCGCCGTGGCAGGCAAGCCGTGTCCGGTTCCTGTACACACCATTAGTACTGTAGTAACTATTAGTTACTACCACTAGTATGGTTTACTGTGACATTTTTGAGGCGCGCAAGGATGGCCAACCAGTCCCGCCAAGCCGCCCGTTTTTGTGCGGGTTGCCTTAATAAATACGCGGGATGGTAAACGGCCATAGCCGGCACGGGACGGGCCATGCCGGCGCTCTCGAAACTGAACCAGCGGCCGCGCAACCGCGTGATGCCGTCGGTGCGGCCCAACAGAGTCTGTGCCGAGGCCGCCCCCAGCAGCACCAGCACCTCGGGCGAGACCAGTTCGATATGGCGCTCGACGAAGGGCAGGCAGGCGGCGATCTCGGCGGCAGTCGGCGGCCGATTCCCCGGTGGCCGCCAGAAGATGACGTTTGTAATGTACGTCGACGTCCGGTCAAGCCCGATCGCGGCCAGCATGCGATCGAGCAGCTGGCCGCTCACCCCGACGAACGGCTTGCCCAGCCGGTCCTCGTCCGCCCCCGGCGCCTCGCCGATCAGCATGATGCGGGCCTGCGGGTTGCCGTCGGCGAACACCAGGTTGGTGGCCGTGCGCTTCAGCGGGCAGCCGTCGAACGCTGCCAGCGCCTCCGCCAGCTCGCCCACGCTGCGCGCCGCCGCCGCCAGGCTGCGCGCCGACTGCACCGCCGCCGTCGGTGCCTGCAGCGGCGCACTCGCGGGCGCGCGCGCGACGGACGCCGGCGCGACCGGCACTGCCTTCACCGCCGGCCGCGCGCTCGCCGCATAGCGATCGACGGGCGCATCGAGGATCGCCTCGTCCGCCCCCGCCTCCACTTGCCAGCACAGCGCCGCCCGCGGATTCATATCTATAGGCGAGCCCATTGCGCACCCTACCAGTTAACCACCAGGACTCAACGCACGGCGCTGTCTCGCAGCCGATTAAGAATTTTTCGCGGCGAAACTGTGCACCTCGCATGGAGTTTTCTGCTCGCCGCAGGTGGCACGGTCCGGTCCGACGACTCGCGAGCCACGTATTTGACGCGCGAGTCATGAAACTTCACGGCGCTATGGTGCCGCCACCGCGCTGCGTCGTCGGCTCATGTACCGGAGCAGCCGATGCGCAGCCGACCCATCTAAGGAGTGACCGCTCATGAAGATCAGGGTCATGATCGGCCTGATCGTCGCGCTGGTCATCGCGACGGCGGCCGCCGGCCAGGACAAGACCCCGGCCGAGCTCTATGGACAGCTGTTCGAGGACGTGCAGATGCAGCGCGTCTTCCCCGACGGCAAGACGTTCGTCGACGCCGTGCCGCGCGACGCCCCGGCCATCGTCATGCGGCGCTATCAGGATGAGCACGGCCGGCCCGGCTTCGACCTCGCCGCCTTCGTTCAGCGCAACTTCAGCGTGCAGCGCCCGCAGGAGACCGCGTATCGCTCCACGCCGGGAGAGGATGTCTGCACGCACATCGACAAGCTATGGCCCGTGCTCGAACGTAAGCCTGACGACGCCGGCCGCGCCGCGTACGCGTCGCTCCTGCCGCTCCCGCGGCCTTATGTCGTCCCCGGCGGGCGCTTCGACGAGATCTACTATTGGGATTCCTACTTCACCATGCTGGGGCTGGAGGAGAGCGGCCGGAACGACCTCGCGCTCAGCATGGTCGAGAACTTCGCGAGTCTCATCGACCGTTACGGCCATGTTCCGAACGGCAACCGGACCTACTATCTCAGCCGCTCGCAGCCGCCGTTCTTCTCGTCGATGGTGGAGCTGATCGCCGCTCTCAGCCGCGATCCCGCGGCGATCTATGTCAGATTCCTTCCCGCCTTGAGCAAGGAATACGCCTTCTGGATGGAGGGCGCCGATACGCTCGCGCCCGGCGAGGCGCATCGCCGCGTCGTGCGGCTGAAGGACGGTGCGCTGCTCAACCGCTACTGGGACGACCGTGACAGCCCGCGCGACGAATCCTACCGCGAGGATGTGGAGACGGCCCGCGCGTCGCGCCGGCCCGTGGCCGAGGTCTATCGCGATTTGCGCGCCGGTGCCGAAAGCGGCTGGGACTTCAGCTCGCGCTGGCTCGCCGACGGCAAGACGCTCGCCAGCATCCGCACGACCGCGCTGGTGCCGGTCGATCTGAACAGCGTGCTGTTCCATCTGGAGATCACGCTCGCCAAGGCCTACGCGCTGTCCCGCCAGCCGGAGAAGGCCGCCGAGTTCGGCGCCCGTGCCGCACGGCGCAAGGCCGCCGTGCTGCGCTACCTCTGGGACGGCGGCAACGGCATCTATGCCGACTATCTCTGGCGCGAAGGCAAGCCGAGCGGGACGGTGACCGCGGCAAGCCTCTATCCTCTGTTCTTCGGCCTCGCCACCAAGCCAGATGCCGATCGCGTGGCGAAGGTCGTGCAGGACCGGCTGCTGAAGCCGGGCGGATTGGTCACAACGACGGCCGAGTCGGGCGAGCAGTGGGACGCTCCGAACGGCTGGGCGCCATTGCAGTGGATCGCCGTCAAGGGTCTGGCCGACTACGGCGAGCGCGACCTCGCCCGGGCCATCGCGGCGCGCTGGATGAACACCGTTGTCGCCGCCTACCGCCGCACCGGCAAGCTGATGGAAAAATATGACGTGGTCGATCCCTCGCTCGCCGGCGGCGGCGGCGAATATCCGGGCCAGGATGGCTTCGGTTGGACGAACGGCGTTCTGCGCCGGATGCTGGTGCTCGAGCGCGGCGCCGTGGCCGGAGTCGACTGCCCCCGCCAGGCCGCGGAATGACCGCCGGCCATCGCTAGGCCTTCGTCCACACCGCGAGTTCGTAGCCGTCGGGATCGAGGAAGTGGAAGCGGCGGCCGCCGGGGAAGGCGAAGATCGGCTTGGCGATTCGCCCGCCCGCCGCCTCGACGCGCCGCTGCGCACCCTCGAGATCGTCGGCATAGAGGATCACGAGCGGGCCGCCGCCCGACCGCACCGGCGCCGTCGTCGTGAAGCCGCCCTTCAGCCGGCCGTCGGAGAATTCGCAGTAATTGGGGCCGTAGTCGGTGAAGCTCCAGCCGAAGGCGCCGCCATAGAAGGCCTTGGACCGCGCGATGTCGGCGACGTTCAGCTCCACATAGTCGATGCGGCGATCGCTTCCCGAGCTCGCCATGGCGGCACCTCGCTTGTTGAATCGATCAGGCTTCGAGCAGCGCCTTCAGCGCCGTCAGGTCCTTGGTCACCCAGGCGGCGTCGCGCGCAAAGATCTCATCGGTCATGCCGGGCTGCCGGAACAGCGTGAACATCACTTCGCAGCCGCTGCCGTTCGGTACGACCCGCACGGGCATATGGAGCTCGGCCCCCGACGCCAGGGTAACCCAATGGTCGAGCACGCCGAACT
>DATIXH010000094.1:0-24070 GCA_035518775.1 Candidatus Acidiferrum sp.
TCGTCGGCTCCATCACGAAGGACGGGCGCAACCGTGTGGTCGACTGGGTGAACGAGCACAAGCTCGAGGCCGTGCTCGTGGTCGGCATCTGCACGGACATCTGCGTCATGGATTTCGTGCTGACGTTCCTGTCGGCCCGCAACCACGACCTGATGCCGAGCCTGAAGGACATCCTGGTCTACGAGGGCGGCTGCGCCACCTACGACCTGCCGCGGCCGGTGGCGGAGAAGCTCGGCCTCGGCGCCCAGGCCGCGCACCCGCAGGACGTCGCCCACTACATGGGCCTCTACTTCATGGCCTCCCGCGGCGCCCGGCTGGTGGACCAGGTGACGGTCGGGGCTTAGGCGAGGCGCCGACGCGAATCTGAGCGATCGACCCCATGTCCAGCGGGGATATTCGCTGGATCGGCGGGGTGCGCTGCGCGCGTGGGTTTCGTAGGGGCGCTCCCGCGTGGGCAACCCTCTGTCCGCCCTCCAGAAGGCGACCACATGCCTTTCCGAGCGAAGGACCCCATGCCCAGCGGTGCTGCCCCGGTGTAGAATGCCGGCTGCACCGAACCCTTGGGAGGTATGGTCGCATGACTCCTCCATCAAAGGCATTCGCACGTCTGCTGGCGACCCTGGTGCTCTTGCTGCTCGTGGGCGGCTGCTGCCCGATGTTCGATCCGCTTGGCGACCAACCCCGCCCCTGGTGCGACTAGCACCAGCTGAAGGGGCGCGTCGGCCTCAGGCCGCCCGAGATCGATCGATGGACCCCATGCCCAGCGGGCCATCCGCTGGACGAGCCCTCCTGTTGCCGACCCCGGCGCTCGGGCGGCGAGGCTGCTGTTCCTATCCACGATGTCAAAAATCGAGCCGGCGCTTGACACGCCGACTTAGGAACATTACAAGAACGATGATTTGATTGTCAAGGAGGCTCCATGGAGGAACGCAGGACGCTGCGGGCGCCGGCGCTCGACCCGGCGGCCGTCGAACCGCGGATCGGCTCGGACTACCCGATCCGGTTCCGGGCGATGGTGGCGAGCCGCGAGCGGCGCCGGCTGGGCGACGCGCTCGGCCTCAAGAACTTCGGCGTCAACCTGATGCGGCTGCCGCCCGGCTGCGCCTCCTCCCAGCGGCACTGGCACAGCCGGCAGGACGAGTTCGTCTATGTGGTGGCGGGCGAGGTCGTGCTGGTCACCGACGGCGGCGAGCAGCTGCTCGCCGCCGGCATGGCGGCCGGCTTCCCGGCCGGCAAGGCCGACGGCCACCATCTCATCAACCGCGGCACCTCCGACGCGCTCCTCCTCGAAGTCGGCGACCGCACGGCCGGCGACGAGGTCGACTATTCCGACATCGACATGATGGTGCGCTGGGTCGACGGGGAGGAGCGGTATCTGCGGAAGGACGGGGGGCTGTACCTGGCGCGGATACCGGAAGAGAAATCTGAGCCGACCTGAATCTTATTGTCCGGTGAGCGCGACGGAAGGACCTATGGCCATGGAGGAAGGCAAGAGACTGCGGGCGCCGGCCCTTGATCCGATGACGGTGGCGCCATCGGGGCCGACGACCTATCCGGAGCCGTTCCGCGCGCTGGTGGCGGCGCGCGAGCGGCGCCGCCTCGGCGAGGCGCTCGGCCTCAAGAACTTCGGCGTCAACCTGCTGCGGCTGCCGCCGGGCTGCGCCTCCTCGCAGCGCCACTGGCACAGCCGGCAGGACGAGTTCGTCTATGTGGTGGCGGGCGAGGTCGTGCTGGTGACCGACAGTGGCGACCAGGTTCTCACCGTTGGCATGGCCGCCGGTTTCCCCGCCGGCAAGCCCGACGGCCACCACCTGATCAACCGCAGCGCCGCGGACGCGCTCGTGCTGGAGGTCGGCGACCGCACGCCAGGCGACGAGGCCGACTACTCCGACATCGACATGCTGGTCCGCCTGATCGGCGGGAAGGCGCGGTATGTGCGGAAGGATGGGACGCCGTATTGAGGCGCGAAGGGGGCGGTTGATGTCGCGATGTCTAGTTGTTGCCATCACGATATCGATCCATGCGAACGACTCTGACTTTGGATGACGATGTGGCGGTCCTGCTGGAGCGGGTGTGCAAGGCGCGCAAGGCTGGGCTCAAGGACACCGTCAACGAGGCGCTGCGGGAGGGCCTCCGGCAGATGGCGGCACCGCCGAAGCGGCGGAAGCCCTATCGCACGCCGAGCACGGACCTGGGGCCCAGCCTCATCGGCAGCCTCGACAATATCGGTCAGGTCCTGGAGACAGCCGAAGGCCCGCTGCACCGATAGCGCAGGCGCCGGTGATTCTGGTCGATGCCAACCTGCTGATCTGCGCCCGCTCCGCGGCGTCGCCGGATCATGCAGCGGCGCGGACGTGGCTCGATTCCCGGCTGAACGGCGGCGCGCCCGTCGGCCTGCCCTGGCCCAGCCTGCTCGCGTTCGTGCGCATCATCACCAATCCGCATTCACGCGCGGCCGCTCGCGATGGACGCGGCCTGGCGGCAGGTCGAGGAATGGCTGGAGTGCGAGCCGGCCTGGATACCCGCACCCACCGAGCGCCACCGCGCCCTGCTCGGGCCGTTGCTGGCGCGGCCGGACCGGCGCGCCGATCTCGTGGCCGATGCCCATCTGGCAGCGCTCGCCCTCGAGCACGGCCTGATTCTGTGCTCGACCGACGGCGACTTCGCGCGCTTCCGCGGCCTGCGCTGGGAAAACCCGCTGCGGGCGGCGGAAGCGTGATGCGGGATGGCAAAGACCCGGGGCGGCATGCTCCGACGTCGGTGCCGCGACTGCCGAGAGCGGCGTACGAAACCGGCCCGCGAACGCGCGCTTCCGGCTACCCGATGTTGCGTTTCAGAAACGCCAGGGTCTTCTGGTTGAAGTCGGCGACGTTCTCGTAGATCGGAGCGTGCGAGCAGTCCTCGAACACCACGGTCTCGCTCCGGCGGATGCCGGTCTTCAGGGCGTCGAGGAAGCGGGTCGAGGTGACGAGGTCGTGGCGGCCGAAGGTGATCTGGGTGGGGGCCGCGATCTTGCCGAGCTGCGATTGGGCGTCATGGCCGATGACGGCATTGGACTGCTGCAGGAATGCTTCCAGCGGCTGCGCCGGGCGGCCGCGCACGAAGGTCGCGAGCGCCTCGATATAGTCCGGCTTGGCGGCGTAGAGCTCCGGCGTGAAGCACCAGGGGAAGATCCCCTGGATGATCATCTCGGTGACGCTGCCCAGGCCCTTGGCCATCGTCTGCCAGCCCCGAACGACGGTCGTGAGGAAGGGGTCGCTCTTCGTCCAGGCGCTGTGGAGCGACAGCGATTTCACCTTGTCCGGATACTTGGCCGCCAGCCACAGGCCCGTCGCCGCGCCCAGCGACAGACCGGCGACGTGGGCCCGGCCGATCTCGATCGCCTGCAGGAAGGCGGCGATGTCGTCGGCGAACAGCTCGGTCGAGTACGCTCCCGCGGGCTTGTCGGTGGCGCCGGCCCCGCGCGGGTCGACCGAGATGCAGGTGAAGTGCTTCGCATAGTCAGCGAGCTGAAACGCGTAGCAGGCATTGTCGGCCGCCAGATAGGGAATCAGGACCAGCGGCTCTCCCGCGCCCTGCTGCTCGTAGTTCATGGTGATGGCGTTGACCTTGACCTTCGGCATTGGGTCTCTCCTTTTCGTCCAAGGGGCGTGCGTCGCCCTCTCGCACAGGGGCGCAACGGATCGTCAGGATCGTTTCGAAAGCGGACCGACAGCGTCGGCCTTTCCGCTTGCCTCTGCAATCGCAATCGGGCAGCTGCAAACAGCTCGGCTGGCGGACAGCGGTGCGGGGGATGACGGGCGCAGCCCGCCCCTACGCCTGCCGCCTCGCCTCTGTCAGCCCGAACGTCTCGCGCATGGAGCTGCCGGCGGCGAGGCTGGCCTGCCACTCCGCCTCGCGGGCCAGCCGGGCTTCGGCGGCGGCGATGCGCGACCGTACATTCCCGGGCGAGAGGACGATCAGGCCGTCGTCGTCGCCGAGGACGAGGTCGCCGGGGGAGACGAGGCGGCCGCCGATGACGACGGGGAGGTTCACGGCGCCGCGCTCGGCCGACGAGGGACCGCGCGGCGTGATCGAGCGGGCGTAGACCGACAGATCGTCCCAGCGGGCCAGGGTGGCGACGTCGCGCACGGCGCCATCGCAGACCACGCCGCAGGCGCCGCGGCGGCGCAGATGGCCGCCGAGGATCTCGCCGATCATGGCGGTCTCGGCGTGGCCGGCTGCGGCGATCATCAGGACGTCGCCGGGCTGCACCAGGTCGAGGGCGTGGAGGACCGCGCCGAAATCAGGCGGCTCGCAGAAGACCGTGACGGCGGGGCCGCAGAGGCGCGGCTGCTGGCCCGGCGGGCGGAGCGGGCGGATCGCCGGGTCGATCTGGCCGACGTCGCGGCCGAGATCGACGGCGACCGCGACCGGCACGGCGCGCCAGCGCTCGACCTCCGCCGGCGTCAGGTCGCGGGCGGGCGCGGCGTGGATGGTGACGGGCATGGGACTCCATCCTCCCTTCGGCAGCTTGAGCCATCGTCTCTGACCCCGAAAGCGTACGCCGCACGGCCTCGGAAGGCCGCGCGGCCGGGTCAGCGGCATCGAGTCCATATCGTCGCTGGCCCGTCCGCAAGGGGAAAAGACCGTGCAGCGTAGAGTTCGCGGCGGCGTTTACGCTTCGGCAACCTTCCTTTGCTACCCGTTCCGGATTGCGCGGCAGCGCTGCCGCGTGGCGCGACGGCGCGTCATTCGACCCGTCCCTAGGGGAGTTCGGAGCATGAGACTTGCAGCAATCGCGTTGGCCTGCGGCCTGCTTTCCGCCAATGCCGCGCGGGCCGATTCCTGTCCGGCGCTGATGGATAAGTTCGGCGACCTCCTGGTCAAGGCGACGGCCGAGGACTCGGTCCCCGCCGACGACCGCGCCATGGCCCTCGGGCTGCACGACGAGGGCGAGGCGCTCTACGAGTCCGGCGACGACGACCAGTGCGTCGAGAAGCTCGAAGAGGCGATCAAGATCCTCAGCCGGAGCTAGCCGTCTTCGGAGTCCGCACCGTCCCGCGCCTCAGCGCTGCAGCCAGGCGAGCAGCCGGCGGCGCAGCGGCGGAATGTCGAGGGCGATGAAGGCCAGCCCGGCGGGAATCATCCAAAAGCCCAGCACGGGCAGGAAGCCGAGCACGCCGCCAGCCATGAGCAGGACGCCGAGGACGGAGCGAAGGCCGTACGGCACCCGGCGGTCGCCCCACTCGACGACGCGCCGCACAGTTTCGGCCAGACGTTTCCAGAGCGATCGCATGCTACCCGTCACGCTGCGCGGATGAGAGTCCCAGCGAACAACGCGCGGTGGCAACGGGGAGTTCCGTGGCGGCTCGAGGCGTGCGGCGTGCGGCGCGACGGAGAGCGCCTCAGCCGGAGCCCTCCCCCATCCGCGCTTCGGTTCGCTGCCGCTCGATGTCTTCCGGCTCCTCCTCGTCGATCCGGGTCAGATCGCTGCGCGCGGCGGTCTCCGCCCGGAGCAGCTCATCGAGCTTGGCGTGGATCGCCTGGGTATCGCGATGCTCGGCGCGCTGGATCAGGAGCGTCATGACCCAGACGATGAGCGTGGCGAGCCCGTGCAGTTCGAACGATTCGGGCTCGACCGACAGCCAGACGGCGCCATAGGCGAGTACGACCAGGAACGCCCAGGGACGCGCCGTCATCGTGCCGAGGAGGGTAAGCACCCGCTGGAAGGCGTCCATGGTCGTAGTAACGGAAAACACGACGGCGCGGTTCCCGCTCGTCCTTCACCGACGGGTGGCGACAGGCGCGAGGCTCAGGCCTGCTTCGCCAGCGCGCGCACGGCGGCGGCGAGGCGGCGCACGCCTTCGGCCAGGCGGTCCGGCGGATTGAGGGTGAAGTTCAGGCGGAGGGCGCGGCGGTTGCACCCGGTCGGATCGAACACACTGCTCGGCGTCACGCAGACGCCGGCCTCGAGGCCGGCCTGGAACAGCCGGTCGGTGTCGAGCGCGGGATCGCGCGCCACGGCCCAGACGAACATGCCGCCGACGGGAACCTCCCACGCGAACCATTCGGCGAGGTGCTCCGCCAGCGCGGCGCAGAGCGCATCGCGGCGCGCACGGTAGAGATCGATGATGGCCGGGCGCAGTCGCTCGACCAAGCCGCTCTCCAGCGCCGCGAGGGCAATGCGCTGGGTGACGCCGCTGGTGCACATGTCGGAGCCCTGCTTGGCCATCGTGAGCGCCTCGATCATGGCGGGCGCGCCGATCACCCAGCCGATGCGGAGGCCGGGCGCGATCTCCTTGGAGAGCGTGCCGAGATAGAGGACGGGCCCGTCGTAGGGCCGGCCGGGCCGGCGGCGCGCCGAGAGATCGAGCAGGCGCGGCAGCGGCGCGCCGTCGTAATGGAGGGCGCCGTAGGGATCGTCCTCGACCAGCCAGACGCCGGTGCGGTGGGCCGCGTCGACCAGCGCCTCGCGTTGGGGCAGGCCGACCAGCCGGCCCGTGGGGTTGGAAAAATTGGGGACAGTGTAGGTGAACTGCGCGCCGCCCATGGCCGCGACCGCGTCGAAGCCTGGCTCTTCGAGGACGAGATTGCGGTAGCTCGGGCGGCGCGGGCGCCAGGCGTCGAGGGCGCCGAGATAGGTGGGGAACTGGCCGGCGATCAGCCCGCCCTCCTCCACCAGCGCCTTGCCGACCAGGTCGAGCCCCTGCATGCCGCTGGTGGTGATCAGCACGTTCTCGCGTCCGAGCCGCAGCTCCGGCGTGGCGAAGCGGGCGGCGAGCGCATCGCGCAGCTCAGGCAGGCCCTCGATCGGGCCGTAGCCGAGCGTGTCCTGCGGGTGCTCTGCGATGGCCCGGCGCGCGAGCTCCGCCACCTCTGCGGCGGGGTAGAGCTCCGGCGCCGGCAGGCCGCCGGCGATGTTGATCAGGCCGGGAATGCGGCCGGCGGCGAGGAAGCGGCGCGTGACGTCGTTGGTGCTGCCGAGCCAGCGCGCGAAGGCCGGGCGCAGCGCGACGATATCGGCCTGATCAGGCGATGGCGTGTCGTTGGGCATGCGGCGACGCTAGCACAGGGCGAAGGCGCGTCAATCGACGGCCCTGCATGTGAGGGAATGCAGAGATTCCCGATCGCCGTAGGGGCGACCGGCAGGTCGCCCGTTTCACCGTGCCACGTCGCATCAATCCAGTCCGCCCGCAGCGCGGGCGACCTTCCGGTCGCCCCTACAGGCCACCCCTACGCAGCCTTGCGCCCCTGCTCGTCGAGCGTGCGGAATTCCTCGTCGGTCAGCGCGAGCGCGGCGGCGGCGACGTTCTCTTCCAGATGCTTCACCTTGGAGGTGCCGGGGATCGGCAGCATCACCGGGCTGCGCTTCAGCAGCCAGGCGAGGGCGACCTGGCCGGCGGTCGCCTGGCGCTTGCGGGCGAGCTCGGCGAGGGCGGCGCCAGGGCGCGCCAGCTCGCCGGCGGCGAGCGGATACCAGGGGATGAAGCCGATGCCCTGCCTGGCGCAGGCGTCGAGCACGGCTTCGCTGCCGCGGTCGGTGAGATTGTAGCGGTTCTGCACCGTGGCGACCGGGAAGAAGCGCTGGGCCGCAGCCAGCTCCTCGGCGCTCACGTTGCTGAGGCCGACATGGCGGATGAGGCCGGCGGCGCGCATCTCCTTGATGACGCCGAACTGCTCGTCGCGCGGCACCTTCGGATCGACGCGGTGCAGCTGCCAGAGGTCGATCCGCTCGACGCCGAGGCGGCGCAGGCTGGCCTGCACGCAGCCGCGCAGATAGTCGGGTCGGCCGTTGGACACCCACTGGTTCGGGCCGGGCCGCTCGAGCCCGCCCTTGGTGGCGATCAGCAGGCCGTCATAGGGATGCAGCGCCTCGCGCAGCAGCTCCTCGCTCGTGCCGGGGCCGTAGCTGTCGGCGGTGTCGATGAAGGTGACGCCGAGCGCGGGCAGGCGGCGGAGCGTGCGCAGCGCCTCGGCGCGGTCGGCCGGCGGACCCCACACGCCGCTGCCGGTCACGCGCATGGCGCCGAAGCCGAGGCGGTTGATGGCGATGTCGCCGCCGACCTTGAACGGCCCGGCGGCCGCAGCCGTTGGATTCGTCATGGGGAAGTCTCCGCGCGCTATCCGTTGCGATAGAGCGAAACATGGGGAGGAGATTTCGGAATTGAACCCCCCGCGGCGATCGGACAGGCTGCCGCACGGGATCGACGACGGCGGGGAACGCCCATGCAGGCGCACATCGTGCTGGCCCATCCGGAGCGGCAGTCGTTCAACGCGCACCTGGCGCAGGTGGCGCGGCGCGCGCTCGAAGCGCAGGGCTGGAGCGTCTCGCTCTCCGATCTCTACGCCGCCGGTTTCGATCCCTGCGAGCGGGCGGAGCACTATGAGGGGCGCCTGCAGGCGGAGCGGTTCGACGTGCAGGCCGAGCAGCGCCACGCCTCGGAGCGCGGCGCGATCCCCGCGGCCGTGGCGGCCGAGATCGCGCGGCTCGATCGCGCCGACCTGCTGATCCTGCAATATCCGATGTGGTGGCACCTGCCGCCGGCGATGCTGAAGGGCTGGCTCGACCGCGTGCTGATCTACGGCGAGGTCTACACCAGCAGGAAGCGCTTCGAGAACGGCCGCTTCACCGGCAAGCGCGCGATGATCTCGGTGACCGTCGGCACCAGCCCGGAGACCTATGCCTTCGACGGTCGCAGCGGCGACATCGACCTGCTGCTGTGGCCGGTGAACTTCTCGCTCGCCTATGTCGGCTATGACGTGCTGGCGCCGTTCGTCGCCTACGGCGTGGAGGCCGGGCTGCGCTACTCCGATGCGTCGGCCGTGGAGACCCGGCTAAAGCGGGTGGAGGAGGACCTCGGCGCCGCGCTGCGGGAACTCGCGGGGCGCACGGTCATCCCGTTCAATCGCATGGCCGAGTGGGGCGCCGACGGCCGTATCGTGCCGGGGGCGGCCGTCCATTCGCCCTTCATCCGGCGGAGGCGCGACTTGGCGTTGGAGTGACCATCGAGCCTCCTGCCGACTCTGTGGCCCGTCGCGGGCCGGCCTTGTATCGCACCGTCATATCCGTGAGTATCGCCGATCGGCAGCCTGATCCTGCGGCATGGCCGGTCCGGGAGCCGGCCGGCGGAAGGTGACAGCGATGAAGGATCCGACGTCGCGACCTGCAGCCGGCGAAGCGCCCGGCCAGGACCATGAGGAGGCGCGCCTGCGGCTGGCGCGCGTCAGCATGACGGCCGGCAGGAGTCTGCGGCTGGCCCTGCAGGCGGTCGTCGACATCGCCGCGGCCGCGCTCGGCGTCAATCGCGTCAGCATCTGGCGGTTTCTCGACGGGCGCAAGGCCATCCGCTGCGAGTTCCTCCATCAGGCCACGAACCACGGCGCCTCCGAGGGCGCGATCCTGCACGAGCGCGACTTTCCGAACTACTTTCGCGCCCTGGAGCTGCATCGCGTGCTCCCGATCGTGGATGTCGACGGCGATCCCGTGACGACGGAGTTCCGCGAGCCCTATTTCCGGCCGCTCGGCATCACCTCGATGCTGGACGCGCCGATCTACGAGGCGGGCGCGCTCGTCGGCATCGTGTGCCACGAGCAGATCGGCCCGATCCGGCAGTGGACCGCGCAGGATTGCGATTTCGCCGCGGCGGTCGCCGACTCCATCGCCCGGCTGTATGAGGAGGGCGCGCGCCTGCAGGTGCAGGGCCAGCTCAATGCTTATGAAGCACAGATCGCGAACCTGCAGCGCCTCGGCGTCGTGGGTCGCTTGGCCGCCGGCATGGCGCATGACTTCAACAACCTGCTGCTGGTGATCCTGGGCTATGCCGACGAGATCGCCGAGGTCGCGAAGGGACAGCCGCAGATCGTCCGCCTGACGCAGAAGCTGATCGAGGCGGCCAAGCGCGGCACCAACCTGGCGCGCGAGCTGCGGAGCTTCAGCCGCGAGCAGGCCGGCCGGCCGCGCGTGACCAGCCTCTCGGAGGTGATCGAGAAGACCCGCGACATGCTGGCCAAGGCCGCCGAGCCCAAGGCCGCCCTGGAGATCGCCCCGCCGGCACCGGTGAGCCAGGTGTTCGTCGATCCCGACCAGATGGAGCGGGCGATGCTCAACCTCGTCATCAATGCGCGCGACGCCATGACGGCGAACGGCCGGATCACCATCGGCCTGAGCGAGGCGGCCTCGCCGCGGCGCGACCGCGACGAGGGCACCTACGTCGTGCTCGACGTCAGCGACACCGGCAGCGGCATGGACGCGGAGACGCGGGCGCGGATGTTCGAGCCCTTCTTCACCACCAAGGGCGAGAACGGGACCGGCCTCGGCCTCGCGATCGTCGATCAGATCGTGGCGCTGGCCGGCGGCTTTATCGACGTGGAGAGTGCGGTCGGTCGAGGCACCAGCGTGCGCATCTATCTGCCGCGCATCGCTTGAGCGGCGGGGTGCGCGCGGTTTCCGCGGCAATTCAGACGAAGGAGATTTGCATCATGTCCATCGGTCGCAATCTGCGGATGGCGGGACTGGTTGTGGCGGCCCTGGCGCTGGCGCCGGGGGGAAAGCCGGCCGGCGCGGCCGATGCGGTCGTTCCGCTGCCGAGCGCCGTTAAGGCGGCACTCGACAAGTATCTGGGGGCCGGGGTCGTGGGCGAACCCGTCGCCGGTCCACCGCTCATTGCTGCGGACGACTATCTGCCGCCCAAGGGATCGACGCTGACCTATCGCGTCCTCGAGAAGGGCGAGGACCCGCGCACCGAGGTCCACAAGGTGGAGGAGACGACCGATCCGCAGTTCGCGCCCGGCTGGCGCTATGTCGCGGAGCCCCTGGGTGCGCTCTACCTGCAGAAGGCGAGCGACGGCGGCGCCGTGATCGCGGGCGAGGAGGATCGCGACAACGACGTGCTGTCGCGCTTCACGCCGGGCGAGCCCCTGATGATCGTCGGGCTGAAGCCGGGCGAGAGCCGCAAGGTCGCGGTGAAGGTGGAGGTGGCGGACCTCTCGAACACCAAGAAGATCACGCACAAGGGCTCGCTCGAGATCACCTACACCTATATCGGCGCCTACAAGGTGACGGTTCCGGCGGGCACCTTCGATGCCGAGCTGATCCGTTGGGACTATCGCGGCACGGTCGGGCCGGCCGACATCGAGCAGACCGATTTCCGCTTCATCGCGCCGCACGCCGGCATGGTCGCGATGGTCCAGAACCGGCAGGTCTCGGCGATGCTGATCTACAACGACAAGAAGAAGCTCGGCAAGCTGCTGCAGTCGAGCAAATGAGAGAGTCGGGCAGGCGACCGGCCGGTCGCCCCTACGACACGGATTGCGCCATCTCCGCGAGGCGGTCGGCGAGGCGGGCCAGCTCCCAGTCGCGGGCCAGGGCGGCCGCGACCGGCCAGTTGGGATTTTGGTCCGGGAGCGGCGGGAGCGGGGCGGCGGCATTCATGGTGGCGATCTTCTGGTAGAGGCGCAGCGCCGCCTCCTGGCCGGCGAGGCGCGGATCGGCGAGGGCGGCCTCGAGCGTGCCGTATTTCTGCAGCAGGGCGGCGGCACCCTTGGCGCCCACCCCCTTGGCGCCGGGGATGTGGTCCGAGGGGTCGCCGCGCAGCGCGATGAAGTCGGGCACCTGCGCCGGCTCGACGCCGTAGCGCTCGCGCACCTCGGCCGGGCCGATGCGCGCGATCTCGCCGGCGCGCACCGGCTGCAGGATGGTGGTGCGCGCCGAGGCCAGCTGGAAGGCGTCGCGGTCGCCGCTCGCCACCAGGGCGCTGCCGCCGCGCCGCTCCTCGCTCGCGGCGGCGGCGGCGAGGAAGTCGTCGGCCTCGTAGCCCGGCGCCTTGGCGCAGGCGAAGCCGCAGGCCAGCACGAAGCGCGGCAAAGCCTGCAGCTGCTCGACCAGCTCGTCGTCGAAATGCCGGCCGCCCTGGTAGTCCGGCAGCGCCTGCTGGCGCCAGGTCGGCGCCTCCAGCGTGTCCCAGGCGGCGAGCACGGCGCGCGGCCGCTCATCGGCGTAGAGCTTCAGCAGCAGGTTGGCAAAGCCGAGGACGGCGCCGCCGCCCTTGCCGCCGCGCCGGCGGATGGTCTTCGGCAGGGCGTGGTAGGCGCGGTGGGCGAACGAGTCGCCGTCGACGACGAGCAGCGGGCGGGTCATCCGCCCATCCTCGGGGCCGGCGCCGCCGAGGGCAAGCCCCGGCCGGCGCCGCGCGGGCTCAGCGGTGCATGCGGGCGGCCACCAGGCGGTGGAGGCCGGCGCCGGTGCGCACGCGGCCGGCCGGGAAGAGGACCGCGACGGTCGTGCCCTGGCCTGGCGCGCTCGTCAGCTCGAAGCTGCCGCCATGCAGCTCGACCAGCCGCTTGCTGAGCGGCAGGCCGAGGCCGCTGCCCTCCTGCGGCCGGCTGTAGATGTCGCCGACCTGGACGAAGGGGATGACGACGCGCGGGACGTCCTCGGGCGCAATGCCGATGCCGGTGTCGCGCACCGTGATGGCCAGGCCGTCCGGCTTCCATTCGGCGCCGATGCGGGCCTCGCCGCCGCGCGGCGACGCGTGGAAGCTCCCCTTCCCAGACGACGCGTCCCGGCCTCCGCCTCCCTGACCCGATGTCACCTGAACGGCCTGCCGGGACGATGGCGTCCCGGCAGGCCGAATCGTGTCGCCTGGCGGCTTGGGGATCGGACGGAGGAACGCACAATGGGCTCAGCAACGCACACGCTCTTCGGGCATCTCGATGATCCCGCTCACATGGGGCTCTTCCACGTGTGGCTGCGCCACACCGGGTTGCGGCCGATGCCGAGCGAAACCGACATCGACTTCGAGGACCTGGCGCCGATCCTCGCGCATGTCGGGCTGGTCGACGTGCTCGATGACGGAGAGCGCTTCCGCTACCGCCATATCGGACCGTGGAGCGCGTCGCTGCTCAGCAGCGACGCCGGCGAGGAGGACATCGAGGCCGGCGCCGCGGCGCCTCATCTCACCTGGCTGCACGACCTCTATGCCGACGTCGTGGAGCGCCAGGCGCCGGTCTATGCCGAGTGCGTCTACAAGGCGGAGAACACGCGCCGGATCTGGACCATGCGCCTCGTGCTGCCGCTGGCCGGCCATCACGACGAGGTCGAGTCGCTGCTCTACTCCGTGAGCTTCGCGCCCTGCCTCGCGCGCTCGGCGCGGATCGGCCGCATCACCGACATCTTCGAGGCCAAGCGCGTGGTCTTCCAGCAGAGCGCCGGACGCGCTGCGGCGCCGGAACTCGCCTTCGAGGCGCTGGAGCTGTGAGCGGCGCGGCGGCCCGTCCGCCGCGCCGGCCCATCAGGACGCGATGATGCCGCAGAAATAGAGCAGCGCGACCAGCGCGAAGATCTGCAGCGTGGTCGCGATCGCGCCGATGACGACGCCGTGCCGGATGGTGGCGAGCAGCGAGCGGTGCGGCGCGGCCTCCGCCAGCGCATGCTCCAGCAAGCGAGCGTTTGAGGTCTGACCCTGTCCCGAAGCGACGGCGAGCATTTGCTCCCTCCCGAAAACATCCCACCATTCGACTTCGACTGCATAGGCGGGATTTCCATCAAATATACATGAAATACCCGCCGTCTTGAAGCGCGTATGTGTTTAGGAAGAGAGTAAATTCCTGTTCCTTTCCATTATGGTTAACGCGCGTTTACCTTTGTACTCTTCGTGAGCAGGCAGTTGTAGGGCGACCCCATGTGGTCGCCCCTCGATCCGTCGCACGATGGAGGGCGACCACATGGGGTCGCCCCTACATTGCTTCAACCCTCGCCCGCCTCGCTTGTGCACCCGCGCGAACCTGTTAACGTTCGGCTCCTCGCGCGAGACAGGGAGTGAGCGCCATGGCCACGCCGCAAGCCGCGCCGGCACCCACGGGCAAGCTGGTCATCCGGGATATCGGCCTGCTGCTGTCGGGCGACCTGCGCCAGCCGATCCTCGACGCCGACGCGATCGTGTGCGAGGGCGGCCGCATCCACGCCGTGGGCCGGTTGAAAGACCTGAACGTCGGCGGCGCCAAGACGGTGGTGAGCGCCAAGGGCACGACCGTGGCGCCCGGACTGATCGACAGCCACGTCCATCCCGTGTTCGGCGACTGGACGCCGCGCCAGCAGCAGCTGAACTGGATCGACAGCTTCCTCAACGGCGGCGTCACCACCATGATCTCGGCCGGCGAGGTGCATCTGCCGGGGCGTCCCAAGGACGTGATCGGCGTGAAGGCGCTGGCGATCACGGCGCAGCGCGCCTTCGACGCCTTCCGCCCCGGCGGCGTGAAGGTGCTGGCGGGCGCGCCCGTGCTCGAGAAGGGCATGGTCGAGAGCGACTTCAAGGAGCTGGCGCAGGCCGGCGTGAGGCTCTTGGGCGAGGTCGGCCTCGGCGGCGTGAAGAGCGGCGAGGAAGCCAAGCAGATGGTGGGCTGGGCGCGCAAATACGGCATCCAGAGCACGATCCACACCGGCGGCCCCTCGATCCCCGGCTCCGGCCTCATTGACAAGGACGTCGTGCTGGAGGCCGACGCCGACGTCATCGGCCATATCAACGGCGGGCACACCGCCCTGCCGCTCGACCAGATCCGCGCGCTCTGCGAGAAATGCGCGCGCTCGATCGAGATCGTCCACAACGGCAACGAGGCGGCGGCGCTCTACGCGCTGCGCACGGCGCGCGAGCTTAACCAGCTCGACCGCGTGATATTGGGGACGGACTCGCCGGCGGGCTCGGGCGTGCAGCCGCTCGGCATCCTCCGCATGATCGCGATGCTGAGCGCGCTCGGCGAGGTGCCGGCGGAAGCCGCGTTCTGCTTCGCCACGGGGAACACGGCGAAGCAGCGCAAGCTCGACAGCGGGATCATCGAGCCCGGCCGCGCGGCCGACTTCGTGATCATGGACAAGGCCCAGCACTCCGCCGGCAAGGACCTGCTCGATAGCGTGCGCAAGGGCGACATCCCCGGCATCGGGATGGTGATCATCGACGGCCAGATTCGCGTCGGCCGCAGCCGCAACACTCCGCCGGCGGAGACGGTGGCGGAGATGGTGGGGTAGTCCGCTATCGCGATCGGCAATTGAGACGAACGCATGAGCGCGACGATCGAGTCTGCAACGGAAACCAACCGTCGGAACTGGGACGAGCGCGTGGCCGTGCATCTCGCCAACCGCACGGGGTTCTACGCGGTGGACAAGTTCCGGCGCGGCGACGATGTGCTGGGGCCGATCGAAGGAGCCGAGATCGGCGACGTGGCCGGCAAGCGGCTGCTGCATCTGCAGTGTCATTTCGGGCTCGACACGCTGTCGCTGGCCCGCCGCGGCGCCCTCGTGACGGGCCTGGACTTCTCGGCACCCGCGGTCGGCACGGCGCGCGCGCTGGCGGCGGAGACTGGCCTCGCGGCGCGCTTCGTGCAGGCCAACGTGTACGAGGCGCCAGCGGCGTTGCCGGAGACTTTCGACATCGTCTATGTGAGCTGGGGGGCCGTCTGCTGGCTGCACGACATCCGCGCCTGGGCCAGCATCGTCGCGCAACTGCTCGCGCCGGGCGGGTTCGCCTATCTCGCCGACCATCATCCCTGCGCGATCGTGCTTGAGCCCGACGGCGGGCGGCTCTACTGGCACTATTCCTGGCGCTCGGGGCCGGACGATGCGATCGGCTACGACGCGCCGACGACCTACACCGGAGACGACACCGTGTTCGCGAACGCCCGCGCCTACAACTGGAACCACGCGCTCTCGGACATCATCTGCGGGCTGGCCGATCACGGGTTGCGCCTCGACTTCCTGCATGAGCATGAGAGCGTGCCCTGGCGCATGTTTCCGATGATGGTCGAGGTGGGCGACGGCCTGTACGGGCTGCCGGAGAGCTACCCGCGCATTCCCCTCGCCTTCTCGCTGCGGGCATCGAAACCGGCGGAGTGATCCATGGCCGACCAGCATTTGATGAAGCCCGTCGCCATCAAGATCGAGCAGATCTACGTTCCGATGGCGCTGCGCCATCCGCTCGATCCGAAGAAGCTCGAGGAGATCGCGGTCAGCATGGCCGATATCGGCCAGCAGACGCCGATTCTGGTGCGGCCCGACAAGGAGCGGTACGTGCTGGTCAGCGGGCTGCACCGGCTCGAGGCCTGCCGTGCGCTCGGCGAGACCACGGTGATCGCCAACATCGTGCAGGCGCGCAAGCACTGACATGGGCGCGCAGCCGCGCCTCCTGGCGGTCCTGCTGGCGGCCGGGCTGGGCCTGCTCGGCGCCCGCGAGGCGGCGGCCGCGCCGGCCTATGCCTGGCTCGACGGCGCGGCAGGCGACGCCGTCGCCGACAGATTTGCCGTGCCCGAGGGCTTCCGGCGGGTGGCGGCGGCGCCCGGCAGCTTCGGCGACTGGCTGCGTCATCTGCCGCTGAAGCCGGCCGGGAGCGGCGTCGCGTTGCATGACGGCCGTCCCGTCGTCGATCGCGGCACCGTCGCCGCCGTCGTCGACATCGACGTCGGGCGCAGCGACCTGCAGCAGTGCGCCGACGCGGTGATGCGGCTGCGCGCCGAGTATCTCTTCAGCCGCCGGCTCACCGGGCTGATCGGCTTCGAGCTCTACTCGGGCGAGCGCTACCGCTTCGAGGCCTATGCCGAGGGGCAGATGCCCGTGCCCGCCGGCGCAGGCATCGCCTGGCAGAGCGGACCGCCGCAGGACCGCGCGCACGCCGGCCTGCGCCGCTGGCTCGACATCGTCTACGGCTTCTCCAGCACGCGCTCGCTGGCGCACGAGCTGCGGCCGGTCGCTCGGCTGAGCGATGCCGCGATCGGCGACGTCTTCGTCCATCCGGGCGCTCCCGGCCACGCCGTGATCATCGTGGACTTGGCGGTCGATCCGGGCGGCCACGCCGTCGTGTTGCTGGCCCAGAGCAGCACGCCGGCGCGCGACATCCATATCCTGCGCAACACGCTGGAGCCGCGTCTGGGCGGCTGGTTCGCGCTTGTCGAAGGTCGTCCCTTCGCCACGCCCGGCCGGATATTCTCGCCGGAGGAGTTGCGCAGATTTTAGGGGCCGAACTAGCGCAGGCCGTCCTCGCCCTTGATCTCGTGCTTCTGCAGGCCGCCGACACGCGGCAGGGGGCGGCCGGAGTCGGTCACGGCGATGGCAACGAGAATCTCGCCGGCGCGTGGCGCGTCGGCGACGCGCACCTCCACGGCGTCGAAATGGCTGCGCACGAAGGCCGCGTCCTTGTGGCCGAGCGGCACGTCGATGGGCGTGCCCGGGCCGCCCATCTTCTTGGCCGAGGGGATGAGGGCGGCGCCCTTGCTCAGCACGGCGCGCACCGGCTTTCCCATCTGCGGATGCAGGATGGCGGCGGCATGCTCCAGCTCGCCCTTCTCGCCGACGATGGCGGCCTTGCCGTAGCTCTCGGCCTTGCCGCCCTCGATGTCGAGGGCGGCCACGCAGCGGCGCGTCAGCAGCTCGCCCAGCTCCTCGCCGATGTCCATGAGCGGCTTCAGGTCCTGCACATACTGGCCGGCGAACGGATTCTCGATGACGGCGACGGCGGCCGCCTTGCGCGTCGGCGGCTCGACCGCCTTGCCCATGTCCTGGCGGGTCTCCTCGACGCTGACGATCAGCTTGCGGATCTTCGCCTTCATCGCAATCCGTCCTCTCCCTTGATCTCGCTCGCCTGCAGGCCGCCGGCGCGGGCATGGACCCGCGGACCGGTGGCCATGGTCAGGATGTAGACGATCTCGTCGGCCTTGGGCGCGTCGGGCAGGCCGACCTCCATGGCGCCGAAATGGCTGCGCACATAGGCGGCGTTGATGTGGGCGAGCGGCACGTCGAGGCGGGCGCCGACGCCGCCGACCTTCTTGCTCGAGGGCACGATCGCCTTGGTGCCGCCGAGCGCCTCGCGCATGCCGTAGCCGCCGGGCGCGTGCCAGAGCGCGCCGTGCTCCAGTTCGCCGGCGCCGCCGACGATGGCGCCCTTGCCGTAGGCCTCGATCTCCTTCGGAGCGACGCCGAGGGCGGCGATCAGGCGCCGCGCCATCTCAAGGCCGAGCGGCTCCAGCTCCTTCATCAGCGGCAGGATGTCTGGCACGTAGCGGCCGGCATAGGGATTGCGGATGACGGCGAGGCAGGCGCCCTGCTTCAGCGGCCGGGCCGGCGGCGGCCCGCCCTCGTGAAACACCTCCTCGACCACGGTCGCGAACTTGCGCACTTCGACGAGCGGCATGGCGGCGGACATCCTCCTGCAGCCGTTAATCTTTCTTACCGGATTATTGCCCGGACGGCGGGCGCTTGGAAACCGGCGAGTCCGCCTTCAACCTTCATTAACCCAATTTGAATCAAACTGCCGATCTTCGTAGTGCGCCCGGACAGGATCTCAGGTGGAAGTGAGTTCAGCGATGTTGCGGCCCGACACCCGCGAGCGCCGGCCGAAGTGGCATCTGCTCTACTATGTGCTGGCCGCCATCGTCACGCTCACGATCTGCGGCAGCCTCTATCTCAATCACTCCGTCCGCGAGATCTATCAGGAATCGGTGGCGCTCAATCAGGAGTGGGCGCAGCGCCATTCCCAGCTGCTGGAGCTGGCGCAGATGGCGCAGGACGTCAACGCGCCCGGCAACGACGTCTTCGACGACAATGACGCCGACAAGGAGCGCGAGCTGCGCGATACCGCGCTCGCCAAGTTCGAGGCCGCGCTGGTCCAGCTCCGCCAGGATCTGGTCAGCAAGCCGGCGACGCCTGAGGTGCGCTCGCTGATCTCGTCGCTCTACGAGATCAACTCGGCCATGGACACGATGACCTCCACGACCGACCTGATCTTCGTCTACGTCAAGAACGGCCAGCCGGAGCAGGCGGCGCACTACAACGCCACGATGGACCGCGCCTTCGGCGAAGTGCTCGACGAGATCGCCAAGTCGGAAGCGGTCATCCGGAGCATCCAGTCCGAGTACTTCCGCGCGCAGCTGGGCGACGCCGGCAGGCTTGGCCGCTTCGAGTACCTGATCGGCGGCGTCATCTTCGTCGTCGTCATCCTGGTCGTGCTCTACGGGCACCGCACGCAGAAGGTGATGGCGGCGGCCGAGGCCGAGCGCCTGCGCCTGATCGCCGCCCTCAAGGAGAGCGAGGCCACCGCGCAGAGCCGCCTGCACGACGCCATCGAGAGCATGAACGGCGGCTTCGTGCTCTATGACGGCGACGACCGGCTGGTGCTGTGCAACGAAACCTATCGCCAGATGTATCCGGAGACGCGCGACCTCAACGTCGCCGGCACCAAGTTCGAGGACCTCATCCGCGCCGACGTGGCCCGCGGCCAGGTGCCGGAGGCGGTCGGACGCGAGGAGCAGTGGCTGGCCGAGCGCGTGCGCACCCATCTCTCCGACCAGAGCACGAGCGAGCAGCAGCTGGGCGACGGCCGCTGGATCATGGTGAGCGAGCGCCGCACCGGCGAGGGCGGCGTGGTCGGCATCCGCACCGACATCACGGCGCGCAAGGAGACCGAGCTGCAGTTGCAGAAGACCCTCGACGAGCTGAACGCGGCCACCGACCGGCTGGCCCGCCAGGAGCGGCTGTCGATGCTGGGCCAGGTGGCCGGCACCGTCAGCCACGAGCTGCGCAATCCGCTGGCCGCCATCCGCAACTCCATGGCGCTGGTACGCCAGCTGACGAACGGCAAGGGCACCGGCGTGGAGCGCGCGCTCGACCGCGTCGACCGCAACATCGAGCGCTGCGCGCGCATCATCAACGACATCCTCGATTTCACGCGCGTGCGCGAGCTGAGCCGCGAGCCGGTGACGCTCGACGCCTGGCTGGGCGATACGCTGGCCGAGATCGCCGTGCCGCCGAACGTCGTCGTGCAGCGGGAATTCCTGTTCGGCGACGAGGTCGCACTCGACCGCGACCGCTTCCGCCAGATCATCGTGAACCTGGTCGACAATGCCGCGCAGGCGCTGGTCGATCCGGGCTGGACGCCGGCCGACGACCGCCAGCGCACGATCACGGTGCGCAGCGAGACGGCCGGACCGCATGTGCGGATCTCCGTCACCGACAACGGCCCGGGCATTCCGCAGGACCGCCTGCCCAAGATCTTCGAGCCGCTGTTCACCACCAAGAGCTTCGGCGTCGGTCTCGGCCTGCCGACCGTGCGCCAGATCGTCGAGCAGCACGGCGGCACCATCGACGTCGAGAGCACGGTCGAGGTCGGCACGGCTTTCACCATCTGGCTGCCGCGCCAAGTGGCCCCGGCGGCGGGCGCCGAGCTGGCGGTGCAGGCGCAGGTGGCCTAGGCGGCCTGCATCAGCTTGGATTTGTCGCCGCAGACGAGATAGCGGCCCTGCAGGGTGAGCACGGCACCGTAGATCAGGCCGGCCTGCCGCTGCCGCTCCGCCTCGGCCAGGCCGGCCGCGAGCGCGATATCGATCTCCGTCGGCACCAGCGTGCCGACCGCCAGGGTCACCTGGCGGCCGCCGAGGTCGCTGTCGGGATCGATGTCGGAAGCCGGCCGGCGGATGACCGAGGGATGTCCCGGCAGATCGACGGCGTTGCCGATCACGGTGGCGGCGGCGTCGGCGGCGGCGGCATCGCGCGCCAGCACGGTCACGGCGTCGGCAATGCCGAGCGAGAAGCTGCGCCCGCCCGTGCCCTTGGTGGCGGCGCCGGAGGTGGCGATGCCGCGCACCGGCAGGTCGTGGGTGAGCTCGATCTTGCCGTCGATGGCGGGCACCAGCAGGTTGCCGACGACGCCGCAGACCAGCCGCTCCTTGGGCTCGAGATGGAAGGCGATGTCGCCGCCGTCGTTGACGTAGGCGCGCGCGAGCGTGCGCCCTGCGAGCATGGCCGTGAGCAGGTGATCGGCCACCGCCCCCGCCACCGCCGCCATCGGCGTGATGAAGCTGTTGCGGAACGGCCAGCAGGCCGCGAGCATGCGGCGCGCCACCGGCCCCTGCAGCTCCGGCGCCGTCTCGCCGAGCGGCCAGCGCAGGACGGTCAGCTCCTTCACCAGGATCGGCAGCACGTCGCGAAACGCCGCCATCGCCTGGTCGTAGGCGGCGCGTACCTCGCGCGGCTCGCCCCAGGCCTCGATGACGGCATCGATCGGGCCGTGATTGAGATGCAGCCGGCGGCCGTCGGGCAGAAGGGAAGCCTGGACGGTCATCAGGCCTCGCCCGCCGGCGGCTTCAGCGGCCAGGGATTGGCCGGCGACCAGGGAATCGCCTTCACGCGCTCGACGTCGCGGATCGATTCGACCGGCCGGATGCGGTCGACATGCCCGCCGAGCGCCTGATAGTCGGCGCGGGTCATCGTGAACTCGATGGGGCCGACGATCGCCGGCGTGGGCACGTAGCCGAAGGAATTGTCGGGCATGGCGGCGACGTCGACCATATAGGTGATTCCACCGCCCGGCCAAATGAAAACGGGGGCGCCGCCGGAGGTGACGCGGGTCAGCGCCCGCCGGACGGAGCGCGTCAGCTTGACGGGATTCTCGGTCACGCCGGCGCGCAGGGAGCCGCCGGCGCCGGCCATGAATAGGATTGAGGTCAGCGCGGGCTCGCAGTTCTCGCCGATGCGCTCGACCACCTGGCGGATGGCGGTGGGCATCTCCGCCGGCTGCGGCCGCAGCTGCTCGTCGAGCACGAACCAGCCGGCATGCTCGCCGGTCGTGGAGACCATGAGCAGCCGCAGGCCGGGCCAGGCCGTCTTGGGATCGATCTTCTCGATGATGGACAGCGGCTCCATGATGTCGGTGCCGCCCCAGCCGGTGCCCGGGTTGGCGACCTGGAAGTAGCGGCCAGGCGTGGATTTGCGGCCGCGCACGCGGATGCCCGCGGGCCGCATGTCGAGGAAGCGCCCGGCCTGGTGCTCGGTGAGGACGCCGGTGATGTGGTCGTCAACCACGATCACCTCGTCGGCATGGCCCTGCCACTGCATGGCGAAGATGCCGATGGTAGCTGAGCCGCAGCCGACGCGCATGCGCTCCTCGGCCACGCCGTTGATGACCGGCGGCTTCCCGGCCTGGATCGTGAGCGTGGCGCCGCCGTCGACGCTCATCTCGACCGCGCCCTTGTTGCAGAGGGTCAGCAGGGTCTCGCAGGTGATCACGCCCTCCTTCTTGCCGCCGCCCGTGAGGTGGCGCACGCCGCCGATCGAGAGCATCTGCGAGCCGTATTCGGCGGTCGTGACATGGCCGACCTGCTCACCCTTCACCCGTACCGCCGCCTGCTCCGGCCCGACATAGCGGTCGGTGTCGATCTTCGCCTTGACGCCGCAGTAGGAGAAGATGCCCTCGGTCACGACGGTGATCATGTCGATGCCGTCGACAGCGGACGACACGATGAACGGCGCCGGCTTATAGTCGGGATAGGTCGTGCCGGCGCCGATACCGGTGATGAAGGTGCCGCCGCCCGGCACGATCTCGCCGGTCCAGGGCGCTCCCTGGAACGGCACGAGTCGGCCCTCCTGGTCGATCGTGCGCTGGGTCACGACGAACGGATCGAGCCGCGCCAGCCGGCCCTCGACATTGCCGTAGCGGTCGCAGGCGCCGGTCTTGCCCGGCCGGATGCGGCACAGCACCGGGCAGGCATCGCACACCACGATGCCTTCGCCCTTGGCCTTGGCCGCGGCCAGCGCGGCTTCCTCGGGCGTGTCGGTCGAGGCGACGGGGTCGGGGTTCGGATCGCTCATTTGCGCGTAGGGGCGGCCCCATGTGGCCGCCCGCGGCCGGGGCGACCACGTGGGGTCGCCCCTACAAAGCTGCGGTTCATTTTTCTTTGCCCCTGATCGCCGCGCGCACGCGATCCGGCGTGGCGGGCACGCGGGTGATGCGGGCGCCAGTGGCGTGGTGGATGGCGCCGAGGATGGCGGGGGCGGTCGGCACCAGCGCCGGCTCGCCGATGCCCTTGGCGCCGTAGGGGCCGGCCGGCTCGCGATCCTCGATCAGGATGCACTCGATCGCCGGCACGTCGCCGAAGGTCGGGATCAGATAGTCGTGCAGGTTCTCCGTGCGGCCCGGCACGTACTCTTCCATGAGCGCCAGGCCGAGCCCCTGGGCGATGCCGCCATGGATCTGGCCTTCGACCAGCGTCGGATTGACGGCGCGACCGACATCGTGCGCCGCCACGATCTTGCGCACCTTCACCGTGCCGAGTTCGGTGTCCACCTCGACGGCGGCCAGCTGCGCCGCGAAGGCGTAGGTCTCGTAGGGAACGCCCTGGCCGTCGGCATCGAGCTTCGTCGTCTTGGGGTCGTAGTGGCCGGTGCCGAAGAGCACGCAACCCTTCTTCAGATCCGGCATGGTCGCGAGTTCGATGATGCGCTCCGCGCCGGCATCGCGCACCACGATGCGCCCGCCTTCGATGGCGATCGAAGCCCCATCGCCGACATTGCCGAGGCGCAGGATCTGACGCCGCAGATCCTCGCCGGCCGCCTTGGCCGCGTTGCCCGACACGAAGGTCTGGCGCGAGGCCGAGGTCTTCCCGGCATCGGCGGTAAGGTCGGTATCACCCGACACCAGATTGAACAGCGAGGCTGGCAACCCGAGCGCATCGGCGGCGATCTGGATCATGATGGTGTTGGACCCCTGGCCGATGTCGAGCGCGCCGCTGTAGAGCGTGAGCGTGCCGGCGGGCGACAGGCCCACCTTCATGCGCGACGGGTTCGACATCGAGGTGTTGCCGATGCCGTACCACATGCAGCCGATGCCGACGCCGCGCCTGAGCGGCCCGCCGCGTGTGTTGAACACCGCGACCTCTTCCAGCGCCGTCCGCCAGTGCGGGCGAAGCGCGTCGAGGCATTGCGCCAGCCCGGCCGAATGGCTGAGCACCTGGCCGGTCGCGGTGGTGTCGCCGACCCGCAAGGCGTTGCGATGACGGAACTCCAGGCGATCGATGCCGAGCTTGTCGGCCAGCTCGTCCATCAACGCCTCGTGGGCGATCGCGGCCTGCGGCACGCCGAAGCCGCGGAAGGCGCCGGCGGGCGGTCCATTGGTGAAGAAGGCCTCGCCCCATGTCGCCACGTTGGGCACGGCATAGGGGCCCATGGCATGCACCGGCACGCGGTTGGCCACGGTCGGCCCCCACGAGGCATAGGCGCCGGTGTCGAACGTCGCCCTCACCTCGCAAGCCTGCAGCTTGCCCTGAGCATCGCAGCCG
>DATIXH010000095.1:0-9825 GCA_035518775.1 Candidatus Acidiferrum sp.
GCCGGGGCGGCGATGCCGTGCCGGCCCGCCGCCACGTTCAGATCGTTGACCTCGCCCGCGCGGAGCGTGCCGTAGACGAACACGCGTGGCATGGTCAGCCCTCGAGCCTTTCGTCGGCGACGATCACGCCGTCGGCATCGGCATAGATCCAGTTGCCGGGGCGGACCACGGCGCCGGGCATCCACAGCGTGACGTCGCGCTCGCCGGCGCCACGCTTCTGGCTCTTCTGCGGATGGACGGCAAGCGCGCGGATGCCGACGTTGCAGCCGCTCAGTTCGACGGTGTCGCGCACGCAGCCATTGACGATGATGCCGGCCCAGTTGTTCTTCTCGGCCAGCAAACCCAGGTTGCCGCCCACCAGCGCGCAGCGCATCGAGCCGCCGCCATCCACCACCAGCACGCGGCCCTGCCCCGGCGTGTCCAGCGTGTCGCGTACCAGCGTGTTGTCCTCGAACACCTTCAGCGTGACGGCCTCGCCGGCGAAGGCTTCCACCTTGCCGAGACTGCGGAATACCGGCGAGAGCACGCGCAGCGTGCCGTCGGCCAGGCGGGGTTCGTTGGCGTCACAGAGGTCGGTCGTGATCGGTTGCATGTGGTTCTCCTGTTTTGATGTTCGTGGCAGACGGTCAATGCTTGCCGCTGGCCAGCGCCTGGGCGCGGATAGCCGACAGCGTGGTGCGCGGCGTGATGACGTCCGGATCGACGCGAATCTCGATCAGCGCCGGCTTGCCCGCGGCCAGCGCCTTGCGCAGCGCGGGCTCGAATTCGCCCGGACGGGTCACGGTCGTGCCGTGGGCGCCGTACGCGCGTGCCAGCGCGGCGAAGTCGGGATTGTGCAGTTCCGTGCCGCTGACATGGCCGGGATACTCGCGCTCCTGGTGCATGCGGATGGTGCCGTACATGCCGTTGTTGACGACGATGACGATGACCGGCGCGTTGTACTGGACCGCGGTGGCCAGTTCCTGCCCGTTCATCAGGAAGCAGCCGTCGCCGGCGAAGCACACCACGGTGCGGTCGGGGTGCACGGCCTTGGCCGCCACCGCGGCCGGGAGGCCATAGCCCATGGCGCCGCTGGTGGGCGCCAACTGCGTGCGGAAGCGGCGATACTGGTAGAAGCGGTGCAGCCAGGTCGTGTAGTTGCCGGCGCCGTTCGTGAGGATGGCATCGGCCGGCAGGCGCTCGCGCAGCAGCTTCATCACGGCTGGCATCTGCACGGCTCCAGCATGGCCCTTGTGCTCGAGGGTGGCGAGGTAGTCGCGATGCGCCTGCGCCGTGCGCGCCGCCCAGCGTGATGCGTCGACGGGCGCCAAGGCGCGCGCGGCGGCGGCGAACTGCGCCATGCCGGCGTTGATCGCCAGGGCCGGTTGATAGACCCGACCCAGCTCCTCGGCGCCGGCATGGACGTGGATCAATGTCTGCTTCGGCACAGGCACGTCGAGCAGGGTGTAGCCGCCGGTCGTCATCTCGCCCAGCCGCGCGCCGACGACGAGCAACACGTCGGCCTCCTTCACCAGCGCCGCCAGCGCCGGGTCGGGGCCGATGCCGACATGGCCGGCATGGTTCTTGTGCGTATTGTCCAGAAGGTCCTGGCAGCGGAAGGAGGTGCCGACCGGCAGGTCGTTGGCTTCGGCGAAGGCGGCGATGTCGCGCACCGCCTGGGCGTCCCAGCCGCCGCCGCCCAGCAGCAGGAACGGGCGGTGGGCCTTGGCGAGCAGCGCGCGCATGGCCTGCAGCTCGGCCGGGCCGGGATGGGGGCGCACGGTCTTGTAGGGGCCGGTGTCGGCGACCTCGGCGGCGGCGGTCAGCATGTCCTCCGGCAGGGCGATCACGACCGGGCCGGGGCGGCCGGCGACGGCGCGGTGGAAGGCCTGGCTCACCAGCTCCGGCACGCGCGCGGCATCGTCGATCTGCGCCGCCCATTTGGCGAGCGGCGCGAACATGCGGCGGTAGTCGACCTCCTGGAAGGCCTCGCGCTCGGCCTGTTCGCGCGCCACCTGGCCGACGAAGAGGATCATCGGCGTCGAGTCCTGGAAGGCCGTGTGCACGCCGATCGAGGCGTTGGTGGCGCCCGGGCCGCGGGTGACGAAGCAGATGCCGGGGCGGCCCGTGAGCTTGCCGTAGGCCTCGGCCATGTTGGCGGCGCCGCCCTCCTGCCGGCAGGTGACGAGGCGGATGGAGTTGCGGGCGTCGTAGAGCGCGTCGAGCACGGCCAGGTAGCTCTCGCCCGGCACGCAGAAGGCGAGGTCGACGCCGTGGACCTTGAGCGCATCGACCAGGATCTGGCCGCCGGTGCGGCTCTTCATTCGCTCGGACATGCGGGCTCCGCTGGTTGCCGGTCCCGTGTCCTAGCGGATCGGGGAAGCGGTGGCAAAGGTCGCCCGGCCGCTGGCTATCGGCATCGAATCGTGACAGGGTTCGCGTTCCGCATGGCCGATCGAGGAAGGAACGTCACGCCGATCGTGATGTCATGAAGCCCGTCGAAGCCGCGCCGGAACTGCAGGCCTTCCTGAACAGGCCGGAGAATGCAGCGTTCCTGGAGTTCTACGGCTACTGGCGGCGCAAGGGCGCCGGCCGCGTGATGCCGGGGCGCGCCGACATCGACCCCCTGGATATCCCGCGCCTGCTGCCGAACGTGTTCCTGATGGACGTCGTGCCGGGCACGCCGCGCCGCTTCCGCTTTCGTCTGGTCGGCACCCGCATCGCGGAGCTGGAAGGCGAGATGACCGATAGGTTCCTCGACGAGTTCGTTCCGGGAGCGGCCGGCACGGCCATGGCGCGCCACTACGACGAAACCGCGGAGGGGCGCATCTCCGCGCGCCATGAGACGCTGCATTGGCGCAAGCGCGAATACATCAACTACGACGTGCTGCTGCTGCCGCTGTCGAGCGACGGCGAGACCGTCGACATGCTGTTCGGACTGGCGCGCTACCAGGCCAAGTAGGTGTGGCGAACGGGGGCGTCCCTTTCGCTCGCAACCATGCTAGACTGGCGCCCTTCGGGGCGGGCGAGAACCGTGCCGGGCACGGCGGTTGCGGGCGATGATCGGGCGGGCGGCGGGCAGGGTAATTCTGGGAGCGATCGTCCTCGTCGGCATGGTCGGCAGCGCCGCCGCCGAGCTGACGATCGATCCGTCGCGGCCGGACTTGGTGGCGGCCGAGAGCGCCTATCGCCACGGGTACTACGCCGAAGCCTTCCGCCAGTTCGAGGCGCTTGCCGATCAGGGCGATGTCACGGGCATGTCGTGGGTGGCGTTCCTCTACAGCCGCGGCGAGGGCGTTGCGCAGGACTACGCCACGGCCCTCGACTGGTACCGCAAGGCGGCGGAGCAGGGCGACAGCTACGCGGAGGGCGAGCTCGGCCGCTTCTACGAGCATGGCCTCGGGGTCGCCGTCGACTATGCGGCCGCGGCCAAGTGGTACCGGGCGGCGGCCGACCAGGGCGACGACTGGGCGCAGACGCGCCTGGCCGCCCTCTATCGCGACGGCGTCGGGGTGCCGCGCGACCTCGAGGAGGCCCTGCGGCTCTACCGGGCGGCGGTCGAGGTGGGCAACACCGAGGCGCAGGGCGATCTCGGCTATCTCTACGAGATGGGCCTGGGCGTGCCGCAGAACGACGAGAAGGCGGTTCTGTGGTATCGCGGCGCCGCCGAGGATGGCGATGCCGAGGCACAGAACGAACTGGGCGTGATGTACGAGAGAGGGCGCGGCGTGGCGCAGGACTATGCCGAAGCCGCCGCCTGGTACCGCAAGGCGGCCGACCAGCATCTCGCGTGGGGCGAGAACAACCTCGGCAATCTCTACTACAACGGCCAGGGGGTGACGCAGGACTATGGCGAAGCCCTGCGCCTCTATGTGGCCGCCGCCGCGCAGGGCAACGCCAGCGCCCAGGCCGGCGTCGGCGACATCTACGCCGGCGGACATGGCGTGGCCCAGGACTACGCCCGCGCGCTGCGCTGGTATCGCGCGGCGGCCGCCGGCGGCAGCGCCTATGCGCAGACGCAGATCGGCCTGATTTATGAGTACGGCAACGGCGTCGTCACGGACGATGCCGAGGCCGCGCGCTGGTACCGCCGCGCCGCCGACCAGGACTACGAATGGGGCGAGTACAATCTTGCCAATTTCTATCACGTCGGCCGCGGCGTGGCGCGCGACGACGGCGAGGCGCTGCGCCTCTACCTCGCCGCCGCCGTCCAGGGCAATGTCGGCGCGCAGAGCGCCATGGGCGATCTCTACGACGGCGGGGTCGGTGTGCCGGCCGACGCGGCGCGGGCCTTTCGCTGGTATCGCTTGGCGGCGGACAAGGGCGACGCCTATGCGCAGAACTGCATCGGCGTGCTCTACGAGCGCGGCCGCGGCGTCGCCCGCGACTTCGCGCAGGCCGCCCACTGGTACCGCGCCGCCGCCGATCGGGGCGACGCCTGGGCGGAGGCCAATCTCGGCAACCTCTATCTCGACGGCCGCGGCATCGCGCGCGACTACGGGCAGGCGCTGCGCCTGTTCGAGGCGGCCGCGGCGCAGGGCAACCCGGCCGCCCGCGCCGATCTCGGCTACATGTACAGCGAAGGCCTCGGCGTGAGCGCCGATCATGCGCGGGCGCTGCGGCTGTTCCAGCAGGCGGCGGCGGACGGCGACGCCCGTGCGATGACGTGGCTCGGCTACTACCACGAGGCCGGTCTGGCGGTGACGCAGAGCACTGCCGAGGCGCTGCGCTGGTATCGCGCCGCCGCCGAGGCGGGCGACGACTATGCGCCCTTCGCGCTCGGCGAGATGTATCGGGAGGGGCGCGGAGTCGTGCGCGACTGGCAGCTGGCGCGGCGCTGGTACGAGGTGGCCATGGCCCGCGGCAATGCGGACGTCGCGGCGCGCGAGCACTTCGTCGCGCTGCTCTCGCATCTCCGCTCTGACGAGGCCGCCCTCGCGGAGGCCGTGCGCGCCTACGAGCACGGAGACGACGCCCGCGCCTTCGCCCAGCTCGAGCCGCTGGCAGTGGCCGGCGACGCCGTGGCGCAGCTCTATCTGGGCGAGCTCTACCGCAGCGGCCGCGGCACCGAGCCCGACCCGGTGCGCGCCCATATGTGGCTCAGCCTGGCCGCCGAGCGGCTGCCGGCCGGCGCCGAGCGCGAGCGTGCGGCGGCGGACCGCAACGCCGTCGCCCGGCAGCTGACGGACGTCCAGCTCGGCGAGGCGCAGCGGCGCGCGCGCGAGTGGACGGCGAGCGCTTCCTAAGGCGGCCCTCCAGCTATGACCATGGTGCGTCCTTCGACAAGCTCAGGATGAGGAAGAATCTTGGTGGCACTAAGAAAGATCCTCATCCTGAGCTTGTCGAAGGACGCAAATCGCCGATCCGAGCCTTCTGCAAACGATTGATCGGACTCACAAACTCGTGTGAATGCCGTAGAGATTTCGCCGGGGTGACAACCGAGATTCGAGTTGTCCGATGGCGCCCGCGGACCACCGCAATCGGGAGCACAATCGCGACATGAGCGAGGAACTGGAGAAAGCCACGGTAAAGGCCGCCGCCACCTACAACGCCGCGGCCGATCATTTCGACGACGCGCCGCTCGCCTTCTGGGAGCGCTACGGGCGCCGCACGGTGGAGCGGCTGGCCCTGGCGGAGGGCGCACGGGTGCTCGACGTCGGCTGCGGCACGGGTGCGTCGGCGCTGCCGGCAGCCGAGCGGGTCGGCGCGGCGGGGCGCGTGATCGGCGTCGACCTGGCGGAAAGTCTGCTGCGGCGGGGGCGGGAGAAGGCGCAGCAGCGCGGCCTGCGCAACATCGAGTTCCGCTGCGCCGACATGACGGCGCTGCCGTTCGCAGACGGCGACTTCGACGCGGTCGTGTGCGTGTTCGCGATCTTCTTCGTGCCGGACATGGAGCGCCAGGTGGCCGAACTCTGGCGCATGGTGCGACCGGGCGGCCGCCTCGCCATCACCACCTGGGGTCCTCGCATGTTCGAGCCGGGCTCCTCGGCCTGGTGGGCGGCGGTGAAGCAGGCGCGACCGGACCTCGTGCCGGCCGTCAGCCCGTGGGAGCGGATCACGACTCCCGGAGGGTTGCGTCAGCTGCTGGCCGGCGGCGGCATCGCCGACGCCGAGGTTGTGCCCGAGGAGGGTCGGCAGACGTTGCGCTCGCCCGACGACTGGTGGACGGTCGTCCTGGGCTCGGGCTATCGCTGGACCGTGGACCGGATGGACGAAGCGACCGTCGCGCGCGTGCGCGCCGCCACGTTGGACCCGCTGCGGCAGGACCGCGTCAGCGCCATCGAGACCAACGTCATCTACGCGCTGGCGACCAAGCCCTAGGGGAGGTCATTCGCGGTAACGCAAGAAGGCCCTCGCATCGAGTCGATGCGAGGGCCTTTGCCGCCAGAGTCTGCTCGTCGTCAGGCCGGCCGGCGAAAGCCGGCCCGAGTATCCCCTGATCGTGCGCCTCAGATCGCCGTCTTCAGCTCCTTGGCGACGCGGAAGGCGACTTTCTTCGAGGCCTTGATCTTGATCGGCTCGCGGGTCTTGGGATTGATTCCCATGCGGGCCTTGCGCTGACGCACCTGGAAAATGCCCAGGGAGGGCAGACGGACGCGGTCGCCCTTCTTGAGGTGCTTGCAGATGGTCGCTACGAGCGCTTCGGTGAACTCGTTCGCGGCCTTCTTCGACATGCTGTGCTTATCGGCCAGGCCAGCGGCGAGCTGGCGCTGGGTAACGGTCGGCTTCTTGGCTACTGCCATGGACGTTCCCCTAAATGGCTGAACAAGGGCCGGGACCCGGTCCGATTTGGCGCCTGCGGGCCGCCCTTCGGTGCCGCGGCGGCTTCCAGGGCGTCGGTACCGTATCCCTAGACTTGGTAGTCCTACAGGCAAAATCACACCACGTCTAGCGGTTTTCGCACCTGATTCGCAAAAACTCGCATGGTTCCGAGATTTTGTGCCAGCCAGGCACCGGCAAGCCTTGATTTGCCGGCATTTTCGGGCAGAGGCCCGAAGCCGCGCGCCTTTACCGCAAATCAACCTAACCGACGCACACTGTCGCCCTTCCGACGGCCGCCGATTCGCGCGGCCGCGAATCTCGCGCGCAAGGCGACCCCGCATGAGCCTCATCCTCGAATTCCTCGAATACATCGACCGGCAGCCCGGGCAATCGCTGAGCGAGGTGCTCGCCAAGACGCTGCGCAAGAGCCGTCTGCTGACCAATGCCGAGGCCGGCACGATCTACCTGAAGCGCGAGGAGGCGGGGCGGCGCTGGCTGGACCCCGTGAGCCTGCAGAACGACGTGGTGCCCCTCTCGCCCGCGAATTTCACGATCGCGGTGGACCGCAGCTCGATCGCCGGCTTCGTGGCGGCCACCGGCCACTGGGTGCTGATCGACGACGTCTATGCGATCCCGCAGGACCGGCCCTACCGCTTCGACGACGGCTTCGACCGCGCCAACAACTACCGCACGCGCTCGATCATGGCCTTCCCGCTGAAGAACTACGCCGGGCAGGTGACCGGCGTGGTGCAGATCATCAACCGGCGCAGCCGCAACGGCAAGCGCGTGATCCCCTTCACCCCGGTGCAGGCCGAGCTCGGCGTCGCCATCGGCCAGGTGATCAGCCGCATCATCGAGCGCACGACCTTGCTCGAGGCGATCGCCGAGCAGAACGATGCCCTCGCCCACCGCAATGCCGAGCTGATGCGCCAGCGCAACGAGATCTCGGCCCTGGCCGACGGCCTGCGCGACGCCCGCGATGAGGCCGAGCGCGCCAGCCGGGCGAAGTCGCTGTTCCTGGCCTGCATGGGGCACGAGCTGCGCACGCCGCTCAACCACATCGTCGGCTTCGCCGAGATCCTGCGCGACGAGCGCTTCGGCCCGCTCGGCAACAGCAAGTACAAGGACTACGCTGCCGACCTCGCGGCGAGCGGTACCCATCTCAACAAGATGATCAACGACGTGCTGGAGATGGCGCGCGGCGTCGACGGCCGCATCGAGCTGAACGAGGACGACATCGACACCGAGGAGGCGATCCGCGCGGCGGCTGCCGCGGTGAGCGAGGCGGTGGCGGCGGCCGGGCTGGCACTGACCTTGGACATCGCGCCCAACCTGCCGCGCCTCTGGGCCGATCCGCGGCGCCTGCGCAAGTGCCTCGACAACCTGCTCTCGAACGCCGTCAAGTTCACGCCGGCCGGCGGCTGGATCACCGTCGTCGCCGCGGCCGACGCCTTCGGCGGCGTCAACATCGACGTGGTCGACACCGGCATCGGGATCGCCGAGCCCGACATCGAGAAGGCGCTCTCGCCCTTCGGGCAGATCGACGGCGAACTCAACCGCCGCTACGAGGGCCTCGGCCTCGGCCTGCCGTTGGCGCGCGAGCTGATGAAGGCCCATGGCGGCCTGCTGTCGCTGGCCAGCGGCCTCGGCGTCGGCACCCGCGCCTCGCTGCGCTTCCCGCCCGCCCGCGTAGTGGCGCAAGGCGTCAGCACCAGAGCCGGCGCCGCATAAGCGAAACCCCGCCCTCGCCGAAGCGGCGAGGGCGGGGCCAAGGAAACGCAGCCAGCCCCGGCTAGTTACAGCTGTTGTCGCCCTGCTGGCACTGACGCTGGTTCTTGTAGCGCTTCGCGTTGTTCTGCTGCGGCTGTTGCTGCTGCTTGAACTGGACCTGCGGCTGGACCTGCTGCTGCCGGATCTTCGGCTGCTGCTGGAATTGCTGCTGGCCGAAGCTGGCGTTGTTGTTCTGGCGCCGCTTGAGCTGCTGCTGGCCCTGGGCGCCGTTGCTCGGGGCAGCGAACTCCTGCTGGCCGTTGTTGCGATGCTTCTTCAGCACGTACGGCTGCTGATTGCCGCCGGCCGAGGGCTGTGTCTGCTCCTCCGGGGGCTGGAAGAACTGCTGCTGCTGGTTGCGCTTCTTCTTCAGCGTCTGCTGCTGCTCGTTGGTGCCGAAAGTGGGCTGCGTCTGCTGCTCCGGCGGCACGAACTGCTGCTGCTGGTTGCGCCGCTTCTTCAGTGTCTGCGGCTGCTCGTTCGTGCCGAAGGTGGGTTGGGTCTGCTGCGGCGGCACGAACTGCTGCTGGCCGTTGCTGTTGCGGCGCTTGTTGAGCTGCTGCTGGTTGCTGAACTCCTGGGCGCCATTGTTCTGCAGGTTCTGGTGCTGCAGCTGCTGGTTGCCCGTGTTCGTCACCCGCGGCCGGAAGAGCGTTACCCGGTTGCCCTGGACCTCGGTCCGGGTCGGACGGTTGGCGTCGGCGACGCTGACGCGCTCGACGCGGCGGTGCGCCAGACGCTCGACATGGTCGACCTGGATGCCGCGGTTGACGACGCGGTTGTTGATGATCGTGATGTTGGTGATGTTGGTCGTGTTGTGGATGAAGCGCGGGTAGTCGCGACGATCGTACGCATAGCGGTCGAAGCGATGCGCGACGAAGCCCTCCGGGCGCACGAAGTTCCAGCAGCGCACGTCGACCACGTCGACATGGCGGCGGAACCCGTAGCTGTCGTCCCAATAGTCGTCCGGGGGCAGCGGCGCCCAGCCGATGTAGTCAGGCGCTGAGCGGAAGGTGACCCACGCCGGACCCCATTCCGTGCCCGGGACCCAGGCCCAGCCATAGGCCGTCATCACCCATCGGCCATAGTGGAACGGCGCCCAGCCCCAGGGCAGATCCGACACCCACAGCCAGCCATATTCATCGGAGTATTCCCAGTGGCCGTTGTCGTAGTAGGGACGCCAACCCGGGGCCACGGCCGGGTACCAAACCTGGCCGTAGCTCGGATCATCGCCCCAGCGGCCGTAGGGCGCGAGGTCCTGCTGGAAGACGCTGAGGCTGATCTCGACGGCGGCCTGTGCCGCGCTGCCGCCGA
>DATIXH010000096.1:0-19359 GCA_035518775.1 Candidatus Acidiferrum sp.
ACCGTTGCTCTGTCTTGGGTGAACGAACCATGCCCTCAAGCACCGTCCGCTCCTCCGCCGTCAGCTCGATCGGCGTCGCTTCCTGGATGTTCATCCAGTATTTGAATCACGACTCACGCTCCGGCGATAGCCGGTACTAGCCGCGGCCGATGAACGGCATCTTGGTCGCCATCACCGTCAGGAACTGCGCGTTGGTGCTGGGCGGCAGGCTCGCCATGTAGACGATGGCGCGTCCGATCTCCGAAACGGGCATCATCGGCTCGGGTGCGATCGTGCCGTTCGCCTGCGGCACGCCGGTCTTCATCCGTGCGGCCATCTCCGTTTCGGCGTTCCCGATGTCGATCTGCCCGCAGGCGATGTCGTACTTGCGGCCGTCGAGCGAGATCGAGCGCGTCAGGCCGGTCACCCCGTGTTTCGTCGAGGTATAAGGCGCCGAGTTCGGGCGCGGCACATGGGCGGAGATCGAGCCGTTGTTGATGATGCGGCCGCCGCGCGGGTCCTGGTCCTTCATCAGGCGGAAGGCCTCCTGCGCGCACAGGAACATGCCGGTCAGATTGACGTCCACGACCGCCTTCCACTGCTCGACGGTCAGCTCTTCGAACGGCACGCCCGGCGCATTGGTGCCCGCATTGTTGAACAGCAGGTCGAGCCGGCCGAAGGTCTCCTTGGTCTTCGCGAAGAGGGCGCGCACGGCCGCGGGATCGCCGACGTCGGTCGGCACCACGAGCGAACGCCCGCCGGCCGCCTTGCCCATCGCCGCCGTCTGCTCCAGCGCCTCGCGGCGGCGCCCGGCTAGCACGACGGCATAGCCCTCCTTCAGGAGCGCGAGCGCTGCCTCGCGGCCGATCCCGCTGCCCGCGCCGGTGACGACGGCGATCCTTTCGACCGTGCTCATCTCTCGAAGGCCCTCCCTCGCGCCAGAAAATATCCGATTTACTCGACCCATACTTAGTACGGGCACGCAGATCAGGCCAAGTGCGTCCGCTGCCCGCTCAGAGCGGCGGATACGCCCGAGCAGTCAACGCTTCGATGGCCGCGCCGATCGACAGCACGCGTTCGTCGTCGCCCCACGGCCCGACGACCTGCAGCCCCATCGGCAGGCGCTCCGACGACAGGCCGCAGGGCACGCTCGCCGCCGGCAGCCCGACCAGGTTGTGGACCGCGCTATACAGCATCTCGCCGGCTCCGGCCTCGTCATTGAGCGCCGGATCGGCGGCCGGCGCCACCCACGGCACCGCCGGCGACAGCAGCGCATCGACCTCCGCAAACAGCCCGCGGAAGCGCGCGACCAGCTCGCGGCGGAACTGCTGCGCGCGCACATAGGCGGTCGCGGGCACCGCGAAGCCGGCCTCGATCTGCAGGCGCGTGGTCTCGCCGAAACCGTCCGGCTGCTCCGCGATCCGCCGCTGATGGACGACGCTGGCTTCCGGACAGAGGATGGCCATCAGGGCGTCGGCCGCCAGTTCGAGATCGGGAACGGCAACCTCGCGCACCGCCGCGCCCCGCGCCCGCAGCTGCTCCCTGACCTCTGTCGTCGCCGCCACGACGTCGGGCTGCAGATAGCGCTCGGCGCCTGGATGGGCCATGACGCCGACGCGCAAACCCGCCAGCGGCAGCGGGGCCGGCCGGCAGCGGCGGCCGCTCATCGCCTCCAGCAGCAGGCCGGCATCCCTGCAGGAGCGGGCCAGCGGCCCGGCATGGTCGAGGGACCAGGAGAGCGCCTGCACGCCGTCGAGGTCGACCAGTCCGTAGGTCGGCTTCAGCCCGACCGCGCCGCAATAGGCCGCGGGGATGCGGATGGAGCCGCCGGTATCCGTGCCGACCGCGCCGAAGCAGAATCCGGCCGCCACCGCGGCCGCGGAGCCTCCGCTCGAGCCGCCGGAGGTGCGCTTCGGGTCCCAGGGATTGTTGGTCTGCCCGAAATCCGGATGCACGGCGCCATAGGCGTATTCCAGCAGATTGGTCTTGCCGAGGATGACGGCGCCCGCCTCCTTCAGCCGGCGCACCAGCGCCGCATCGGCGGTCGGCCGGCGCGGGCTGTCCGCGCGCGAGGCGTTCGTGGTCGGCACGCCCGCGACGTCGATGAGGTCTTTGATCGCGACCGGCACGCCCTGCAGCGGCCCGCGGTCATGTCCGGCGGCCAGCTCGCGTTCGGCCGCCGCCGCCTGCGCCACGGCCTCGTCGGCGCAGACGGTGATGAAGCTGTTGAGCACCGAATCGAGCGCCGCGATGCGGTCGAGCGCCTGGCGCGTCACCGCCACCGGCGACAGCGAGCCGGCGCGATAGCGCGCCGCTACCTCGGCGATCGAGTGGAAATGCGCCGGCTCCGTCATCGCCGGACATCGCCCGGTCCGGCCGCGGGGCCACAGCCGCCCTCGCTCGCCAGATCGAGCGTTGCCAGCCGATCACAGCCGGCGAGCAGCGCCGATGCGACGGGCAGCAATGTCAGCGCGCGCTCTGCGGAGACGACGAGCCCACCGACCTGCAGCAGCTGCCTGAGCAGCGGCGCGTCCAGTTCGGCGCCGACGTGACGCATCGCGACTCCCCTGCTCCGCAGCGGCGCGGCCGTGCCGCTTCACGCCATCGATGCACGGGCGCGCTCCTGCGTCCAGGCCAATGTCAGGCGTCGCCGAGGGGAGGAGCCCTAATCTTGCCACACACCGATCCCCCGCTGTTCCGGAACCATGAGTCTGCCCGGCGCGTTTCTTCCGCGTACGCGGCCGTGGGGGCAGCGACGAAAGGATCACGCTTACATGAAGGACGATCGAATCGATGCGCGGCTGAGCGTCGTCGGCCGGCTACCCGAGGGCTATGTCATCCTCTGCAGCCAGAACGGCGACGAGTACAGCTTCCTCGTGAAGTCTCTGGGCATCTCCGTCGAGTGCCCCCACTGCGGCACGACGCGCTGCGGGCCCGAACTCGCCGCGGAGAGCTACGGTGACGCGCGGCCGGCGGACGATGATGAGTCGGGTGACGGTTTCACCCGGCCGCCGTGGATGGCGACCACCGTGCTCGCCGGCCCTCGATAGCGCAGGATCTTACGAGCAGGACCTTGCGCAGCCTCACCCTCCTCCCGCCTGCCGCTTCCGCTCGTCGGGGCGATTTCGCAGCAGGTAACCGACCGCGCAACGCAGCGAGAACGCCTCCCCGCAGGCGGGAGAGGGACCACCTTTCAGACTCTCCCCCGCCTCGGCTCTCCGCACCATAGCGGGGGTGAAACCTTCTCGACCCCGATGTGTTACGTCGATATGTCCATGTTCGTTCCGACCGAGATCTGGCGCGCGGCGCTCGCCCTCGTAGAGAGCTACGGCCCGGCGGCGTCCGGACATGCTGCCCTGCAGGCCGCCGAGCATTTTGCGCGCGGCGACACCAAGGGAACACTCGCCTGGCAAAAGATCGTCGACGCGATCGTGGTCCTCCAGTCCGAGACGCCTGCCGGCAGCGAGACGATTCACTAGGGCGAAGCGGCCTCTCTCACCTGTATCAGCCCGTCTCCAGTATCAGCCCGTCTCCAGAGATATCGGCCCGTCTCGATGAGAGGCGGGCCTCCTAATTTTTCATGCTCTATAATCGGCGTCAAAATCGACTATCAAATTGGTATATTCAAATGATCAAATTCATGTGATATATTTATCATATGAATTTGATTGTGCGACGATCATGACCGCCCATGAATTGGCGTCCGCCAGCCCGGAGCGCGCGCGCCGGCTCCTGCTGGCGCTTGGCGGCTCCCTGCTCGTCCAACTCGGCTACCAGCCTGAGGACCGCTCGACGGGTCGGCGGGCTCTCTGGCAGCTGCGCCGCAACGGCGTGCTCGAATGGGCCGATGTCCGCACGACCCGCGACCGCTGGTTCGCCTGCACGCGCGGTGACGACGGCGGCTGGCCTGCCCTGGCCGGCGTCGACAAGGTCCTCGTCATCGCAACCGACGGTCGCCACCGTCCGCGCGAGGTCCAGCTCTATGCCTTCCCGGCGCATAAGGTGCGCGAGCGCCTCGACGCCGCTTACGAGGCGCGCCAGGCGGCCGGAATCAAGACCGGCGGCGGCTTCTCGCTCTGGATCGGCCTCGATCCCACCGAGAGCGAACGCCCCACGCGCGTCGGCTGCGGCCTGGGCGCGGAGCATCCGCCCATCGCCCGCCGGCCGCTCGACGATGCGCTGCCGCTCGCGCCTGATGCCGCGAGCGGACCAGGGTCGCGCCGCACGATCGCAGAGGTGAAGGCCGCCGCGGCGCGCGAGATCGCGGACATCGCCGGCGTGTCGCCGGAATCGGTCCGCATTGAGGTGCGCATCCTCGAGTGAGCGCCGCCGGGCAAATGCCCAGGTGACACGCGATTGACATCGCCCCGAGCCGTTGCATAGTACCGATCGTCTTTCGAAACCCGCTCGCGATGTGTCTTCGCGCGGGCGGGCTTCGCACAGGTGGCGAGCGAACGCGACGCCGACAATCGCGGCACTGCCCATCGGGCGTCAAGAAACAGGGAGGTACGACAGTGAAAGTGGAAGTTTACAACCGGCTCATGGCCATGCAGGCGAGCCGGCGCAGCGTTCTCAAGGGCGCGGCCGTCGGCGGCGCCCTGGCCGCGAGCGGCATGCTCGGCGGCCTCTGCGCGCCGGCACGGGCAGATGATCTGCGCACGCAGATCCTGCAGATCCCTGGCGTCAACAAGGGATCGCCCGGCGACGCCGATTGGCAGAAGGTCGGCGAGCTGTGTCTCGGCGCGACCAAGAAGAACGTGACCGAGGGCGAGTTCAAGGGCGTCGAACTCAGCTTCATGGGCCTCAACAACCAGAACCTTCACAACCTGCTGTTCCGCGGCTTCCTGAAGCCGTGGGAGGCCTATACCGGCGCCAAGATCACCTGGATCGACCTCGCGCAAGCCGACTACAGCCCGCGTCTGCAGCAGACGATCGCGACCGGTACGGTCGATTTCGACATCCTGGAGATGGGCGCTCCCTTCGAGGGCGACGTCTGCGGCAAGGGCCTCACGTCGGAGATGCCCGATTGGGTCAAGCAGCAGATCGATTTCGACGATCTCGTCGGCTATCTGAAGCCGCCCGTCGGAACGTGGAACGGCAAGCAATACCGGGTCACCATCGACGGCGACTGCCACAACTTCAACTACCGGACCGACTACTTCTCCGACGCCGATCTCGCCGCTGCATGGAAGTCGGAAGGCGGCAAGGGCGACTGGGGCGTGCCGCGCACCTGGCAGCAGGTCCAGGCCGTGACCAAATTCCTCAAGGGCAAGAAGATCAAGGGCCAGGACGCCTACGGCTATCTCGATCCGACAAAGCCCTGGGGCGGCTTCGCCTTCTACTTCCTCGGCAGCCGCGCCACTGCCTATGCCAAGCATCCTAAGGACAAGGCCTGGCTGTTCGACGTCGACACCATGAAGCCGCGCGTCAACAACCCGGCCTGGGTGCGCGCGATCCAGGACGTGCTCGACGCGCTCCCCTCGGAGCCGGCCGACCAGCTCAATGCCGATCCGAACACGACCGGCTTCCAGCAGTTCCTCGGCGGCACCGGCTCGATGTGCGTCTGGTGGGGCGACGTCGGCTCCAACGCCAAGACCAACGATCAGTCGGTCATCGGCGACGTCTGCGGCTTCGATATCCTGCCCGGTTCGGACGACGTCTACAATTCGGCGTCCGGCGCCTGGGAGAAGCTCGACAGCGGCCCGAACTTCTCGCCGAACATGGCCTATCTCGGCTGGGGCGTGTATGTCATGGCGCGGGTCGACAGCGACTCGAAGAAGCAGAAGGCGGCCTGGAGCGCGGCCGCGCATCTCGGCGGCAAGGACCTCTCGCTGTGGACGGCGGCCTATCCGTCGGGCTTCCAGCCCTACCGGAACAGCCACTTCAACATCGACGAGTGGGTGGCCGCGGGTTACGACAAGCCGTTCATCACCTCGTATCTGAACTCGGAGGCCAACTCCTACAATCACCCGAACGCCGCGATCGAGCCTCGCATCCCCGGCATCTTCCAGTACTACAGCCTCGCCGAGGACGAGCTCGCGAAGATCTACGCCGGCAAGGTCGACGCCAAGACCGGCGCCGACAACATCGCGGCGGCCTGGGAGAAGTTGACCGACCAGCTCGGCCGCGCCAAGCAGATCGAGCTCTACAAGGCCTCGTTGGGCCTGTAGAGCGTCCACGATCGTTCCGCGCGAGCGAATATCGGCTGGTGGCGACCGCATCGCCACCAGCCGCTGCTTTCTCGGATAATGTCCTCAGCGGAGCCGAAGGTCGACCGAACGCGATGCCATGGTGGAGTCGTTACCGCTAGCCGACCGGCGCTATAAGCCCGCCTCCCGTCAACGCCCCGCCGCGCGCCAGAGCGCGGGGCGGGCGCTGATCGCGCTCGCCTCGCTCGGCCTCGCGACGATCCTGCTTCTCCAGATCCTCTACGCGATCGACGCCATCTCCTTCGGCTTCGAGAATTGGCGTCCGGTGCTCTACGCCTTCCTGCTGTGGTCCGTGGCGCTGGGTGCCGGGCAGGTGCTGGTCCGCGGCGAACGCGGCCGCCGCGCGCTCTTCCTCCTGCCGGCTCTTCTCTTCACGATCGCGGTCGTGATCTTCCCCACCTTCTTCGGGCTCTACATAGCCTTCACCGATTGGAATCTCAGCTCGTTCACGGGCCGCCAGTTCAACGGCCTCGACAATGTCAGGGCCTTGCTCCAGGATTCCTACTTCTGGAACGCGCTCGGCAACATGGTCTATTACGTGCTGTCCGTGCTCGTGCAGTATGCCATCGCGTTCGGACTTGCGTTGCTCTTGAATGCCGACATCCGCGCCCGCAAGTTCTTCAGAGTCGCCTTCCTGATGCCGTTCATGCTGAGTCCGGTCGCCGTCAGCTGGATGGTCGGCAAATCGATCATGGAATACCGCTATGGGCCGGCAGCCACGCTGGCGCGACACCTGGGCTGGGACAGCCCGGCATTCTTCACGATGCCCTGGGTCGCGCGGCTCAGCATCATGGCCATGGACTCCTGGGTCTGGATTCCCTTCATCATCATCCTGCTGCTGGCCGGCCTGCAGGCCCTGCCGAAGGAGCTGTCGGAGGCCGCCAAGGTCGATGGCGCCACGCCCTGGCAGTCTTTCTGGGAGGTCACCTTCCCGCTCATGCTGCCGGTCAGCGTCACGGCCATCATCCTGCGCATCATCTTCGAGCTGAAGCTCGCGGACATCGTCATCAACGTCACGTCGGGCGGCCCCGGCGGCGCCACCGACACGGTCTCGAGCTTCATCTTCCGCGAGTATCGCGACCGCTCGAACGTCGGTTACGGCACCATGCTCGCCGAGTTCTACCTCGTCATCATCGTCATCTTCGTGACCCTTCTGCTGAACTGGGCCAGCCGCTGGATCCGCAGATACACCTGGCAGTGAAGGAGCCGCCCGCTTGGCCACGGATGCGCTAGCGCTGCAACGAGCCCGCGACGACAGCCCTGCGCGCCGCGCCAAGTTCGTCACGAGCCGCGTGCTCATCTACGGCGCCCTTCTCCTGTGGGCGTTCATAGCGCTGTTCCCCATCTATTGGACGGTCAGCACGTCGTTCAAGGTCGCCGTGGATGTGACGCAAGGTCATCTCGTCCCGTGGGTCGACTATCAGCCCGACTGGAAGGGCTGGCGCTCGCTCGGCCTGTCGCCGGACACGATCGGCGCGACGTCCACGGTGCGCGACGAATTCCTCTTGCGCTTCGAGAACAGCATCATGGCCTCGGTCGGCGCCTCCGTCCTGGCGGTGATGATCGGCTCGCTCGCCGCCTACGGGCTCAGCCGCTTCCAGTACAAGTTCGGTCCCTGGCGGAACAAGGACATCTCCTTCTTCTTCCTGTCGCAGCTGATCCTGCCGCCAGTCGTGCTCGCCATGCCGTTCCTCGTCCTCTACAAGGAACTGGCGCTGCTCGACACCAAGATCGGATTGGTCCTCGTCTACACCCTGATGGTGCTGCCGATCGTCATCTGGATCATGCGCGACCAGTTCGACACCATCCCGCAGGAGCTGGAACAGGCGGCGTTGGTCGACGGCTGCACGGTCTGGGGCGCCTTCCTGCGCATCGTGCTGCCGATCGCGCTGCCGGGCATGGTCGCGGCCTTCATCCTGTCGGTCATCCTTTGCTGGAACGAGTATTTCTTCGCTGCCCTGCTCACCAGCACCGACGCCAAGACGCTGCCGGTCATGGTGGCCAGCCAGACGGGCTCGCAGGGCATCAACTGGTGGTCGATGGCGGCGCTCTCGACGGCGGCGATCGCACCGCTCGTCCTGATCGGCCTCTTCCTCGAGCGCTACATCGTCAAGGGCCTGACCGCCGGCGCCGTGAAGTAGCGTGCCGTGCCTCAGAGAATTGCCTCGCCCGCCATGAGGCCGAGGACGAGGAAGATCAGGAAGATCACGAGAAACAGCGCAAACAGCACCTTGGCGATGCGCGCCGAGGCCGCCGACACGCCGGTGAATCCGAGCAGGCCGGCGACGATCGAGACGATGAAGAAAATCAAAGCCCATTTCAGCATGACGGCCTCCAGTGCCACACACTGGAGGAACTTGTGTCCGGCGCAGGAAGTTCCTTAACGGGTGCCTGTCAAGACCGAACGCATATTGGCCAGGATCAGCTCGCGGCCCTTCGCGCCGAGCTTCGCCGACGCCTGCTTGGCGCTCCGCGTGTACCACTTCTTTGCCGAGAGCCGTTTCATGTCCACGCCCTCGGGGCAGAACGCCATCAGCAGCGCCGTCTCGCCCTGACCGGCATGGTCGAACGGATACTGGCGGATGGCCTCGGCCGTCAGCAGCGGGTGCGCCTTGATCCAGTTGAAGGGGTCGGCGCCTGTCGCCTGTTTGGCGTAGTAGTTCGCCATCTTCGCGTTGCCCCACCAGCCCTCGCCGCGCGTCTGCTCCAGGAACTCGAAGATCGCCTGGCGCGCCGCCAGCTTGAACGCGAGGTCGGTCGGCATGCCCGCGCTGAAGTTCTCCGTCTGGTGATGGATGAAGACATGGATGTTGCGGAAGCCGATGCGCAGCAGCCCGCGGAACATCTCCCGGGCGAAGGGAAACAGCTTCTCCGCACCCACATGCACCGTGCCGGTCCCCTCCGGCGGCTCGACGGCATAGCTGCTGGCGCCGTAATAGAACGGCGGCAGGATGACGAGGTCGATCTCCTGCTCGAGGACCTCCAGCGCCTTCGTCACCACCAGCGTGTCCAGCCCCACGGCGAGGTGCTCGCCGTGATATTCGAGCACGCCCAGCGGCAGCGCGACCGGCCAGTTCGCCTTGATCGCCTTGCGGATCTGGTGCGGAAGCATCAGTTCGTAGCGCATCTTCGCTCCCTCTCGAGCCGCTTTGCCGCGCCTGCAAATCGTGGAGGGCTTCGGCCGGCCTGGCAACCGGCATCCCAGGCCCAAGAAAAACGACGGCCGTTGGGACTATTGGCGGCGCCCGACCGTTGTCGTGGCAGCGACGCGCCGGTCGTGATCGACCGCCCGCCGGCGATCACCCGTTCTGCGGACCACCCGGCGCGTCGCGCCCTGCCGGCGACGGTGGCTCTCGCGAAAAAATCAGCCACGGCCGATGCCGCAAGAATGCCCAGATCTCGCCTTGCTGCTGACACGCCCCTCATCCCTACTGACCCTGTCCCTGCATGCCTACCGTGCAACAGCCTTGCTGGTCAGGAGAATGCGCCATGGAAATCATCTGTCGCGAGTGCGAGGGAAACGCCTTCCGAATCCTGCCGGAGGATCGCGGCACCGTCGCCGCGGAGTGCGTGGTTTGCGGTGCCGTGACCGTGATCAGGGTGCCCAAGCCGATCGCGCGGTATCCTGCCAACGGTCATCGCTACGTCGGCCTGGCCTCGGATGTAGTCGCCGCGGTGAACCGACGCTGACCGCCGCTGGAGCGCGACGGTAATGTCGATTAATGCAGCGCAATCCTCGCTTTAACGGATCGTTCATCTCTGCGGCACAAGCTCGTTCCCCTGATCCATCCAGCCGTGGACGGCAGCCATGCTGACGCGCCTCAAACAGTTTGTCACAGACGAGTCGGGCGCCACCGCCATCGAATACGCCCTCATAGCCGCCTTGGTCGCGATGGCCCTGGTCGGCTCCGTGACGGCGCTCGGCGCCTCCCTCAAGTCGATCTTCACGACGGTCGCGACGGCGCTCAGCACCGCCTCCAGCTGAGCGCGGCCGTCAGGCTCGCGCCAACAGCGCCTCGACCTCGGTGAGCGTCGGCATCGACGGCGCCGTTCCCGCGCGCGTGACCGAGATTCCCGCCACCGTGCAGCCGAAGCGCGCCGCCGCCAGCGGCTCCTGCCCGCGCGCCAGCGCCGCGGCAAAGCCGCCGACGAAGGCGTCGCCGGCACCGGTCGTCTCCACTACCGGCCCGGCCGTGACCGCCGGCACCGGGACAGAGCGGTCGCGGGCGTGGAAGAGCGCGCCCTTCTCGCCCAGCGTGATCAGCGCCGTCCCCGCGCCCTTTGCGAGCAGCGCGTCGCCGACGCGGCGCGCGTCCTCGAGCGAGGCCAGCGGCAAGCCCGTGAGCGCCGCCGCTTCGGTCTCGTTCGGCACCACGTAGTCGCAGAGCGGATAGGCCGCGTCCTCCACCGGAGCGGCCGGCGCCGGATTGAACACCGTGACGACGCCCGCCGCCTTCGCCAGGGCGAGCGCATGGCGCGCCGTCGCCGCCGGCTGCTCCAGCTGCGTCACGAAAACACGCGCGCCACGGATCGCGCTCGCGGCCGCGTCGACGTCGGCGGGCGTCAGCGCACCGCCCGCGCCGGGATAGACGATGATGGCGTTCTCGCCCGTGCGGTCGTTGACATAGATGAAGGCGGCGCCGGTCGCCTCCACCTCCGCGCGCACGACCTGCGCCGTTATGCCCTCGCTCTTCCAGGTAGCGAGCGCGATGTCGCCGAAGGCGTCGCGCCCGATCTTGCTGACAAACGTCACCTTGGCGCCGACGCGCGCGGCTGCCACGGCCTGGTTCGAGCCCTTGCCGCCCGGCCCCATCTTGAAGCCCGAGCCGAACAACGTTTCGCCCATCGCCGGCATCCGCCCCGCGCGGAACGCGAGGTCGGCCACGAACACGCCGAGGATGGCGACCCCCTCCTTCGCCCCGCTCATGCGATCACGCGTCCGGCGGAATCACGCCCTTGGCGAAGATGAAGCAGCCATAGAAGCGCCGCTCGCCGCTGGCAATCACGCAATACGCCTTCTTGGCATGCTCGTAGAAGGCCATGCGCTCGATCGAGACCATCGGCCAGGACTTGCCCTCGGCGCGGTCGATCTCCTGCTGCACGTCCTTCTGCACCTGCGGCACCTCGTGCGGCTTGCCCACGACCTCCATGCGCGCCGCCGCGTCCTCGACGAAGGTATCGAGCGGCATCACCGACAGGATCGCCCGCGCCACGCGCGGACAGTCCGCCGCGTCGACGCGCAGCAGCCGCCCGAGCACGGTCTGCCGTGCCACCGAATCGGCCGGGAAATTCGTGTCACAGAGCACGACGCGGTCGCCATGTCCCATGGCGCGCAGCGCCGCCAGCACGTCGGCGTTCAGCAGCGGATCGATATTCTTGAGCAAGGATTCCTCCCCTTCCGTCGTATCAGACAGGGACGGCCATCGCCACCCTCGCTGCGGCCACCCAATTCGTTGGAATCGAGCGAGCTATACACTAGCATCGCGCCGGAATACAGGCAGGATCCGATGACCCGTTACCCCTATGCTGCCCGCCTCAACTCTTTCGCGACGCGGCCGGAGCTGTTCTGGCCCGGCCGCAACGACAAGCCGACGACGCTCGACCTGATCGACCGTGCAGCGACGGTCGAAGGCTTGGCGGTCGTCGATCTCAACTTCCCCCAACAGACGGACGGCATCGCTCTGCCCGAGCTGCGCGCGCGCATCGCCGATCGCGGGCTCGCGCTCAACGGCTACGCCATGCGCTACAACGGCGAGGCCGCCTTCAAGTCTGGAGCCTTCACCAACGCCGACCCGACGATCCGCCGCCGCGCCATCGACCTGACTCGTCGCGGCATGGACGAGGCACGCGCAGCCGGTGGCAAGATGCTCACCCTCTGGCTCGGCCAGGACGGTGTCGACCACCCCTTCCAGGCCGACTATGCCCGCCTCTGGGAGCTGGAGGTCGAGGGCATCCGCCAGGTCGCCGCCCACGATCCCGATTGCCTCGTATCGATCGAGTACAAGCCGAACGAGCCGCGCGCGCTCAGCGTCATCCACAACGTTGCGGGCACGCTGCTCGCCATCGCCGAGGCGGGCGCGCCCAATCTCGGCGTCACCCTCGATTTCGCCCATGTGCTGCAGGTCGACGAGAGCCCGGCGCTGGCCGCGGCGCTGGTCGGCCGCAAGAGCCGCCTGCTCGGCCTCCATCTCAATGACGCCTACGGCAAGCGGGACGACGGGCTGATGGTCGGCGCCGTCCATACCGTGCAGACGATCGAGCTGCTGCGCCAGCTGCGGCGCGACAAGTTCGTCGGCGCCATCTACTTCGATACCTTCCCCGACACCGCCGGCCTCGATCCGGTCGCCGAAGCCGCGGCCAACGTGGCCACCGTCGAGATGATGTTCGACCTCCTCGACCGGCTGCCCGATGCTGAGATCGATGCGGCGCTGCAACGGCAAGACGCAATCGCCGCCCACCGGTTGGTCCAATCCACCCTGTTCGGCCGCGGCGACGCCAAGTGAGTATGGCCGTCGGACGGACGCCACGCGTCGCCGTCGTCGGCAGCCTGCATTTCGACATCATGGTGCAGGCGCCCTATCTGCCGCGCACGGGCGAGACCCTGATGGGCTCGTCCTGGTGGTGGAAGCCGGGCGGCAAGGGCGGCAATCAGGCGATGGCCGCGGCCCGCCACGGCGCCGCGGTCGAGATGATCGGCTGCCTCGGCGACGACGAATTCGGGGTCAGACTCCGGGAGCGCCTTGCCGCCGCCGGCGTCGGCCTCGCCCATCTGCGCACCGTTCCCCAGGGCTCGGGCATGAGCGTGGCCATTCAGCAAGAGAGCGGCGACTATGCCGCCGTCGTCGTTTCCGGCGCCAACAGAGCCATCGACGAGGCGCAGATCGGCGCCGCGAGCGCGGCCACCGGCTCCTGCCGCGTTCTGCTCCTGCAGAACGAGATCGCCGAGGCGGCCAATACCGCCGCCGCGCGCTTTGCCCGCGCCGCGGGCGCCAGCGTCGTGCTGAACGCGGCCCCGGCGCGCCCTCCGGGCCGTCTCGCCGGCCTGGTCGACATCCTCGTCGTCAATGCCATCGAGGCGGAGATGCTGGGCGCCGCTCCGGTCCAGGATCTCGCCGATGCCGCCGCCGCCGCCCGCAAGCTCCTCGCTCTGGCTCCCACCGTCATCGTCACGGCCGGCGCCCACGGTGTCGCATCCGCTTCCGGTCCCGCATCTGTTGCCATTCCGGCGCCGGCGGTCGCGCGCGCCGAGACGCACGGTGCCGGTGACGTCTTCGCCGGTGCGCTTGCCGCCCGTCTGGCTGCAGCGGCTCCTCTGGAGGCCGCGCTGCGCTACGCCGCGGCCGCCGCCACCCTGCATGTGGGGACGCCCGAAGAAGGGCGTGCCGCGATCGGACCCGCCGACGTGCAACGGCTGATTGCCGATCCCGACACGCTGTTGCGGAAGCTCTAGCGCGCCTACTCCCCGTACGGAATCCAGATATTCTTCACCTGCACGGCGTGCCGCAACAAGATCGGACCCTCGGCCGCGGCGGGGTCGAACCAATCGGTGGCGAGGCCGTGGTCGACCAATGTGCGCTTGAGGTTGCCGACCGAGAGCCTCTCGGCCGTCGCCGATGCCTCCTTCGAGCCGAACACCCAGAGCGCATCGACGTCGTCATGCTCCGCCAGAGTCTTGGTCAATCCCTCGCGCGCGCCCGTCACGATGTTGAGCACGCCCGCGGGTACGTCGGAAGTCTCCATCACCTGATAGAAATCGGTGGCGGCGAGTGGATGGCGCTCGCTCGGCACCACGACCACACGGTTGCCCATGGCGACCAGCGGCGCCGCCAGGCTGACGAAGGCCAGCAGCGGCGCTTCGTCCGGACAGACCACGCCGGCCACGCCGATCGGCTCGTGCATGGCCAACGCCACGCCCCGCAACGGCGGCGTATGCACCGCGCCCTCGAACTTGTCGGCCCAGGCGCCGTAGGAGAAGAGGCGCGCGATCGCCGCCTCCACCTCCGCCGCCGCCTTCGCCCGCGATGCGCCGGTCATGGCGCCGATGCGCCCAGCGAACTCGCCCGCCCGCGCCGACAGGTTCTCCGCCAGGTAGTACAGGATCTGCGCCCGGTTGTGCGCCGTCGCGCGCGACCATGCTTCGGCCGCGCGCGCCGCCGCGACCGCATTGCGGATGTCCTTGCGGTTGCCCTCGCCGACCTCGCCCACGAGCGCGCCCTTCGGCGACAGCACCGGCCGCGAATAGTTGCCGTCCGGCCGCGCCTGCTTGCCGCCGATGAACAGCTTGGCCGTGCGGTCGATGGCCGGCGGCTCGAACCCCGCGCTTGCCACGCGCAGGGCCGGCGCCGGCTCGACCGCGCGCGGCTCTCGCCCCGCCCAGGCCCTGGGCCTCAGATATTCGTACAGGCCCTCGCGTCCGCCCTCGCGTCCGAAGCCGGATTCGCGATAGCCGCCGAAGCCGACCGCCGCGTCGAACAGGTTGGTGGCGTTCACCCAGACCACGCCCACCTGCAGCTTCGGCGCCACGTCGAGCGCGAGGCCGATGGTCTCGCTCCACACGCTGGCCGAAAGGCCGTAGCGCGAGTTGTTGGCGAGCATCACCGCCTCGTCGGGCGTGCGGAAGGTCATGCTCACGAGCACCGGACCGAAGATCTCCTCGCGCGCCACCGTGGCGGCCGGCTGCACCCCGGTGATCAGGGTCGGTGGGAAGAAGCAGCCGCCGGCCGGCAACGATTTCCACTCCGGGTTCTCCGGCTGGAACACCGTCGCCCCCTCGGCCGCGCCCGTCGCCACCAGCTTGCGGATGCGCTCGAGCTGCACCGGCGCGACGATTGCTCCCATATCGATCGCCTTGTCGAGGGGATGTCCGACGCGCAAGCTGCCCATGCGTCGCTTCAGCCGGCCGAGGAAGGTTTCGGCGATCCCCTCCTGCAGCAGCAGCCGCGAGCCGGCGCAGCAGACCTGTCCCTGGTTGAACCAGATGGCGTCGACCACGCCCTCGATGGCGCCGTCGATGTCGGCATCGTCGAACACGATGAAGGGCGACTTGCCGCCGAGCTCGAGCGTCAGCGCCTTGCCCGTTCCCGCCGTCTTGGCGCGGATGAGGCGCCCGACCTCGGTCGAGCCGGTGAAGGCGATCTTGTCCACGCCCTCGTGCTCCACCAGCAGCGCGCCGGTGCCGCCGTCGCCGGTCACGATGTTGAGCACGCCCGCCGGCAGGCCGGCCTGCGCCGCCAGCTCTGCGAACAGCAGCGCCGAGAGCGAGGTGAACTCCGCCGGCTTCAGCACCACCGTGTTGCCGAGCGCCAGCGCCGGCGCCACCTTCCAGGCCAGCATCAGCAGCGGGAAGTTCCAGGGAATGATCTGCCCGACCACGCCGACCGGCAGCTGATCCGCGAGCGCGCGCTCCTGCAGCTGCGCCCAGCCCGCATGGTGATAGAAGTGCCGTGCCGCCAGCGGTACGTCGATGTCGCGCGTCTCGCGGATCGGCTTGCCGTTGTCGAGCGCCTCCAGCACCGCGAACAGCCGCCCGTGCCGCTGGAGCATGCGCGCCAGCGCATAGAGATGCCGCGCCCGCGCCTGTCCCCCGAGCTTCCACCACGGCCCCTGCGCCTTGCGCGCCGCCGCCACCGCTGCATCGACGTCGGCCTTCTCGCCCTGCGCCACCTTCGCCAGCAGCGCCCCGGTCGCCGGCTCCATCGAATCGAAATACGCCCCGCCCGCCGGCTTCACGAAGGCGCCGCCGATGAAGTGCCCGAAGCGCGCCTCATGCCGCTTCAGCCAATCCCGCGCCTCCGCATCCGCCTCCGGCGCCGGGCCGTAGTCCATCGTCTCGAAATACCGCGCCACGCTCATCGCTTCACCGCAACAAATATGAACCGCAGAGGCGCAGAGACGCAGAGGAGGCACAGAGAACATGAAGGGCGCGCCGGAGGCGCGCAGGATTCATCCGTGTTCATCCCTTCTGATCCGTGTTCATCCGTGTCCCCTTCCTTCTCCGCGCCTCTGCGTCTCTGCGGTTCAAAAAAATCGACCTCAGCCGACCGCGTGCCGGTTGAAGGCCGAGTACCGCCCGGTCACGTGGTGCTCCAGCTGCCGTTCGATGTCCGACAGCAGGCTCGACGCCCCCACTCGGAACAGCGCCGGCTCCAGCCACTCCCGCCCCAATTCCTCCTTCATCAGGAACTGATAGGTGAGCACATCCTTGGCCGCGGAGATGCCGCCCGCCGGCTTGTAGCCCACCTTGAACCCGGTGCGCTCCTGGTAGGCGCGGATCATGCGCAGCATGGCCAGCGTCACCGCCGGCGTGGCATTCACGCTCTCCTTGCCCGTCGAGGTCTTGATGAAATCCGCCCCGGCCATCATGCAGACCAGCGAGGCCCGCGCGACGTTGCGCAGGGTCTTGAGGTCGCCGGTGGCGAGGATCGCCTTCACATGGGCCTTGCCGCAGGCGGCGCGGAAGTTACGCATCTCCTGGTAGAGCGCCGGCCAGTCGCCGGTCAGGACATGCTCACGCGTGATGACGATGTCGATCTCCTCCGCGCCGTCGCGCACGGAGGCCTCGATCTCCTTCAGCTTCACGTCGTGCGGCACGAGACCGGCCGGGAAGCCCGTCGACACCGCCGCCACGGGAATGCGGCTGTCGCGCAGCGCCTCCACCGCCGTGGCGACGAAGCGGTGATAGACGCAGACCGCCCCCGTCGTCATCGCCCGGTCGGCGAAACCCAGCGCCTCCAGGATGTCCGTCCGCACTGGCGCCTTGGCTTTGGCGCACAGCCGCCGCACCCGCTCCGTCGTGTCGTCGCCACTCAGCGTCGTGAGGTCGATGCAGGTAATCGCCTTCAGCAGCCACGCCGCCTGCGCATCCTTCTTCACGGTCCGCCGCCCCGGCAGCGTCGCCACCCGCCGCTCCACCGCCGACAGATTGACCCGCTGCCCGCCTACCCAGGCGAGATCGAGCGGCAGCCCCTGGTTGCGCGGCGCGGCGCCGGGGCCAACGTTGACGAGCGATGTGACGGCGGCAGGAGGCATGATGCAGAGACGATGCGCCGCCGCCCCGCCCAGCGTCAACGGCGACGCCGGGGCTGCCGCGCTATCCCCTTGCGAAGCCCACCGTCGATTGCCGCTTCACCACGTGGCGGCAGATGGTGTCGTACTCGTCGCCGAGGCCCTTCTGCACGAGGCGCCAGGCGCGGAAGCGGATGCGGATGGCGTCGCGGGCCTCGCGGATGCGCGTCCCCGCCTTGAGATCGATCAGCGCCGTGCCGGCGCCGTCGCCCACGACCAGCAGCCAACGCTCTTCGGCCAGCAGCAGCTGCCCCGCCTCGCGCTGCCCCGTGCCTTCGGTCTGGATCTGCGCCGGGTCGACCGCCGGCTGGAACATCGCCTCCGGCAGCGCCAGCACCGGGCAATCGGCCGGCGGCGCCTGCGGCAGCAGCGCCGGTCCGTCGCCGCCTTCAGCCCACAGCACGGCGCAGAAATCGCCGCCGCCCGTCTCGTCCCGCAGCTTGATGCCGACCTGCGCCCGTCCCGCGCGCTCGAACGCGAAGCACAGCCCGGGCGCGAGTGCGCCGAACGTCGTCGCCTGGCCGGAGAAGAACACTGCCGCCATGTCGATACCTCCCGCGTTGCCCTGGGTGAAGGTCGTCTCTCTATGTAGGTCCGCCGCCCCTCCGCCGCGAGATCCCTGCCGGCCCTCATCAAGACCGGCCGGACCGGCTCTAGCTCTCGCCCGAGGCGACCGTGGGCCCGGCCTCAGAAGCGCCGGCAGCGTGCCGTTGGATCGAGAGCCGGCGGATCTCCGCGCCCCTGTAGACGTAATACACGCCCAGCACGGCGACGAGCAGCGGCCAGGGCCAGTTCACGCCGCCGGCATAGATCATGAGATACAGCGTCACGCCGACGGCGATCTGCAAGCCGCCGAAGACGAAACAGAAGGCCGCGAGACGAATGACCGCCGGCCAAAGAAATGCGAGGATCGCCGGCGCGAACACGATCGCCAGAATGAAGGCGGCAACGATCTTCCAACCCATCGCCACGCTCCAAGCGGTCCGTTTTTCTTGCGACGGCGGCGCCGATATTGGCCTTCCCCGCGCTGCCCGCTTCGATTCACTCTAGACCGCTCATCGCGGGCGCAGCATTGGACCAAGGTCCAATGCTCTCCGCCCCAGGCGACCGGCCGCTCCGTCCGCCGTGGAAACGCGCCTGCAACATTGCCGCCGGTCGCCGACATCCAGGAGAAACAAACGGCGCTTACCTCTCCGGCGTCCCGCCCGGCCGAACGGCGTGCGGCAAATGCCGCGGCGGGATAGGATGGCGGCGTCAGGCCAGGGCCGACGCCGCCGACAACAACCCGGGGGTCATACATGTACATCAACGGCGAACAGGCCGACATCATCCGCGCCAAGGCGGTGAAGCTCGTCACCGACGTCCTCGACTTCAACCGGGGTGACCACACCTACAAGGAAGTCTGCAAGGGCTATACGCCCGGATTCGGCACCAGCTGCACCTTCCTGCCGCACTGGATGCTTCTGAATCTCGGCGTGTCCGGTACCAATATGTCGAAGGGCGTTCCCAAGAAAGGCGTGCCGCCGAAGCCGCGCAGCCTGATCAACTGGGACGATCTTGCGCGCGGCACCAAGCTGGTGGCCGGCGACGGCGTGTCGGTGATCGCGAACAGCCCGGCCTTCGTGACCATGAAGCCAAGCCTCGGCGCCTATCCCCTCCCCGGCGACATCGTGGTGATCCAGAAGGAGCCCTACAACCAGCCGGACGAACATGTGTTCGTCTTCCTGGGCAAGCTGGCCGACAACCTCTGGGACACCGGCGAAAGCGGCCAGGCCCGCTCGAACGCCCCCGACGGCACCGTCGAAGGCAAGCGCAAGAAGCGCGAGATGCGCATCACCGACAAGAGCATGATCGCCGTCGCCACGCCCGACAAGCCGGTGGACCGCAAGGTGCAGGGCTGGCTCGACATCTCCAAGCTGGACTATGTGAGCGGGTCGGTCTGACCCGGCCCGGCGGGCCCCGCCATCCGGCATGGCTTGTCATCGCAGGGGTGAGCGCGCATCTTCGGCAGGCGCGCACACCCCGAGGACTCCATGCCGAACATCCCCGACGACATCTACACCGAGCCCGATGACGTCTCGCCCGACACGCTGAGCAATCTCGGCCC
>DATIXH010000097.1:0-17110 GCA_035518775.1 Candidatus Acidiferrum sp.
ATCGACTTGGTGGCAGGCGTGATGCGCTCGCCCGGCATGATCACGGGGATGCCGGGCGGATAGGGGACCACCATCACCGCCAGGATGCGGCCGGCGAGTTTGTCGATCTCCACGCTCTCCACGCGCCCCCGCACAAGCCGCTCGTAGGCATCGGCGGGCCGCATCGCCATCTCGGGCAGCGTCGTGTACATATCCTTCTGCGCCTTGGGCAGTTTGTCATCGCGGTACACCCGGTGCATCTGCTCGCAGAGTTCCTTGAGCCCCATCTTGCCGTAGGCGTCCGGATGCGCCTCCACCAATGCCGGCAGCACGCGATTGAGCGGCGCGTTGGCGTCATACAAGTCCTTGAAATTGAGCAGCTCGGTGATGAGCGTGCTCCATTTGCCCTTGGTGATGCCCATCGAGAACAGCACGAGGAAGGAGTACAGGCCGGTCTTCTCGATCTCGATGCGCCGGCTGGACAGGAACCTCACCACCACAGCGGCGGGAATGCCGAGTTTCTGCATGCTGCCGTCGGCCGACAATCCGGGCGTGAGGATCGTGACCTTAATCGGGTCGACCAGGACGTGGTTCTCGGCCAGGCCTTCGAAACCGTGCCACTTGTCGCCAGGCTTCAGGACCCAGCGCGACGTCTCGCCCACCGGCTGCTTGGCCATCGCCTCCGGCTGCCAGACGTCGAACCACCAGGAGCCGTTCAGCTGCTTCTTGGTGGCGGTCATGGCGCGGCGGAAGCTCAACGCCTCGTCGATCGTCTCCTGGACGAGCGACCGCCCGGCCGGCTGCTCCATCATGGCGGCGGCGACGTCGCAGGATGCGATGATGCCGTATTGCGGCGAGGTCGAGGTGTGCATCATGAACGCGTCGTTGAAGCGCGGCATGTCGAGCCGCCGCTTCTCGCCGTGCTGGACGTGGATCATTGATGCCTGCGACAGGGCGGCCAGGAGCTTGTGCGTGGACTGGGTCGCGAAGGTAATCGCGTGCGGCGACCGGGCGGGCTGCGCGGACGAAATGGCGTGGTAGCCGTCGTAGAATTCGTGAAAGTTGGCGTAGGCGTACCAGGCTTCGTCGAAATGCAGCACGTCCACGCTGTCGCCGACGGTTTGCTTGATGGCGTCGACGTTGTAGCAGAGGCCGTCATAGGTCGAATTGGTCATCACCATGAGGCGAACCTTGCCCTTCGTCTCTTTTGCGAAGGGGCTGGCCGCGATCTTCTTCCGGATCGACGCGGGCGTGAACTGCTCGCGCGAGATCGGTCCGATAATGCCCAGTCCGTTGCGCGACGGGATGAGATAGATCGGCGTGGCGCCGGTCATCACCAGCGAGTGCAGGATCGATTTGTGGCAGTTGCGGTCGCACAGCACGAGGTCGCCGCGCGCAACCGTGCCGTGCCACACGATCTTGTTGGCGGTCGAGGTGCCGCCGACCACGAACAGGGTCTCGTCCGAGCCGAAGATGCGCGCCGCGTTTCGCTCGCCAGCGGCGATTGGCCCGGTATGGTCGAGCAGCGATCCGACCTGCCCCACCGACACGGATATGTCGGAGCGCAGCGTATTTTCGCCGAAGAACTCGTAGAAGAGCTGGCCCACGGGGCTCTTGCGAAACGCGACCCCGCCGCCGTGACCGGGCGTGTGCCAGGAGTAGCTGGCATAGAGCGTGTAGTCCATGAGCGCCTTGAACATCGGCGGCGGTAGTCGCTCGATATAGAGCTGTGCGGCGCGGGCAATGGCGCGGGCCATGAATTCGGCTGAATCCTCGAACAGCCGCATGAAGGCGTTCGCGTGCTTCAGGACGCTGGACGGAACCATTTCTGCCGTGCGCTCGTCGCCGAACAGAAAGATCGGGAGCCGGTCGTTGCGCTGGCGCTTCGCGACCAAGACCTCCTCGAGCACTTTCCATTGCGTCGGCGTGGCCTCCGCGCCGTCTACGGAGATCAGCCAGCAGGATTCGCTGTTGAAGACGTTCACGAGCCGCCGCGCGTCCGCGTAGCTGACGCCGGCCACGACGCGATATCCTTCCTTCTCGATCGCGGCGGCGAGTTGCCGCATGCCGCGGCCCGCGGCGCTCTTGCCTTCGAAATCTTCGTCGATGATGGCGATGGGAAAGGCCTGCGTGAGCTCCATGGACTCCCTCATGTGGAACAGGACGCGCTTACCCGCACGAATCGGCGTTCTTCACAGTTCTCTCGCCGAGCATGGATTTCCGACGCGCGGCCGAACGCACCCCGTGCTTCGCGGCCGCAATGTCCAAGTCGGTGGCCCGACACTCTTGTTCTTTCGCTCCCGCCGACGCCCGTGTTCAGCGGCAACGAGCATAGGAGAGGCCGCAGCCATAGCTATTGGACCAAGGTCCAATAGGGTTCTCACCGGCCGGCCGGACCCGCGGCCGACCGCGAACTCCACCGCGATGGCAGGGCGGCCCCGCCCTCCATTCGGCAACTGCGCAATGCCACGCGCCTCCCTTCGACACTCAAGCCACAGACTATGAGCGGTCTTGTTTTCTCGATTGTCGCGCTGTGCGACGGATCGTCCATTGGCCTTTGGTCCAATTCCGGGAACGGCGTTTTTGCCGTTTAGGTACGCTTGGATGTTTGGTCCCGGCGCCCGAGGGCCGCCCCGGAGAGAGTCGCTATGGTCATTGCAGCCCTCATCGCTCGACTGACCGGTTGTTTCGTTCCGCGCCGTCGCGGCTGGCTATCCGTTCTTGTTCTTATCGGCTTGACCGCGCAGATGGCTGTCGCCGGGTGTTCCATACCCGAGCGCCTGCTCGCCGTGCCGAAGGCCCTCACCACCAAGGCGAAGGTGACGCAGGCGCATGTCTCGCCGGCGACCAACATTCGCTTCTGGGTCAACCAGGATCCGGATCCGCTCGCCAAAGAGGGCCTGGAAGCGCTCCGCAAGGAGCGGGAGTACCTCGCGCGGACCGGCCATACCGGCCCGCTGCCGCCGGTCAACTTCCTTGCCATCTCCGGAGGCGGAGACAATGGGGCGTTCGGCGCCGGCCTGCTGAACGGCTGGACCGCCGCGGGCAACCGGCCGGAGTTCAAGATCGTCACGGGCGTCAGCACCGGCGCCCTGATCGCCCCTCTGGCCTTCCTCGGCCCGGACTATGACGCTGACCTGAAGAAGGCCTATACGACCATCTCCAAGAACGACATCTATGAGGAGCGGGGCATTCTGGCCGCGCTCATCGACGACGGGCTCGCCGATTCCCGTCCCTTTCTCGAGCTGGTTTCACGTTTCGTCACGCCGGAGATGCTGACGCGCATCGCCCAAGAGTACGCCAAGGGCCGGCTCCTGCTCGTCGGCACGACCGACCTCGACGCCCGGCAGCCGGTGATCTGGAACATGACCGCCATCGCCGCGAGCGGCGATCCCGGCGCGCTCGACCTGTTCCGCAAGATTCTCGTGGCGTCGGCGTCGGTGCCCGGTGTGTTTCCACCGGTGATGTTCGAGGTCGAGGCAGACGGGCGCAAGTATCAGGAGATGCACGTCGATGGCGGCGCCATGGCGCAGGTGTTCCTCTATCCGCCCTACCTGGTGCTCTCCGATCTTGCTGCGGAGGCAGACGCCCATCGCCAGCGAACGTTCTATCTGATCCGCAACGCGCGCCTGGATCCCGATTGGGCGAGCGTCGACCGGAGGACGCTGGATATCGTCGACCGCGCCGTCAGCTCGCTGATCACCTCGCAGGGCGTGGGAGACCTCTATCGGATCTACCTGACGACGCAGCGGGACGGGATCGACTACAACCTCGCCTATATCGGCCGGGAGTTCGACGCGCCGCACAAGGAAGACTTCGATACCGCCTACATGCAGCAGCTCTTCGACTACGGCTACAAGCTCGCCCAGGGGGGTTACCCATGGCAGAAGTACCCGCCCGGTTACACGCTATCGACCAAGGCCGTAGCTCAGTAGCTCCGGCGGGACTACACTCGAATGCAGGAGGCGCCACGGAGCCCGATACAAAGAGCGCCTGCGGCAAAAATCTACGAGGCTGGAGAGAATGCCGCCAGCTGAAGCAGGGATGGTCATGCCAGTGATACGCGAAATAAAGGTCAAATGGCCGTGCGCGCAAGCCGTCGCACTGCTCGTGACAGCAGTCTCCCTGTCCGCATGCGACAAGGCGGAACAGCAGCAGGCCGCGCCACCCGCGCCGCCGGCCGTGACCGTCGCCAAGGTCGCCAGCACGGAGATCACGCCCTCCTCGACCTTTACGGGCCGGATCGAGGCGGTGGACAAGGTCGATCTCCGCGCCCGTGTGCAAGGCTTCATCGAGAAGCGATTGTTCGAGGAAGGGGCCGACGTGAAGGAGGGCGACCTCCTGTTCACGCTCGATAAGGCGCCGTTCGAGGCGGAGATCGACCGGATCAATGCGGACATCGCCGGGGCCGAGGCCGCTCTGCAGGTCGCCACCCTCTCTTACCAACGGCAGGCGACCCTCGTGAAGAAGGAGGTCGCCGCCGTCGCCGTGCTGGATCAGGTGACCGCCAAGCAGCTGGAGGCAAAGGCCCAGCTCCAGAGCCAGCAAGCCGCTCTCGAAAAGGCAAAGCTGGACCTCGGCTACACGGACATCCGCTCGCCCATGGCCGGACGCATCGGCAAGGCCACCTACTCGGTCGGCGACCTCGTCGGGCCGGAGAGCGGGACCCTGGCCACCGTCGTCAGCCAGGACCCGATCTACGTGACCTTTCCCGTCTCGCAACGTGATCTGCTGGCGGTCCGCAAGCAGGCCGAGGCCGAAGGCACCGATGCGCGGGCAGTGCGGGTCAAGGTGCGCCTGGCGGACGGCTCGATCTATGATCAGGCGGGGTCGATCAACTTCGTCGACGTGACGGTCAGCACGACGACCGACACGGTCGCCATCCGCGCGCAGCTGCCGAATCCGAAGCGTCTCCTGATCGACGGCCAATTGGTCACGGCCGTGGTCGAGGCTGCCAAGCCCAAGACCGCCCTCGTGATCCCCACGCCGGCCCTGCAGATCGACCAGACCGGCCGCTTCGTCCTCGTCGTCGGCGCGGACAACAAAGTGGAGGTCCGGCGCATCGAGATCGACCGCGGCTATGAGGGCAACCTCGTGGTCACGAAGGGCCTGAAGGAGGGCGAGCGCGTCATCACGATCGGAGCGCAGAAGGTCCGGCCGCAGCAGGTCGTGGAGCCGACCGAAGTCTCGGCAGAGGCGCCCGCGTCATGATCTCCAGCGTCTTCGTCGCGCGTCCTCGGCTGGCGTTCGTCATCTCCATCGTCATTTCGCTCGCCGGCGTGATCGCGATGAAAGCGATCCCGATCGCCCAGTTTCCCGACATCGTGCCGCCGCAGGTCCAGGTGACCGCGAACTACCCTGGCTCCGGTGCCGAGGTCGTCGAAGCGACCGTCGCACAGCCGATCGAGTCGCAGGTCATCGGCGTCGACAACATGCTCTACATGAAGTCGACGAGCGGCAACGACGGCAGCTACACGCTGACCATCAGCTTCGCGATCGGCACGAACCCGGACATCAACACCGTCAACGTGCAGAACCGCGTCAACCTCGCCTTGCCCAAGCTGCCGCAGGAGGTCAGCCGCCAGGGGGTCAGCACCAAGAAGAAGTCGTCGGCCCTGCTTCAGGTCATCAACCTCTATGCGCCCAACCACAGCCACGACACGCTCTTCCTGAACAACTACGCGACCATAAACGTCCTCGACGGCATCAAGCGCGTGCGCGGAGTCGGCGACGCCTTCCTGTTCGGCAGCCTCGAGTACAGCATGCGCGTCTGGGTCGAGACCGACCGCCTGACGAGTCTCGGGATCACGCCGAACGACATCATCAGCTCTCTGCAATCGCAGAACATCCAGGCGGCCGTCGGCCGCATCGGCGCGCAGCCCATGACGGACGATCAGCTCTTCCAGCTGAACATCCAGACGAAGGGCCGTCTGACGACGGAGGAGGAGTTCGGAAAGGTCATCGTGCGGGCCAATCCCGACGGGTCGGTCGTCCGCATCAGGGACATCGGCCGGGTCGAGCTCGGCGCCAAATCCTCTGACGTCGTCGGCCGCTTCAACGGCGGAGAGGGCGCCGTGATCGCGATCTACCAGGCGCCCGGCGCCAACGCCATCGCCGTGGCCGCCGGCGTCAACGCGGAGATGGAGCGGCTCGCCAAGGCCTTCCCCGAGGACCTTGCCTACAAGGTCACGTACGACACGACCAAGTTCGTCCAGGAGAGCATTCACGAGGTCGTCAAGACGCTCAGGGAAGCGTTTGTCCTCGTCGTCATCGTCGTCTTTCTGTTTCTCGGCAGCCTGCGGGCGACGGTCATACCGCTCATCGCTGTCCCGGTGTCGCTGGTCGGCACCTTCGCGGTCATGCTGGCCCTCGGCTTCTCCGCCAATACCGTGTCACTGCTCGCCCTCGTGCTCGCCATCGGCATCGTGGTCGATGACGCCATCGTCGTCGTCGAGCAGGTAGAGCATGTGCTGGCGCAGGAGCCGAATCTATCGCCGAAGGAGGCGACGATAAAGGCGATGGGCCAGATCACGGCGCCGATCATCGCCATCACCCTCGTCCTGTTGTCGGTCTTCGTGCCGGTCGCCTTCATTCCCGGCATCAGCGGCCAGCTCTTCCGGCAGTTCGCCGTCGCCGTGTCGGTCTCGATGGTCATCTCCGCCATCAACGCGCTGACCCTCAGCCCGGCCCTCTGCAGCATCCTGCTGCGCGCCTCCCATGGCCCCAAGCGCGGCCCCATGCGCTACGTCCTCAAGGCAATCGACTACACACGCGATGGTTACGCGAACATCGTGAAGGTCCTCGTGCGCCGCGCCGTCGTCGGGCTCGTCGTGCTCGCCGCCGTCGTCGGCGGCCTATGGTACCTGGGCAAGATCACGCCGACCGGCTTTCTCCCCAGCGAAGACCAGGGAGCCTTCTTCGTCGAAATCCAGATGCCCGAGGGCTCCTCGGTCAATCGGACGATCAAGGTCGCGGAGAGGGTGGAGGAGACCCTCATGAAGACCGAGGGCATTTCCGACGTCAGCAGCATCATCGGCTACAGCTTCCTCGATGGCCTTGCGAAATCCAACAGCGCCTTCGAGATCGTGCTGCTGAAGTCGTTCGAGGAACGCAAGGACCCGGCCCTTTCCGCCGACGCGCTCATCGCCAAGGTGCGCGGCGAGTTTCAGGCCATCGGCGAGGCCAACGTGATCGCCTTCAACCTGCCGCCCATCATCGGACTGGGCACCGGCAGCGGCTTCGAATACCAGCTTCAGGATCTGCAGGGCGGCAGTCCGGTCGATCTCGCCGCCAGCGCGCGCGGGCTCATTTTTGCGGGCAACCAGGATCCCGCGCTGCGGGCCGTGTTCACGACCTATGCCGCCAACACGCCTCAGCTCTTTCTCGACCTCGACCGCGACAAGGCCCAGACCCTCGGTCTTGCGGTCGGCGACATCTTCAACGCCCTCCAGGCGACGCTCGGCGGCTACTACGTCAATGACTTCAACCTGTTCGGCAGGACTTGGCAGGTCAACGTCCAGGCCGAAGCCACGGATCGCAGCAAGGTCGGCGACATCTATCGGGTTCACGTGCGCAACAAGAACGGCGACATGGTGCCGATCCGCGTCATCGCCGAGCCGAAGCTGATCGTCGGCCCGCAGACGATCATCCGTTACAACAACTATCGCAGCGTCACCGTCAACGGCGGGCCGGCGCCGGGCCGCAGTTCCGGCGAAGCCATCGCCGCCATGGAGCGCCTGTCGGATACGACGCTGCCCACCGGCTATTCCTACGAATGGACGGGCACGGCGCTCCAAGAGAAGGAGGCCGCCGGCCAGACCACCATCATCCTCGGCCTGGCCGTGCTGTTCGCCTATCTGTTCCTGGTGGCGCTGTACGAGAGCTGGATGATTCCGGTGCCCGTGCTGCTCTCAGTCTCCGTCGGTTTGCTCGGCGCCCTAGGCGCGCTCTGGATCGCGCACCTCGACAACAACCTCTACGCCCAGATCGGCATCGTCGTGCTGATCGCGCTCGCTGCCAAGAACGGCATCCTCATCATCGAGTTCGCCAAGGAGCGGCGCGAACATGGCCTCAGCATCCAGGAAGCCGCGATCGACGGCGCGCGCAGCCGCTTCCGCGCCGTCATGATGACGAGCTTCGCCTTCATCGCCGGTCTCTATCCGCTCGTCGTCGGCACGGGAGCCGCCATGCTGAGCCGGCGCGGCGTCGGCACCGCTGTCTTCGGCGGCATGATCGCAGCCTCCCTGGTCGGCGTGTTCATGATCCCTGTGCTCTACGTCATCTTCCAGTGGGTGCGCGAATTCGGGAAGCGCGGAATGAAGGCGTCCCCGCCCGGCGGCGCAGCCCAAGCAGCGCCGGCGAAGGCCGCCTCATGACAGGCAGCACAGACAGGATGGGAGGCACTACCATGAAGCGGCTGTTCGGGTTTCTGCTCTTGGCCGGCATTGCCAGCGGCCTATCGGCTTGCACGAGTCAGAGTTCCAGCTCCAGTTCGCAGAGTCCGCTGGCCGCGGCCCGCCAGCAGCTCGTCGCCGATCTCCATGGGTGCACGCAGACCTACGGCTACGACCCCAGGAACGTTGCGGGCGTCCCGGAAAACAAGCTGGCGCCGAACGAGCTCGAGTGGCGCCAGTGCGGCTACGATGCGGTGCGCAAGTATTCGCATTCGCAGCCGGCGCTGACGGGCCAATATGACCAGCTCATCAACGAGGACATCACCATGACGAACGCGGTGCAGGCCGGAACCATGACGCGCAGCCAGCGCCGCGAGCGGCTGCAGACCTTGATCGAGCAGATCAAGCGGGCCGAGGAAAGCCAGGCGCAGGCCGCCGCCAGCGAGCAGGCGCAGCAGATGGACGACGTCCGCCGGGCCGTCGACAGCATGCGCGGCTTCTACTGATTGGATCCGCAGAGCCATCCGCCAGACAGGGAGCCGAAGGTAGGGAGCCGACGTCATGAAGTCCCTCCGCGCAGTGATCGCCGTCTTCGCCTTGGGCCTGCTGTCGCTGCAGGCGACCGTGGCGCAGGTCAATCCGTTCGGCGATAGCCTCGATCTGAAGGACTCCGATGTTTCCATGCTGCAGGCGGCGGCGAGCACGCTGTTTCGCGATGACCAGGCGCGCGTCGGCCAGACCGAAAGCTGGAGCAATTCCAAGACGGGCAACTCGGGAACCGTGTCGCTCCTTGGGCTGTTCGAGCATGCGGGCATGCCCTGCAAGCGCCTGCAGCACAGCATCAAGCAGAAAGGGCACTCGGATCTGATTCTCTATCAGTTCGCGCGTTGCCGCGCCGCGGACGGCACTTGGAAGCTGCTGTAGAACTGGGGCCAGAGACGCCTCGCCCGGCCTCCAGGGGCCGGGCGAGAATCTTCCGAGCGGTCGGCGGCGGAGCGCCGCCGCAATCGTTTTCAGGCGCTATGCTTGCATCCGCGTCGCGATGACGGCGTTGTGCAGCCGCCGCGAGATCGATTCCGCCTTCAATTGCCGGCGCAGCTGAGAAAGCAGCTGATGGGCGGCTTCGTTCGTGACATCGAGCACGACGCTGCCGTCCGGCCCGCCGAGCTGGATCTCGACCCGATCGGTCGCGCTCACGCGCGCGCAGCCGGACGCAACATCGATCTCATACGCCGCCATGGCTTTCTCCCTTAACGAAATTGAACGCGCAGGCGGTATTAATTCTTAACCAAGTTGCCGCGCCTACATCGGCATTTGCTTTCGTCATCCTCGAACAGTTGATCGTAGGTGTCAAAGGTCATTTGCGTGGCAGCCTGTCCCATCATGGTTTACACGCCAGGCTTTGGGTGCCCTGATCAATGAACAAAGGTTGCCACTGCTGATAGCGGAGGATCCACTGTCATCGCACCTCGCTGCCCATTTATTGTGCATGGCAGCAAACACCAAGGCGAGGGATTGCCATTTGATATCTGATGATTATATCTAGATTCCATGAAAAGAGAGGAAGAAATGCTGCACTGCATTAGGGCCGTGTTCTCTGGCATTGAACGCAGACGGCGCTTCAATCGGATGCTGACCGAACTGCAGGGATACTCGGAGCGTGACCTCTACGAGTTGGGAATTCCGCCGGTCGACATCAGGCGCGTTGCTTGGACCGCAACGCGATCCGCCTGATCAGCGGTGCGCCTTCCGGCCGCGCTTGACGGCCGCGACGACGCGCCGTGACAGGTCCCGATGGGCGAGCGTCTCGATCGGTGCCTTTTGGCGACGGCGCCAATTGGGACGCTCCCGATCGGTGCCGGGCACATTGAGGGGTTCGGTCTCACCGAACAGGTCGTCTGCCTGAACGAAGACAACGGCCGATGGCGTCCGGGAGATCAATTCGTGAGCGGCCGCCATCAAGTCCGCATCGCTGGCGCCGGCCTGCATGCCCTCCTGCTGCATGCTCTCTCTCAGCGATTGCTCCTCGCGCCGACGGGCTTCCAACGATACCGCCACCTCCTCCGGCTTCAGCTTGCCCGTCTCGCGCTGGATCTCGATGTCGCGACCTCGCCGCCAGCCGACGAACGTCGGAAGATCGTGCGAGGAGAGGCAACTCACCGATAGCGGCGAATAGTGGCTCGGCGATCGGAACCGCTCGCCGTCCTTCTCGAACCAGAGGACGCGATAGGAGAGAATGCTGGAATTCGCCATGCTCTCGCGCAGGCCATCGGGCACGGTTCCAAGATCCTCACCGATAATCGTGCATCGGGCGCGCCGGCTTTCGATGGCCGTGAGCGCGAGCAAGACGTCGAGCGGAAAGTCCACATAGGCACCGTCCCTTCCGGCAGCACCTTCGGGAACCCAGAACTGGCGCGCATAGCCGAGAATGTGATCGACGCGCAAGACGCCGGCGTGCCGCACATTGGCCGCCAGCACGGCAATGAACGGATCGTAGCCGCCTTGCTGCAGGGCATGCGGCTCGAACGGCGCGAGCTGCCAGACCTGACCGTCGCGTGCGAAGGGATCGGGAGGAGCGCCGAGCGACACCGTCGCGGCAAACTGGTCGTGGTTCGCCCAAAGCTCACCGCCGTCGAGAGCAGCGCCCAAGGCGAGATCACGGTAGATGCCGAGCTGCAGGCCCGCGTTGCGGGCACGCTCGGCTGAATGGGCGAGTTGATCGTCGGCGATCCACTGCAACCAGGCTCTGAAGTCGACGGCGTCCGCATTGGCCGCCGCAAACTCGTCGATCGCGTCAGTGTCGGGGCGCCGCCATTCAGCCGGCCAATGGCGCAGGTCTACAGCGCCAACCTCATCGGCCATGGCTTCAAAGATTGCATGTCGTCGCAGAGCCTGGCCGGCGCGCCGCTCGTACGCTTCGAACGCCGCAGCGGAAGAAGCGCCCGCGGCCGACGCACGCTGCTCCTGGAAGTCCGCGAATGCGGCGGCCAGTGCCCTCCGCTTCAACTCCCAGACGACCGGATAGTCGACATAGGCAAATTCGCGAAGACGCGACAGCGCGCTCTCCGCGCCGGCAAGCACAGCGCGCATGCGCGGAGATTCGAGACCCCTATCGAGAGCCGCGAGATCGATGTAGATGGGATCGATGAACTGGCGGTCGGACGGCTGGTAGGGGCTCGCCCGCTCGCGGTCTGTCGGGAAGAGATGGTGCAGAGGATTGATGCCGGCAACGGAGCCCCCGAGTTCCGCGGTGGCCTCGCAGAACCGGGATAGCGTCTCGAAATCGCCGATCCCGCCATCCCGATCATGCCGCAGGGCATAGAGGTGCGAGGTCAGTCCAAACAGTTTTGCACCGCTCGCAATGCTTTCGTGGAGGAAGCAGGTTTGCGGACTCACGATGAGGTTGCATGCCTCGCCCGCCCCCTCCTCGAGGACGGCCCGATGATAGCCGGGCGGCAGCGCCGGAAGCGGAATAGCCAGATGCCTTACGCTCGCCTGACCGTCGTTCGCGATGCGCTCGACCTCCTGGAGTTCGCCGGGCGCGAAGCGCAGCTGCCGGCTGCTGCCGTCTTCGAGCACCACGGACACGCCAATGGCCCGATCGCCGCGATGGTCTGGCAAAGCCAGTCGCATGCTTCCCGCAGAGTTCGCCGTCAGCAATGCCGACAGCGGAAGGCTGCGGAGGTCTCGCTCGCGCTGCAATCGAATGAGCGTCTCCCTCGCCTCGGCTTCGGTCTCTGCCGGGAATCGCATCGCCCTGAGCAATGCCCGCTTCGTGTCGGGCGTCACGCGATGATGTGTCCCATCAAGTTGCCACCATTCCGATTGGATGCCGGCGGCGGCTGCGAGTCGGTCGATCAACGCGTCGTCGGCCCCGGGGCGCCCACGAGCCCGGGTATCCGCTGCTTCAGCGACGATGACAACCGCCCGGCCCGGCAGGTCGATGCGATTTTCTCTTAGCTCTCCATTGGTAGGGGTGGGCGAGGACTCCAGAGCCATCCGCCACACGAAGCCCGGGCGCGGGGAAGGCAATGGTACCGGCAGGCCCGCGGTCCCCCGATTGATCCATATGCACACGCGATCAGCCGGCGCGGCGCTCGTCGGTGCGGCATAGAGGGCAAGACCCAGGACAGGTGCGGACGATTGGTTCCAGTCATGGTCGGCCATCGGCCGTCCGTCGGCGTTCAGCCAGAGCGCATCCGGGATTCCGCTCTCATCGGCCGGCGTCCCCATGAGGAAATGATCGGCCGACAGAGCCCGATGGGACCGCCGCAGCCGCGCGAGCTGGGCGACAAACTCCATCAGGTCCTGATCGGCATGCTGCCAATCCAGCCATGTCGTCTCGTTGTCCTGGGCGTACGCGTTGTTGTTGCCATGCTGGGTGCGGCCGAACTCATCGCCGGCCGTCAGCATGGGCGTGCCGCGCGATACCATCAGCGTGGCGAGCAAAGCTCGTATGTCCTTGCGCCGATGCTCCTCGGTGCTGGGGTCGGCGGTCGCACCCTCCACACCATTGTTCCAGGAGATCTCGTGCGAAGAGCCGTCGCGATTGTCCTCGCCGTTCGGCAGGTTGTGCTTTTGGCTATGGGAAACGAGATCGCGCAACGTGAAGCCATCATGCGACGCCACGTAGTTTATGCTGCGCGACGGCAGGCGCCCCCTATCCGAGAAGACATCCGACGATCCCGCGAGTCGCGTCGCCAAGGTGCCGACGCCGCCATCGAGGCCGCGCCAGAACCGGCGCACATCGTCACGATAGCGGTCGTTCCACTCGTGCCATCCCGATGGGAACTGCCCGAGGCGATAGCCGCCCGGACCGACGTCCCAGGGCTCGGCGACGAACGTGAGCGCGGCGAGCAGCGGATCGCGATGGATCGCCAAAAACAGCGGCGCGTCGGCGCTGAAGCCATGGGACGCACGCCCCAGCACGGTCGCGAGATCGAAGCGGAAGCCATCAACACCCGTTTGATCGGCCCAGTGTCGCACCGCATCGACGACGAGGCGCGTGACCGGAGCGCGGTCTACGGCCAGCGTGTTCCCGCAGCCGGTATCGTTGACGAGTGCCCCCGGATCCTGGTCGGCGTGGCGATAGTAGAGAGCGTTGTCGAGGCCGCGCAGCGACAGCGTCGCGCCGTGAACGTCGCTCTCGCCCGTGTGGTTCATGACGACGTCGAGCAAGACGCGGATGCCGGCATCGTGCAACGCATTCACGGCGTTGCGGATCTCCGCCAGCCCGCCGGGAACGATCCGGGGGTCCGGCGCCATGAAGGTCACGGGATTGTAGCCCCAGGCATTGTGGAGCTTCAGCGCCGGCAGGTGCCGCTCGTCGATCCAGGCCGCGATGGGCATCAATTCGACGGTGTCGACGCCCAGTTTCACGAGATGATCGATCGCGCGCGGGTGCGCCAGGGCAGCGACGGTCCCCCGGAGCGCCACCGGTATCTCCGGATGCCGCTGACTGAACGCCTTGACCGCGATTTCGTAGATGAAACCGGGCGTCCGCGGTCGCAAGGTGGCGACGGCGGGCTGCGGTTGGCTGACGATCGCCTTGGGCACGAGTCGTGCGGTGTCGATCTCCGCCGCGCGCGGCGCGGCCAAGTCCGGATGATGGACGAAGGGCCGGTCGAGCCGGACGGCATAGGGATCGACCAGCAGCTTCGCCGGATCGAAGCGGTGGCCGTGGGCGGGATCGAACGGGCCGTCGGCGCGAAGGCCATAGCGTGTCCCCGCCCCGGCTCCTGTGATGAGGCCGTGATGAATGTCATCGCCGCTGCGTCCGGGCAGCGCCAGGCGCGCGATCTCGCGATCGCCGCTCTCGTCGAAGATGCAGACGAAAATTCTCTCGGCGTGGCGGGATACCACCGCCAGGTTGACGCCGTCCGCGCGGAGCGACGCGCCAAGCGGCGAGGGCTGGCCGGGCGAGACAGAGAATCTCTCAGCCATGCGTCCCGATCAGGTGATGACCGAGGGCTTGCTGCGGCCGGTGCGGCTCTCGATCTCGGCCAGAGACCGTGACAGGGCGATCAGCGGCGCCAGCGCCGACTGCGTCTCGAGGCCGTGTTTCGACGGATCCGGTTCGTAGCGCTCGATATAGACGCGCAGCGTGGCTCCGGCGGTGCCGGTGCCGGAAAGCCGGTAGACGATCCGCGAGCCGTCCTCGAACAGGATGCGTAGCCCCTGCCCGCTCGTGCTCGACCCGTCCACCGGGTCCTGATAGCTGAAATCGTCGGCCGTGCCGACGATGGAGCCGCCGAGACTGGCGCCCCGCAGGCGTGGCAGGCCGTCCCGGAGACGCGCGATGAGGCCGTGGGCGGCGGCCTCGTCGACTTCCTCATAATCGTGGCGGGAGTAGTAGTTGCGGCCGTAGGTGCGCCAGTGCTCGCGCATGATGTCGGCGACGCTCTGGCGGCGGCGAGCCAGGACATTGAGCCAGAGGAGAACCGCCCACAGCCCGTCCTTTTCGCGCACATGGTTGGACCCGGTGCCGGCGCTCTCCTCGCCGCAGATGGTGGCGAGCCCGGCATCGAGCAGGTTGCCGAAGAACTTCCAGCCGGTCGGCGTCTCGAAGCACTTGATGCCCAGCTTGGCGGCGACGCGATCGGCCGCCGCGCTCGTGGGCATCGAGCGGGCGATCCCGGCAAGGCCGTTGGCGTAGCCCGGCGCGAGGTGGGCTTGCGCCGCCAGAACGGCGAGCGAGTCCGAGGGTGTCACGAACTGATTGCGGCCGATGATCAGATTGCGATCGCCGTCGCCGTCGGAAGCGGCCCCGAAATCGGGCGCCGCCGGCGACATCAGGAGATCATAGAGGTCCTTCGCGTGCACGAGGTTCGGATCGGGATGATGGCCCCCGAAGTCCGGCAGCGGCACGCCGTTGACGACGGTTCCCGGCGCCGCACCCAGCTTGCCCTCCAGAATCGCATGCGCGTACGGCCCGGTAATCGCATGCATGGCATCGAAGCGCATGCGGAACCCGGACTTGAAGAGAGCGCGGATGGCGTCGAAGTCGAACAGCGACTCCATCAACTGCGCGTAGTCGGCCACGGGATCGATGATCTCGATCGTCGTGGATTCCGCCTTTGACTCGCCCAACCGATCGAGATCGACATCGGGGGTGTCGGCCGTGCGGTATTCCCGGATCTGCCGGGAGCGCGCGAACACCGCCTCCGTGATCTTCTCCGGGGCGGGCCCGCCATTGCCGGCATTGTATTTGATCCCGAAATCCCCGTCCGGTCCGCCCGGGTTGTGGCTCGCCGAGAGAATGATTCCGCCGAAGGCGCCATGCTTGCGGATGACATGGGAGGCGGCGGGCGTGGAGAGCAGTCCGCCCCTGCCGATCAGGATGCGGCCGAAGCCGTTGGCCGCGGCCATCCGGATGACCGTCTGGATCACCTCGCGGTTGTAGAAGCGGCCGTCGCCGCCGACGACCAGCGTCTGGCCGGCGAAGCCCTCCAGCGTGTCGAAGATCGACTGGATGAAGTTCTCGGCATAGTGGGGCGTCTGAAAGACCGAGACCTTCTTCCGCAAACCGGAGGTCCCGGGCCGCTGTCCCTCGAAAGGCTTGGTCGCGATTGTCCTGATCATCGGCTCACTCGCTGCTTCTCATCGACTGCGTCCGGCGCCGCCCGCTCCGCACAGAGATCACGAAAAAGGGCGGCATACTGTCCGGCGCTGCGCTGCCAGGATACGTCGGCACGCATCCCGCGCCGCTGCATCTCGCGCCACGCCTTCTGGTCGCCGAACAGGCCGGCCGCCCGCATCAGCGCACTCTCCAACGACGGTTGGTCGACAGGCGAGAACTGGATGCCCGAGGCGACACCGGCGGACAACGCCGCATCGTTGGCGTCGATGATGGTGTCGGCCAAACCGCCGACCCGCGACACGACGGGAATGCAGCCATAGCGCAGACCGTAGAGCTGCGTCAGCCCGCAAGGCTCGAAGCGCGAGGGGATGAGGATCGCATCGGAACCCGCCTGAAGTAGATGCGAGAGGGCTTCATCGTAGCCGAGCACGACTCCGATACGTCCGGGATGGCGCTTCGCGACGGCGGAGAAGGCCGTTTCGAGCGCCTTGTCGCCGGAGCCGAGCAGCGCGAGCCGGGCGCCGGTCTGCAGGAGCGGATCGATCGACTCGATGACGAGATCCATGCCCTTCTGCCCGGTCAGTCGGCTGACGATGCAGTAGAGCAGGCCATCGCTTGGCGCGAGGGCGAAACGCCGTTCTATCGCGCGTTTGTTGGTCGCGCGCCGCGTCAGGCGTCGTGCGTCGTAGGTCGCGGCGACATGCGCATCGGTTGCCGGATCCCACACCGCCGTGTCGATGCCGTTCACGATCCCCGTCAACGCGGCCCGCCGCATGCGCAGGAGGCCGTCGAGGCCCATGCCGCCCTCCGGCGTGCAGATCTCGCGGGCGTAGGTCGGACTGACCGTCGTGATGACATCGGCAAATTGCAAGCCACCCTTGAGGTAGCTGACGCCGCCATAGTACTCGACACCGTCGATCGCATAGGCCTTGGGCGGAAGCTTTAGCTCGTCGAAGACCGCCGCGGGGAATGTGCCCTGGAAAGCCAGATTGTGGATCGTGATGACCGACTTCACCGCGCAGGGCTTGCCGAATTTGAGGTAGGCGGGCGCGAGCGCCGCCTGCCAGTCATGGACGTGCAGGATGTCCGGCCGGAACTCCGGGACGGCTCCCCGACATAGGTCTGCGGCCACGGTGGCGAACGCGGCGAAGCGACGGGC